>JACPBV010000006.1 GCA_016180135.1 Candidatus Woesearchaeota archaeon
GTTTACGGCAGAAATCATGTCTCGTGGAAAATGAGAACAAAAAATCCGACCCAAGCGACAGAAGGGAGCGAGCAAAACGCCGGTCTATTGACTGCTGGTTGTCGGATTTTTTTGATGATTTCTAAGCATGTCAGCAAACGGAAAGAATATTTACGATTTTTAAGCTGCTAACCCGAGCGAAAGCGAGATTTTGAACGGAGCCGGTGCTCCAAAAGATATGCCTGCATGACCTCCTGCCTAAAGTCCATAAGCTAAAGGCCATAAGATTCTGTTCTTACTCGTTTCATTTGTCCAGATGATTTCTTGCCCCTCAGGGGCTGGCCCGCTCGTTTCCTGTGGAAGCATACTCCGCAAAAGCAGGCTCGCCTTCATTCCCTATTGTATCAACTGGGAGGATGGCGATGCAGTTCAGAGCATCTTTTGCCAAAGACAGCCTTTCGCTCAGGGACTTGCCTGTCCTTGAATGGGTTGGAATATTTTTAACTTCATAAGATGTTTGCGCCGGAGGCAATTCTTCAGGGTCTCCATAATCCTGCCGGATGTCCTTGGGCTTATCGGGGCATTGGGAGCCTGACTTCGGCTTGCCAAACAGCAATAATTTTCCCAAGTCCGATGCCGGATTCTTGTCCCATGTAAAAAAAGTGGATTTCTGCTGGAATGAAGTTACCTTTGGCGGAGGGTAGATATCCCAGAATCTCAACCCTATCTTTGCTGAGGGCTGGGCATTATCGTATGGATGCCTGTAGCCCGACAGAATTTCAAAAGTGAGGAAGTAATGATCCTGCTGAGGCTGAGACTGCACATTGAATTGCGCAAACTCGCTTTTTTGGGATAAAAGAGCTATGCATTCTTCGGCATCACTTGCCTGAACTTGTTGAGATGCTTGAGTTGTTGAGGACGTTGACGATGGGAGAGATGATATTGAGGGGGAGGGGGAGGGGGATGGAGAAGATGAGGATGAAGGCGATATTACTACCTGGAGAGTTCCACCTGTCTTGATGCATCCGACAAACTGCTCTTTGAAAGCTTTTACTTTTTCAGCGATTGTCTCCATCTCTTTTATCGGATCATATCCTAAGGGAAGGGCAAATGACGGCTTTTCTGCATAAAAGACATTCTGGAGGACATCACATTTGTTATTTTCCCAAAAGCATTGCAGGCCGCACGGATCAGCATTGCAGTAGGCTTCGTTGATGTATTTCTGGCAGGTTCCTTCCTTAGGGCAGCTTCCGCATGAGAGGAACTCAAATCCCTGTTGATTTTTTCTGAAGAACGGAACTTTTCCTGGTTTTTCGAGGCATTGCTTTTCTTGCAGATTTGTTATTGAGGCTAAAGCATTTGCTCTTATTGCAGGGATATCTTTGATCGTCCCCATCCCCCTGGAAGAAGGGTAGAGCAAAGGCTGGGCTGCGATGCCCTTGAGCATTGTTATCCCATTTTCATCTTTGATGATAAGGTCATAGTTATCAAGGGGCAGATTTTTGTCAGGATGTTTCTCAAGATAAGGGTTGATTTCCCTGTTGAATATTTCTGTAAAGCCCCTTAAAAGCTGCCCCCGTGAGGGCTTGCAATCGCTGTCCCAGTCCGGCTTTTGGGGGTTCCGCAGCGGAGGCGCAAGATCCTTGCTGCTTGGGTCAATGTTTTCCCAGACGGTAAACTGCGAGGCCTGCTGGCAGGGAGTAGGGCCGGGATAGCCGCCTTTTTCGAGAAAACCAAAGATTGCGTCAGGCAAAGAGTATTGTGCTGCAAGGTCAACCGCAATGAAGGTTTTTTGGGCTTTGTCGAGGTAAGAGAGCATCCTTATCTGAGTATCCCCTATTTTGTTGGTATAAGCAAATGTCTTTGTCCTGATCTGGATGTATAATGTCGAGATGATGATGAAAAGGACAAAGAGCATGCTGAATGCCATATAGACATTCGATTTTTTATTCGTCATAAGGGTTATTGGCTTCATAGATTATTCCTCGTTAATTGTAATATACCCCGCAGGCCATTTTCTTGAGGCCATTTTTTCCAGGGTTTTGTTTTGTAGGTTTGGGTGTTGTAAGGTTTTGTTTTGGAAGTTCGGGTTGCAGGATTTTTGCAGTTTTTGGCTCCGCATGGTTCCTCCCAAATTCATGTCCTGTAAAGCTTGAACTGGAAATTGATGTAATCCCCTTTCCTTATCGGAAGGCCGATGGTGAATTCAGCATAAGCATTTTTTTTGCTGCATCGTTGGGGGCAATATTGGGCAAGCCCAATGCCATTCGCAAAGAGCTCTCCATTGAGCTTAGGGTCAAAGTTCAGCAGAGCTGTCCTGAAGGCAGCTTCTATCTCCTGCCTCCTTGCGAAGGGGTCTGAGACAGTCAGGATTTCGTTGAATTTTTTATTGCCGGCATTGGTATTCAGGAGGCCGTAGAGGATGGGGCTTTTCAGCTGGGCTTCCATCTTTTCTTTAATATCATCTATTTTTGGAGCCGCAAGATTGGGCTTGACGCACTGGGTGACAAAGAGCATCAGCGCTATGATAAGAGTATAGAACAGGAGCAGTTCAGCCAGGTAATCTGCTGTCGTTCCCCCTTTCCTGTTATGGAAAGGCTTGCCAAAGGCATTTACTTTTTTGAGTTTCGTTCCCATTGTGCGGTTGGTGAGTTTGGTTGTCTATTTATCAAAGGGTTTCACTCAGTTATAAACATCATCCCCTGCTGCAGAGCAGTATCATGCTGTCCGACAGTAACAGGAGTTACAAGGTAAATTCCGTTATAGTATGCTTCCGGATTTTGGTAGACATACTCTGCGGTTTCAAACAGCTCCCGGTTGTAGAAAAGGATATTGCCGTCGTAGCTGAACTTCAGCGCAAATTTCCGGGTGTCGGCAAAGGGAATGTTTGGGGCCTGGGCATTTGCTGGATCGTCGCCAAAGAGCTGTTTCAAAGTTTCTTCCTTATACTGCCCCGGAACGATCATCCCGGGATAAGCCCTTCCCGTATCCTTATCGGTATAAAAGAATCCGCTGCCGCTGTAAGTGACTCTGGCATGGGCAAGGAAGTATTCAAGGTCATGGGTGCTTGCAGCCTCACGGAGCGTGCTTAAAAGGATGGATGACAGGAAGATGACGACTGCAGTCACTCCCACAACATAGCCCATCAGCTCAAACCCAAATCCCATAAATCCTTTTTTAAGTTTCATTTTCTCAAGCCCTGCTGTAAAGAAGAGTTTCATTTCAACTCAGCCCCAATCCCCTGGCGATGCCTTGGGTAAGCAGGCCAAGTTTTGATATATCCTGAAGCATAGACATGGTGGCTGCGCTCTGGATGCTGCCAAGCTCAAGGATGAATCCCGGCTTTTTTTCGTCAAGGAATTCCTCATCGTGGTATTGTTTCGGCTCGATGGGCGCCAGAGAGATCCCGGTGATGCCGATATCTTCCTGTGCAATTCTGTTCAACACACGGCAGGCAATGGCCTTTGACTGCGCCTGGATGTCTTCTGCTGCTGTTGCATAATAAAATGCTTTGACAGTGTTGCTGTTTCCCGGCTTGTTGCCGATATGGAGCGAGAGGATAATATCTGAGCCGCCGAAGTCTTTTTCGATCTGCGATGAAGTGCTGCGCTTTTGTAGAGTGGCATCGCTCGTGGTGTCTGCCCTTGAATAGGCAAAATCCATCTTTCCCTGGAAGGAATTGATAAGGTAAGTGGCAGCTGAAGCAGTAAGGTCTTTTTCTTTCGCTGCAGGCGAGGTATATCCGTCATCAGCGCTTTTGTCGGTGAGCTCGCCGCCATGGCCTGCGTCAATCGCTATCTTTTTCAGCTCAGCAGGCTTTCCCGGGCTGCAGGGGAGCTCAAGCAAAGTGAGGCTGCCCATGCCTTCCTGATCTTTGATGATGATGCGGTTGCTGAGCTTCGCAAAGACAGGGATTGATTTCCTGGTCATCGCCTCTTTAGTGGTTGTTTCCTTCGGGGTGAACTCAGGCATAAGCTCAGCAGGCTCAAGGGAGATGAGCCGGGAGCCGATGATGCGGTAGGATGTCTCAAGCTTCAGGTCAGAGGTCGCATCATATACTATTGCCTCCTTCGGAGAAAATTTAAAGCTGAATGTCTTTGTGTCTTTGTCATACACGACAGCCATATTGCCCGGAGCGGCATAAAGCACGTCAACGATCATCGCCATGTCCCTCACCAGATAATGTTTCTCAAAGAACGTGGTTTCCTGGATTTTCAGTGTTTCCGCAAGCAGAGGGGTGAAGAAAAAGCCAAAGACCAGCACAAGGCCGATGACAGGGATGATAAGGATCTCAATAATGTTATACTGCCCTCTTTTTTGCATACGGGGGATTTGACGAGGGAAGTTTAAATAGGTTTTGATTAAGATGGGCACAGTTCAAAATATAGGTTAGCAGCCTAAAGTAAAAATCATTTGGCGAGAAAATTCAGCCGACAGGGGGGCCGCCCTCCGTTGCGAAGCAACCGGAACGCTTTTTTCTCACTCCTTCCCGAAGGGACAGGAACGCAAGATTATCCCCTACGGGGACGCAGGACCATTAATCCCAACGTCGGGCGTTTCGAAGATGCTAAACAAATACGAAAGATGCATTGGCCGCAAATAAGTCCTGAATCAGCAATTATTCCTCCAATTCTTTTTTCATCGCTTTCAAATAGTCCTCGTGGGCGCTGTTGATCTTAGTATACAGCTGTGTGTCGCTGCCGCTTAGAAGAAGTGCCATTGAATTAAGGAAGAGCCTTAAATCCCCTAAGGTTTTTATCTGTGCATTGTCTCTTGCGTTTTTCATCATCGGCAATAAGCCAAAAATTGCGTCGGAAGACGCATCTTCGGGCTTTCCCTCTCTTGATTTTTCGGCAAGTCTTGAAAGGGCAGCTTCTGCTTCTTTGGTCGGATTAAGGATTTTTTCCTCCAGTATCCAGTCTTCACGGTTCCTTGCGGCAATCTTGATGTCAGTAAGGCAGCTGAAATCGAGCAGAAGTGATGTTGAGAGGGCTTTGCTTTCTTCCTCGAACTCCTCGTAGGTGTAGATATTTTTATCGTCGTAATCGAAAGGAGTTATAATTTTTATCTGGGCGATCCACATATCAGCCAGGCCTCCCCGCAGCTCTTTCTGGGCAGTATCAGCAATGCTTTGGTAGGCAGTTTTGGAAGAGCCCTTCTCAGGCATCCTGCATGACTGTTCACGGGGCAGGCAGCAGAGCGCATTATACGAGCCCGTGCACAGGCTGCCAGCGACGGTATTGGCATCCCATGCGCAGCTTTCAGTTTTTTCCGGGTAGTAGGGATCAAACTTATAGTTTGATATGCAGCGTCCGCCGAGAAGATCGCAGGCAGTGTTTGGCATGCACTCATTGCTTTGGCACCGATGGGTCATAGGGCAGCATTTTTGGGAGCCATCCTCTGCGCACCTGAAAAACCTGTCGCCGTAAAAGTTGGGCGGGCAGCCGTTGTAGAACTCATCTTCTGAGAGGCATTTTCCAAGCTCGCAAAATTCATCCTCGCTGCAGCAGGCAAACTCTGTTGAAGAGGGGATAAGGCATTTTTTCTGGGATTCTCCGCAGCCTGCCTCTGCCTTCGGCATAGGACAGGATCTGAAAAGAGGGATATCGAGTTCATTAAACTGAATTTCACTCTGCGTTGTTCCTGAACTATCAGGAGTTTCTGCTGATCCGCCATCAAGGCCGTCATCTGAAGTGCCGGAGGAGAAGCTATCTGCTGCAGTGAGAGAGCTGCCAGCTGATCCGCCGTTTGGGTCTTCAGGCGGAGATAACTGCTCCTGCATATTGCCCGGAGGGGAGGCTAATTCCTGCTGGCAGGGATTGGCGGGAATACCCATTTGATTGGCGATCTTCTGCTTTTTCTGGGCTTTCTGAGCCGGAGGAACAGGGCTCTTGGTCGTTTGAGCAGCAGAAGCGGCAGCATTAGTGGCGGTAGTAGTAGCAGTAGCAGCCTGGGCAGTCTGAGCCGGAAGAGCATTTTGGGCAGTATTTGTTTGAGCAGTATTTGTTTGGGCAATCTTGGAGATTGCGCTTGCATCCTTCACGATATCTATCCGTTTGTTTTTTTCATTTTTGGGATCAGGAGTTTGTTTTATGACAATAAGATTAGTGACATCTCCCCAATCCCTTTCGACAAGCTCAAGCTGCTCGCCTGGGCCGGGAGCGATCTCCTCGCAGAACTTTGCTTTGTTGGGATTCTTGTTGTCCCTCAGGCAGACCAAAGGCCTTGATGAGCAGCCGGTTCCCGGCTTGTCGCCTTCAGCGCATTTTCTCAGTGTTACGATGCTGTAGTCACTGTCAAATTTGAGCGGGATGCTCTGCTGGCCGTCTTCAGCCCGGAGATTGCTTAAGTAAGCTGCCAGGATGCTCAACGTATTATGGTTGCGCTCATCCTGAGCAGAGATGTCAGAAAAGCAGGATCTCACCCCTAAAACGACAGTTATGAGGAGAAACGCCAATACGATAAGCTGAAGCATCTCTGCATAAGTGATAGTCACTCCTTCTTCTGCCATAAAGCATCTTTCAAAGCTGCAGGAAGAGGTGGTTTTTTAAGTTATGCCTTCAGAATAAGGATAGGAGATGATGAGTGATCTGTTAACTCCTCTTTATCAAAGGCTTGTGAAAAAGCAGATTGTCGTCGATTAATAACTCCCGCAAAAACAAAAGCAACAGCAAAGGGCTCGACGGTCAAAATTTCCTCTGTGGAAATTTTGCCCTGCTCAGGCACCCCGTAAGGGAGAAAAAAGCTTCCGGTGCCTTCGGCACGGAGGGCGGCCCCGCCCTCGCCTCGCCGATGCTGTTGCTTTTGTAAGAAGATGAATGATTTTCTCCCTAATCTGATGATAGCTGTCAGAAAGATTTTCCTGAATGCATGGATCTCTTTCGCAAAAAGGGCATCACGAATGGGCTAAGAAAAATAATCGGGGTGTTGGCTAAGCCGGCCTGTTGCGCTCTGTTGAGCTCATTTGTTTTCTGCTGCCGGTATTCGTTGATGCTCTCTTTCACCACACCCCGAAAGACGATGCCGACTATGACCAAAACCAGGAGGCCGAGGATGGCGATGATGATGATGTTCATCGAAAGGCCTTCTGCCTTTTTCCTACCTCTGCTGCCCATGCGCTGATTGGGGGAACCTCAATATATAAAGGTTTTTAAATTCCAAGTTACTGGCTCAGCATGATGGCAAAAAAAGCTTGGCTGATAGTTTTTATGGCAGTTGTTTTGCTTATCGCCCTCATGGCATATCTCTTCTACCCTAAAAAGCCTTATTATTCCGATGACCCCAAAGACTGGGTTGAGGATAAGGGGAAGGGCGTGAGGGAAATCAACGTGGACAAGGCTACAGGCGGAGCGGGGTATGTTGATTTCAACGGGCTGCAGTATGAAACAGGAACTATCGGCACAGTGTTTGCCTATGATGGATGGTATCATGGCAGTTATTTCAGGGAAGAGTATGCTGATCTTGATGATGGAAAGGTTCTTATGAGGATAAGCCCGCAGATGAAGCCCTATGACGGCATTATTGAGGGGTTTATGGTAGAAAAGGTTATTGATGAGAAGCCGTATGTGTATATCTTCCTTGACGAGGATTGGAGGAAGAGCGTGTTTAATACGACGGTGTTCTGGGGGAAATTCCACCAGTCCGACAAGGAGTTCAATTTTTCTTTTGAAGCGTCAAAGGGAATCTATATGGATTGGGTGGAAGATGATATGGAAAGGTTTGAGAACGGTTATAACATCCATGATGGTGGAGTGTGGGTCGGAGAGATACGGGAGGACAGGAATTCTACGTTGATTAGCCTTACCTAATGCCTGCCTTTGGCAAAGAAGATTTTAGGTAAAACACCCGCTGACAGAAGGTGCATGAGTTGGCCATGTCCCGCATTCCTCTAATATATAAGCTCCAAACATCGAAGCAATTTCTGTTCCAGCAAGAATCAAAGGGATAATTGCCCCACCCGAAAAAGGTGTCAATGCAATGCCTGCAATAATGCTCGTCCATTCCAATGCGCTGGTGCTAAATTCATAAAATAAGCTTCTGCCAGTATAACAATAGTTATACCCCCCATTCCATCCGGACTGGCCATACTTATCGATATTCTGAGGTTCTGCTGAAAAGCAGGGGATTGTTGTTTTTCGTTTCAGATTAAACCTTTGAGAAGGTGCCGGGGCTTGGACGAATTCCTGGTTTCTGCATATTCTGGTTATGCTCTCTTTAAACATCGGAGTATTCTGATCTATTGTATAGACTCTGAAGAAAAAATCGCTGATCATCTTCTCAAAGTATTCGCTATGTAAAAGCCTTAAGGTTTGAAGCAGGAAAGCCTCATCACCTATTGCCTCAAAGGTGCGAATGTTAAAATCTTTAGATAATGCGTTTTCTAAATAAAGTGACCGGCGATTGTGAGAAGCAATCCTCTTTTGGGTGATATCGTTGAATAAAGTATCAAGGCCATTTTCCAAAGTGTTTAATTCCGAATCAGTCCCCTCATTTTTCCTTTTTTCCTCAAATTGCATGAGATTTTTATCAAACTTGATAAAATCATCCAGTAATGGCTTTTGGTTGCCGAAAAGAGTGGTGAGATCTGGAAATTCTTTCTTTAATTCTTCCCAGTCGATTCTATAACTGTCTATATTATCTCCTTTAATAAATTTTGATTTGAAGGATTCCAATGATTTATCCCTGAGCTCAAGAAAATTTTTCTGCAAAGGAGATCTTATCTGCCTGGCATTTATCCTCTCGCCAAAAAGCCTCCTTTCCAAAATTTCCGCAATCAGTTCCTTTTCGGGTTTTGATAACTCTATGGGCCCTGCCTTAAGGGAAGGAGGCTGTGTTTTAAAGATGCTTTTAAGTACTTCATATCCCATTGCAAGAGGTATGGACCCAGGAACCAATGCAGCATAATAAGGAATATTAGCCAAAAAGACCCGTTCGGAAATAGTTAAATCTGCATAGAGGTTTTCAGAGAGGATTTTTAGAAAAAGTTCGTAACTCTCTTGGTCAAGGTCAAGTATTGGGCTGAGTTTTTTCAATAAGCTGATTTTTTCCTGATTTTTGTTGGGCATATCTTTATTCAAGGACGATGCAATGAATAAAAAGAATGAAGGCGGGTCATTAAAAAGAAAACTTAGAAACTCTGTTCTTTTCTTATTGTATAGATCTTCTGCAAGAAGGTCATGCTTTTTGAAAAGCTTAAGCATCTGCGCCCTAAAGTTTAGCGAAGGGTCATTGATCCAATTAGGTGCGGTGCTGCCAACGGAGCCGGGAACATAGGTGAGGTATTGGAATTTCTTAAACTTGTCATTTTTCACTTTTTCCCAGTCGGAACGCCAAACACCCTCCATGCGGAGGGGCTCTATGGTCTGCAGCCTCTTTTCTGGGGCCTGGTTTTTCCCGAGGGAGGAATCTTCAAACTCGTAAGCAAAATCCCCATTATTCAGTTCACATGAGCAATAATCCTTGGTTAGTTGAAGGTCTACCTTGCAAGGGCTGGCCAAGAAAAACCTTTCTGGAGCTTGCCCTTTTTCTTTTTTCATGTTGAAGTAAAACATTGATGGAATTTCTGGTTCGTAGACTCGGGGCTTTGTCTCATAATACATCGGCTCTACAACCCCGAGCTTATTCATTCCGATGGGGATGAATGCCTGGTTCTGGCTTTCTTCAAGATAGAAAAGATATGCGGCCCCAAGAAAGGCAGGGACATAATTGTATTTTAAGAATTTATAACATCCGACAGTTGCCTTTCCAAGAAAGAAAGGTGCCAGGCCGCCAACAGCAACAATCCCTGCAGTCATTTCCGTCGAGTCAGATAATCCCAAGAAAGGAACTGTCTGGTCTAATAATTCACTGACCTGGCCGGCGGCTATGATCGCGACCCCAATAGCCACACAGCTCGGTAATTTTTGTAATGAGTTTTTTGCCCAAACTGCCCCGCCAGCAATATGCGATTTTAATGGCTTTAAATCGCGCACTAAAGCAACCGCAAATGATTCACCTATCTGTGGCATAGAATCTATAATCTCTCGTGCTTCCTGCGGTGCAGCCTTAACCAAGCCAAGCATATCCTCAGTGATGTGGAGATTTTTAGCCCTCTCACCGACATATTTAAAAGTTTCCTGCGCAGTTATCTTCCCCTTCCCCCCGAGATGGGCAACTGCATTGAACGCATCGACGATAGATTCTCTTGCCTTTAATAGTTTTCCAGAATTGAAAAGAGTGTTAAAAAAGCGGGATAAGCCATTCCTTTCGACGGCTTTCTTGAATGCCTCATCAATAGTGCCGCTAATTCCCTTCTTTGCGGCGCTTTGCTCAAATGACCTTTTTATTGCATTCTCGAGCTGGGCTTTATTGACCCTTTTCGCTGCCCTTTGGCCAGGCTGAAAATTCACCATATCTTCAATATTCTTCCTTAAGATTTGCTCGTCCATATCGGCAGATTTTAGCTCTCTGGCAAAAAAATCTGAAACTTCCTTTGACGCTCTTTTCTGGTTGTGGGCTGAAATCTTAAAAAGGGCTTCACCGCCTTGAGATTCTGTGCCGGCTATCGTTGATTTTTTGATTGTATTAACCATCCTTTCTGTTGCTTCCGATGCTAGTTTGTCTATGTCCATGGGGAGAAGAAGGTTATCTGCTTTTGATATAGCGTCTGATAATTTTGCCACAGAAGAAGCAGATGGAAATTTATTGATTGTTTGGAGCGCATCTTGGGCGTCTTCTGCTGTTTTTACCCTTTTTCCAATTTCTCCTGCAGCTTCCATCGTTTCCTTTACTGCAATGTTTCCAGCATTTTTTGCCTCGCTTAATGCGGCTTTGGCGATACCAGGAACAAAAGGCACGAGGGTAAACAAGCCCCTTACTCCTAATCCAATCATAAACCAAAATTGGTCTTTGGTTTTCCATGCCATCTTTTCCAGCTCTGGAAATTTTTCAAAATACACGAGATGTTCAGGATCCCCATAACCGACAATATAGTTCTTCCAATTATCCGGGATTTCCTGAGGCATTTCAAAACCGATAAGCTTACAGCCAGATGGCGCTTGCAGTTTATCAGTTATTAAGAAGTTGTCAATATAAGCCCCATCCCAATAGATAAGAGCTTTCCCCCCATTCCTAAATCTTAACCCTTGTTCGCCATCTTTTAAGTCCCATTTTATTCCCCTGCTGGCCCCCCCCATTTTAAGCTGAATTTGAGTGTCAGAGACAAAATAACCGATTTTAAGTATCTTGGCAACATTATTTCGCATCCCCGTAAAATCAATCAACCCGCAAAGTTCCCGTTTATTCTGAGACCCATATTTATTTTTACAATCAATTAATGCCTTCGACAATTGGGAGATATCATTATCCATATCACCTTCTAAAAAAACGAGAGTGTCGCTTTCACACTTAACACATTGATTTGTTCCGAATAAAATCCCGCCTTCGCAGCTTAGTCCCGGACCATTTTGAGGATTAGCGATACTTGTTGCCGCCCCAGCAGGAGTACCTGCCTGTTGAATGGGATTAGAACCGACAGGAATTTGTTTCCCCCCGAGATTGGTGCAGTAGGAGGTATCAATCACGCCGTACTGTGTTCCTTTTATCGCGCACATCAGCGCATTCATAGAATAGTCAATCGTCTGTTCTGTCGGCGTAAACTGCGGAACATACGGCGTGAACTCAACCTTTCCGTCTATGCCTATCGCTGTCAGGCCTTTGCTGAACACTTCCTTGCCGCCCTTGTAGGCTTCCGGAAACGCTATGTAGACGACTACGCCAAGGACTAATGCGCCCAGGATGAATTCCATCAGCTTGTTCCAGGCGAGGGATGTTCCTCTTTTTTTTCTCTGCATGTTAAGCGAAAGCCTGCTTGAGCTTCTCCATGACCACTTCAGTGTCTGATCGTGTATTCCAGATATACCACATGATGAAGAGCAGCACGATAGCTGCCAGGATGAAAAGGACGAGCTGCTGCACTGCAATTGCTTTTTTTGTTTTCATGCTAGGGCGCCTTGAGGCAGCGGTTGCGGTATTCTTCAAGGGTAGTTAATAAGATATCGTCATAAGGCTCGTCTTTGGGAAGGTTTGCGGCGCTCTTGAAGGGCTTGATGATAAGGTTGCTTAATTGTGTGGGGTTTGCGCGGATATACACCACGGCTAGTTTTTCCTGTGTGGAGAAATCCCATGATTTGAAGAAGTCGGAAGGGGTAGAGTCATCTTTGAGAAATTCCCAGTAGCTGGTAAAAGAGATGCTGCTGATAGGGTTTCTCTGCAGGAAATCATCCATGTTAACTTTCTGCGGAAAACTTTGTTTTGTTCCCTCGTCAAAAGAGATAATGTAGCACAGGTCGCAATAAAAGATAGGCGCGGCAATATACCAAAGGTTGCTTAATTTCCTTTCCCTCCACTCCTTCCCCAGAGGCAATCTTCCCTCGCCATTCCTGCCCCAGCACCGTTTCATTGCCTGAGCCACTTCTTCCTGAAGATGGTATTTCCTGAGGCAAAGATTATTCTTGTCCTGATACCAACTGTCCACACTCGAGCATTCTTTTGCGCCCTTGTACCATTTATCCAGTTTTCCATCAACTTTCCCTTTCGGCAGCTCAATATTGAGATATGCAGTGTCCGAACTTCTTTTTGTGCCATCTTTCCATTCCAGCTCAACGCGCCTGATGACGGGCGGGCAAAAGGAGCTCCAGGTCTGGGTGTGGAGCAAAGGCGTTTTTGTGTATGCAGAAACAATCTTTCTGAACAGGCATGGAAAATAGCCTTCGCCGATGCTGTTGTAGGTAAGCACAAGTGATTTTGCCAGGCCAAAAACGATGAAAGACACGATAACAATAACTATCACCGTTATCAGGAGCCCGTGCATCTGGGCTTTTTTGCTTATTCTGGGAGGAATGACCATGAGGGGCTCACATTTTTCAGCATTGCCATCGCGATGATAAAAAGTATCACCAAAGCTGCAAGAATGACCATCCAGCTGAGGTTCAGGCCGAGGACATCGCCGCGCTTGTTATGCATGCAATGGCTTTTGGAACAGGATTATATAAAGGTTGTTTTTCTCCTGCCTCAGCCGGCCGCTCAGCGCATTGCTGCATTGTCCACCGCAGACATGATGTTGGAGAACAGCACTACTCTGTCAATCAATATCCCGAGAATTATCAGCAGCGCTATCAAAAGCATCAGCTTAAAGATAGTGACATCGGTCAGGCGGAATCCCATCGTGCTCCCTCCCTATAAGGATAGTAGGGAATAATCAAGTAGTGATGATGATTAATCAAAAAAGAAAAACTATGCTGCTTTAGTGCAGCAGACGCTTCCTGAAAGGACATCGCCAAACGTTCCCGGTATTGGAGTCTGGCCCGCCGGGCATGTTGAAGACGGCACCACAACGCCGTTGATGGCATCAGAGCCGCACTGCAATGAGGAATCCTGCTTCTGCAGGCCCTTGCTGAAAATGCCCATCCTGCCGGTAAAGATAGCCCACAGCACCACCAGCACGATAAGGACGATTGCTGCGATAATAATGATGTTTAAGCTCATTCCCTGCGCTTTTTTGTTCATGACGTACACCTCTTCCCTATGGGTAAGATACGGATTGCACTCATTCTGGACAGGGAGTATTTAAAACTTTCGATGGGTTGAAATTATGTCGTATCCCGAAACTGTTTCCTTTCGGTGAGTTGTTGGACTTATGAAACAAACTCCGCCAAAGCTGGCCATAGCCATGATGGAAAGATAGAGTTTTGCTATAGCCCGGGATTTCCTAGAATCCCCTTTCTTGCAAGCCTTGTCGGAATAATCATCGGCACATATTGGTATTGGATGCCCCAGAAATCAAAAAAAGCTTTTGCCGGCTCTATGCTGTGCAGGGGCACTGCAAATGCATTGTCGCTTACCCTGATGGCGTTCAGGCTTTCAAGCTCGCCCTTAGCCCCTCTGCGCCCGTTCAAAGCATAGTAAAACCTTGTCCTTTTGGCATTGCCTAAATCTCTTGTCGATAGGATGAACATCCCTAAAGAAGTGAATCCGTAGCCGGAGGCAACAAATTTTTTGTCTGTGAGGCTGAAGCCTTCAAACAGCATCCCCTCCCGCGCATCAAAAGCCTCATCGGCAATGGCCTGCTTTGTTTTTGAGATGATGCTGATTCTCTTGTCAAGCGTTTTCAGCTTGAGCAGCAGTTCATGCTCCAGGCTCTTATCAACCCTCCCGTTGAAGATCAGCAAGATATCTATATCTTCCGGATCAGCCTTGCCCCTTGCAGATGAGCCGAAGAGGATGATATCATCTATCTGCAGCTTGTGTTTTGTTGCAAAAGGCAGGCATGCCTCAGTTAAGCTCGTGTTTAGTGATTTCATTTTCAACAATGAATTTAATTCTTTCGCAGGTTTCCTTATCGAGTATCTTTGAGTAAGTTTCCCTGTAGGTAGAAAACTCCCTGTCAAGAAGGGTATAAGTTTCTGGAAACTTCCTCTGCAGGAGCCTGAACCGCTCACTGTGGTCTTTTGGAGACTGCCCTGTTTTCCGAAGAAGGATAAAATCCTGAAGGGCAAACCATGCCTTAAAATAAAGTATAAGCGCTGAAGTATAATCCCCATCTGCATAAATTTTGTCTGCAGATGCCTTAAAGGTCAAAACCTGTTCTTTAGTGAGCATGTTAGAAGGTATAACCAATAAGCACTATTTAAACCTTTTGGTTAGTAAGTATAACCATCGTGCAGAGAACAGAGTGCGGCAAATGGACATTGTAGAAAACTATCCTTCCAAAAAGAAAGCGTTAATCACGGAAAAATACCATCTTCCCAAAGAAGCGCCTGAACAGGGGGAGGAGCGAAAACTCGCCGCCATGGCGGGCAGGCAATGCCTTCGGAGCGTATGCTGCCCCTAAGAAAGATCAGATTAAACCTAAAGAATAAGGCAGCAGGTAATGGATGTTTTTCTCTTTCTTCTGCACGCCTAAGTTGATGAGGCAGGCCGATTTTACTTGAGGGTAGCATTTAAAAAACTCATGAAGCGATATCAGCTCGCCGCCTTTAATCTTCGTTTGGAATTTAACCTCCAGGGGGATCAGCCTCCCTTCCTTTTCGAGGAGAATATCCACCTCATGCTTGTTTTTGTCCTGCCAGAATTTTAAGGTTCCCCATCCCCGCTTAAGTAGCTCCGAAATGATTAATCCCTCAAACAGGAATCCGCCGTCATTCCTCAAACTCAGGGGATTGAAGTTTTTTGTAAAATAGTTTCTTACTCCGGGGTCAATGAAATAGATTTTTGGTATTTTGACCAGTTCTTTGTTCTTGTTGGTGTAAAACGGCCTTACAGCCCTTATGAGATAGGTCTCTTCGAGAAGCTCGATGTATTGCTTTATTTCAGCATAGGTGAGCGATGTTGCTGCAGCCAGCTCTTCGTATTTTATCTTCTGGCCGTGGTTCACTGCAAGCAGTTCTATTAATCGTTTCATGTGCAGTATTTTTTCAATTTTCATGAAATCAACGAGGTCTTTCTTAACATACAGGTCAAAAATGCTGTCTAACACGGCTATCTTCTCTTCTTTGTTTGCCTTCAGGGAAACCTCAGGATAGCTTCCAAAGATGAGGAACTCCTCAATCATCTGGCGCAGCTCTGCCAAAGGCTTATTGAGCTCTTCGCCGTGAAGCTTTTTGGCATTTTCCAGCATCAACGCAAGCTTTTTGTCCTGGGTGAATTCCACCCATTCTTCAAAATCGAGCGGATACATCACCGTTATCCTTTTCCTGCCGGCAAGAAACTCCTGAACGCCGTTTTTTACCTCAAGAGAAGAAGAGCCCGAGGCGTAAATTTTGAGATTGGGGCAGGTATCAAATGCGTTCTTCATTATCTTGGGAAGCTGGGGGTATTTTTGGAACTCGTCCAAAAAAAGATAAAAAAAATCCTTTTGGGCCTCTTCATAGCCATAGGCCTTGAGCGTATTGATCAATGACTCAAAGGTGCTGACTTTCTCGTAATTTGAGAGTATGTCCAGATCCAGATAGAGGCACTTATTGTTTTGAGACAGCTTTGCATTGAGCCACTGCAATGCCGTAGTCTTCCCGACCTGCCTTGCGCCCAGCACTAAAGATATCTTCTTCTCTTTGCTCTGCTCAAGCAGCGTGGAAAAGGCTTTTCTTTCGAACATATTACACCAAAATTCTTTACAATTTGATTATAGTTCAATCTAAACCTATCAATTTAATAATTATAGTGGAACTTCTATATAAATCTTTTGATTTTGCCAAAAGCCAAAAAGCCATAATTAAGAAAAAAGAAACTTCCTGATGCGCCTGAAAAGAGGGAGGAGGAAAGTTGGAAGGGGAAAAAATCAGAATAGTTGCTTGAAATCAAGAAGTATTCTTTAACCTTAAAGAACCAATTCAAGGCTGTGGAGGTGTTCGGCTACCTGATCCGCCAATTGAAGGACTAGGTGGTTGTTGGGGGGGGTAGACGTTGTTGCCGGCTGCGCAGTAATTGGATTCCCCTTAGTTGGTGTCTGAACCTCTGACAAAGTTTGTGGGATTTCATTTTGAGCTTGGCTTATCCCAGATGAAAAACTGCCAATCTTTCCCGTAAATATCAGCCAGACAACCACAAGAACAACCAAAACGATAAGCGCAATGATGATGACATTAAGCGGAAGCCCCTGGGACTTTCTCGCATTCCTGAACATTGATTTTTTCATGTTGCCTTCATCAAACCCGGAGGTTTATAATCCTTGCGATTTTTCTTAAGAATAAGTTTAGAGGGAAAAAGAAAACTATTGGCACGATGGGGTTTTGAGGCTGAGTTGGTATTGTCTGCGTTGGCAGCTTATTCTGCGCAGTTTCAACACTCTTGCTGAACGCCCCTATCTTCCCCGTAAATATCAGCCAGACAACGACGAGGACAACTAAAACAAGCAAAGCTATGATAATTATGTTTAAGGGTAGGCCTTCTGATTTTTTGTTTTCGTTTAAGAAACTCATTTTTTTGTTTAAACCTGATTTTTTAGACTATTGATTTACATTCTTTTCCATCATGATAACATCCTGGGACTTTAACGCAATTTGCTTCTGTTAAGCCTGAAACGCAGCCAGTATTTCCTGCCACGATTTTGGTTGAATCCCGGTCTGGTGATCCGACAGCCGTTGAAAACATCCCAATCTTCCCCGTAAATATCAGCCAGACAACGACTAAGACCACTAAAACGATTAAAGCGATGATAATCACGTTAAGAGGAAGCCCCTGCCCTTTTGCTGAAGGGAGAAATTTGTTTTCTGCCATGTTTGTTTCTTTCCGGCCTTTAGGTATTTAAATATTTGGGTTTCTAGTGGAGGATTGCTGGCTTTCTGGCTGAAATAGAGGACTGCCTCCACGAAACATTTTCTGACAGCTATCCTCCTTAAGAGTTATCCCTGCACTTCGAAGTATTTTTCGATTTTATCAAATTTGTAGTAACAACAGAGTCGGTAAAGAGTTAGCATTTGCGGCGAATGATTTAAGAAAATTATCAGAAGTTATGGTCCAGGTTTGGGAAGGGGCTGGGGGCTTTAAGGCGAAGAATTATGATTGCCTTGCAAAGCAAGGTAACTATTTTCTAACCTCCGTTCAAGAGTTCATAAGATATTTGAGAGAGGTTCTTATTCCTAGGGAGGTGGATTGGGTTGAGGGGAAACTGTTTGTCTAACGGGGGGGATGGGGGCTGAGGAACCAGGTTGAGGTAAAGATGTCGAACCAGAACTTCCAGACCCCTTAAACAGATCATTAAATTCATCTTTATAGCCCCCCGTATCCTGAGTGATTTTCCCTTCCTCGCCCTTCACCTTGTCGTTAAAAAACCCTATCTTCCCGGTGAATATCAGCCAGACGACCACTAACACCACCAGGACAATCAGCGCAAGGATAATAACATTCATCGGCAGTCCCTGGGATTTTTTTGAGTGCCTGAGGGAAAATTTTTTCATGGCGGAGACGGGACAGGGGATGTCCCTTCGGGATGTCCCGTAGGGCATTTTTTTTCCAAAAAAATGACCGTCTCCCGCCATGAAATGAAAAAATTTTCCAGAATTGCATTTTTTTAACGAAATCCCCATGAGAGTCATGCCAAAGCACCTTCCTGCATCCTTACCGGGCTGAAGAAATTATGGAGGAAGTAAGGCAGTGAAAATGCGATGACATAAAGCAAGCTCAGCGCAAGAGGAGAGTGTATCTTGCTCGGCAGATGCAGGGTGGCGCTTACAAAATTGGCAAACCCCACCATATAGTACATGTTGATGACTGCCAGTGCAGGGATAAACAGCGATGCTTTGATGTATTCTTTCCCGGTGTGCTGGACATCCCTTATCAGCAGATTGAAGATGTAGCCGAACAAAACCCCAAGCAGGATGATAGTGAAATACAGCGGGATGTTTTTGAACGCAAGCAGGAAAGGCAGCAGGATGATTGAGATGATGAGATTTCCGACGATGGCGACGACGAGCAGGGCCCAGTACAGCAGCGCATCCATATATTTGAACATAGGAGGGGAAGATTTTGCTTTCCGGATGACCTCCATCGTCCTCAGCGCGTCCTTTTTGCTGAAGCCCTTCTCGAGCAATGTTTCGTAGTCTATCATGTTGATGATGTTACCCCGGATTAATCCTACTGAGTTATGAGCTGCTTCACCTGCTTCAAAAATTCAAAAACCTTTTGGTAATACTCTCCGACAACATCAATCGTGATGCGCTCCTCTCCGGCTTCAGTCTTCGCTATCATCGTCACATGACGCCGGTATTCCTCTTCGCGGTCAAAAGGGGAGCGGAGCAGCTTCCTCATCTTGTAATACAAAGCGATATGGGCTGCGACATCAAGCTCAGGAAAGAAATTCTGGCCTTCAAGGGCCTTGATCTTCAGGATAGGCGAAGGGGGTATCTCTTTGACTTTCTTTTTCTTCTTTGCATACAAAAGCAGGGTTATAAACATAAATTCGAGCGCATTGCTCATCCTTTCGAGGCTGCTCTTGATGACATCAACGGTCCTGGTGTACTTCAGGCTGACGTAGTAAAGATGCTCTGCCCGCTTCACTTCGTCAAGCGCGCTTTCAAAGGCTTCTTCCATGTTTTCCTTTAACCTCCTGATCAAATTTTTCCTGCTGTTTTCTGATGATAAGGCTGATCTCGGCAATAAACTTTTTTGCGGCAGCCACATATTCCTTTATCTTTGCTGCTGAGATGGTTGTCTGGGTTTTATAGTTTTCTGAACAGATTGCCAAAACATCGTCCTTGACGAACTCAACCTGGCTTCTCTTGTGCTGCGAAGCGATCTCATAAACATCCTGCATGAGCGAAAGATATTTTGGGTCAAGGGAGAACCGCCCTGCGCATTTCGTCCTGAAGGCATGCATCTTAGAGGCAAAAGTATCCCGGAAAGGAGGCACCCTTTTAAAGCCGCGCTCATAGTGCAGGAGCGATTCCAAAGAATGGGTCATCGCAAGAAACATATTGTCCAGCACCGAAACCAGGAGCTTCGGGTCTTTGACCATCGGATAAGTGACTGCCAGCATGTGGTCAGCGATAGAAAGCCGCTTGGAAGCTTCTGCCTGCAACTGCTCGAATTTCTCCATCTGAGGGGTGTAAATTTTTGAGATTTAAATAATTTTCTTATTGGCAGGGCAAAAACGCTGTTCTGAGTCTGTTTTCTGGCTTGCGGCAGGGCATTGCATGAGTTCCTGCATAAAGGAATTAAGGGCTATCGTCTAAGGATTAATATTTACACCACATAATCCCCTGTGCATCGGATTACGCCGCTGGCTTTCAGTTTCAGTTTTTTGCCAAACTTAAGATTGCCGCGGCAATATCTCCCTGTGAAGACTTAAGCGCAGCTTCTGCATCCTCTCTTGAGGCCCGGGACTGTTCCATGACCGTCAGGATATCCTCTTCGGCAGGAGGCTCTGCAGCTCCGCCATCTTCGCCCGGCTCCTGCTCCAAAGGAAGCTCTTCAGAATCCCCTGTGATCTGGAATGACTCCTGCCCGCCCATCTTTATCTTGACGACGGAAGGTTCCTTCAGGACAATTTTCCTGTCCGATAGTATGATAACAACTTCAGAAGCAGCTATCTCTTCCTGCTGCATGCCAAGCTTCTTCATGGCCTGCTTCATCATCCTTGGGTCAATATTCGGAAACATATTGTTTAATCCTCAGGCTGCCGCGCAAGTCCATTCAGGGCAGGCCAAAAATCCTGTTCCCGTAGGCATAGAGAAAGAACATAATCACCATAATTGCGACAGCAAGCATAATGATATGGCCGGGCTTGAACTCAACCTTGCTGTGGTATTCGTCAAAATACCTCACGATCCCGCCCATTCCCGAAGGCATTGTAATCCTGTCCTGCGCCATGGCTCTTCAGAATATGGGTTTGTTTAAATAGCTTTTGCTCAAAGAGGCTCCGTTCAAAATATAGGTTAGCAGCCTAAAGTAAAAATCATTTGCCTTCTGAATCAAGCTGACAGGGGGGTCTCCCTCACCTCGCCGATGCTGTTGAAATTTTCTTTAAAAAAAAGATTTACTGCAGCATTCCTCGCCCGATTTAGTTGGTTAGGGCGAAGTAACTCTTACCCAAAATTTCTGTTGATCAGTCAATCCTGCGTTATCTTTGATGACCATGCAAAATTCATGATCGGCCGCAATCCCGCCGTTCTCAGTGTAATAGACAATATCTCCATTAGATTCATAAATTACCTCGCCGTTTGAAGCTTTGTTTGGCTTAAGAGTATCGTCCGGAGTGTTGCAGTTTTGCCCCTTTAGTTCATAGGCCACATTGATGTCATCTGGATCCCTTCCCGAAAATCGCAAGAAAAAATCTTGGCCTGTAGGAACAGTATTGTCCCCTACATGCCCCAGCACAGGCGGCCTGTTTTCAACAGCAAACAGCAGCGACAAAGGCCTTCCGTCAAGCACAGTTAAAGTGTCGGTGAAGTTGACTACATCGGAGTATCTGTAGAGTTCACTCCTCCTTACACATCCCTCTGGAGGGTCGGGAAAGGGTTTTAAGCAATAATTTGCCAAGGGGTTGGTGAGAGCATCATCCAGGGGGTCATAAATTCTGGCAGCCTCAAAACCTGGGAGCTTGCACGGCTGGTTAAGCACGCCTGAATCGCTCATGCAGTCATGGGGATCATCAGGAGCGATGCCGTTGATGTCTAATGGAGAATCCTTAGTCATATTAAAAAATATGTTATGGGCGTCAGCTTTTGGCAGCTTACCGGAAGGCCCATAAAACCCTATTGTGTGAGAAGCCCATTCGTGCAGCTTTTTCAGCCTGATTTTCGGCCGGTAGGAAAAATCCAGGAATCTTGTGAACGGGGGAGAGTTTTTCAGCGAGAGCAGCAGAGGGTAGCGCAGGGACACAAAAACATCATCATCCCCCATTGCGATAAAGCCATCCACTTCGCCTTCCTGGACGCTCAGCTGGGACTGTCCTGAAAACTGCAGGATATTCACGCAGGCTTTTGTCCGGCTGATGATGTAAAGCCTGAGATATTGCTGCAGAGACTCATTCTTTGTGGATAAGGTTTCGCAGGAATAGGATGCGTTCCTGATCGCATAATAGTTCGGACCATCAAAATTGCACAATGCCGTCAGAGAATAGGGATTAAGGACGTTTGGCTCTTTTCTGGCAAAAAGAGAATCGTAGGATAGATCGCTGAATGTTTCTGCAGGGCTTGGGTCAAGCGGCCTATTGTCGGGGTAATTTGATTCTATCTCCGGAGTAGTTTGGTCCGGGTCTGGAGCCCTGATGCCATAGCTGACATTATACGATGCCACAACTACATCCCCATCCTTGATGTCCAGAGGGATGATTTCATCAATATTCTGAATCCTAAACCCCCCTGTTGCCTGAGTGTCATAAATCTTCCCGCCCTGAAGCCCCGCAAGGATTATTGCATCTTTTGTTGACTGCTCGAGGCATGTCTGGATAAAGTTCTCCAGAGAAGTCACCCTCAGAAAGTCCCCATAGATCCTGTCTATCTTCTTTTCAAGGACTTTTCCGGAACCCTGCTTGGACACATAGAAGACAAACCCAAAGATGAGCATGATGACTATGCCTAAGACGATGAAGATGGTGATTTGGGATTTTTTGGGCATCGTGGGATGAGGAAGCGAGGTTTTGCTAATATTCCCCTAACAAAGTTGATTGGGGCTATGGGTGCTTTGGATATCCTTATTTATAGATGTTTCCATCTTATTGGACAATTTTACTTGTTATTATCCATCCAATTGGACAATTATGATAGATATCATCCATCCTATTGGATAAATAAGGGGGTTAACCCCCTATGAAATATTCTTTATCAAAAGCCAGCTGGCGGCTTCAACATGAAAATGCTGAGGTTTGCATCGTTTCAGGATTTGTTAAAGGAGAATCCAGATCATAAAAGAAAAGAAAACATTGTCTTCATTGTTTTTAGCAAAAGAGTTCGGGCAGTATTGCTTTCAGGGTTATTGTGGTAACGTGCCCCACTTGCGATTTAAAAAGACTCAATCCTTTTTGCAGACCAGAAGCTGGATGTAAGGGGCGTTTGTTCCCGAAACGGATCCGGCATTATTGATAATAATGCCAGTTGCTGAAGCAAGAGTATCAAATGTTCCGCTGCCGATGTTGTCTTTTCCGGCTTGGCCGTGTATGATTCCCTCGTCTGGGTCTTTTCGAGTTGGGGGCTTGTCAATTGTGTGGCTGTGCTTGGGATCAGTTACTCCATGAGTATGTTTTCCAACAGGGCGATTTTCGATATTGGTTAAGGTTGTTCCAACTGTTCCTTTAAGCGTCCCGCCCGAAGGCAGCCCTACAATATAACGTCCTCTCCCATCTGTAAACTCAGTCCAACCTGAGGGGCAAGTGGATAAATCGAAGAACATGACTGCGCCTGAGGGGATAAAGCCGCTTCCCTCAAAGGAAGTTGCTCTGATTGTCCCAACAACATCCAGCTTTGCTCCCGGCGTTGTTGTTCCTATACCCACATCACCGGCCGAAGTAATGACCATCCTTTCGCCCTCTGCACGGTCACTTGTGAAAAAACGCAAAGTTCCGGAGTCTGCTGAAGGGTTTGCAGCGCTGATAAGATGGGTTTCAAAAGGAGCAGTCGTATCTTTTCTGATTATGAAGGCTCTTGCGCTCGCCTCGTTAGAGCCGAGGAGAAATTCAATTTTGCCAGAATCTGATGGCTGAGATACTGTAAGCTTTGATAGGGGCGTTGTCGTCCCTATTCCAACCTTTCCATCCTTATCAATAACTAATCTATAAGCCGACCTCAACTCGTCATAAATTCCAAGACTGCCTTCCAATCCAGATAATATTCCTGCGACAAACTGATAATTATGCGCATTAGTCCCTGAGCCGATGATCTTCAGCCCCTGACCCCCATCCCCTATTCTGATCCCGCCGTTGACGTCCAGCTTTGCTGAGGGTGAACTCTCCCCGACCCCCACATTTCCTGTTCCGGGCTGGAGGATGATATTCCTGTTTTGCCGAGTGCCCAGCTCTATTGCTGTTGAAGTTCCGCCGGGCATCCCAACGTAGCCTCTCCCTTGGTCAGTATTGTCAAAAAACTCCACATAGGCAGCATGATCGGAATCATCAGTTGAGATGTCCTGAAGCCTTAGATTTGCATCCTGAGAAGCAGAAATGTGCAAAGGTCGTTGAGGGGCGCCTGTTCCGATCCCGATTTTCCCTAAAAGGTAAAAAAGATTGTTGACAGGAGGTGCGGAGAGCTGCCATGTCTGCGCTGCAGCCGGAATCATCTGTTGTATTGTCTGCCCATTAATTTTGATTGAATCTGCTCTCAACTCACCGCCAACATCAAGCGCTGAACCCTCAGCCGGAGTTTTTCCGATACCGACCGGTTTTGTCAAGATGATACTTTGCGTGTTCGCTGCATCTCCAATCTCAATATTTCCAAAAGCTGCTCGGGTTATCTTTCCGTCTTCAACAACAAGATTCCCGACCCTAAGCTTGCCGTTCTGGATATCAACTTTTTCAGATGGAGCAGTTGTGCCGATGCCAATCTTCAGGGCAGGATTGGAAAGATAAGCATTATTGGATGCGTCTGTTGTAAAAATCCCTAAGCTCCCAAAATCACTTATTGCTGACGAGGCTCCGAGAGTCAATGAGCCTACAGCCAATGACGTTCCCCTGATTGCGCCGTTGACATCCAGCCTTAATGCGGTAGCAGGAGCCGTTCCTGCAGGAAGTGCTGCTAATCCGCCGTTGACAGACAGCTGCCCGGCAACATTAAGGTTTGTGTCCACATCAATCTTATTCTTATCGCTGGCTCTTTGTTTGATAGTATCTGTATAAAGCGTCGGATGTGACGGCTCACCGGCAGGCAGCGCGGCAAATACAGAAGAGGAGAGCAGGACAGCTAATGTCAAAGCAAGAACACCTATTGCAATCCCCGCGCCTCTTTTCTTCATCTTCTGTTTTCTTACCATATGCACTATATAAATGTTTTTCTTTCAATTTTTTCCTTGGGAGAGAAGATATCCGGAATGGGAAAAAAAGATAAGTATTTATTGAACTCATCGCAAAGGAGCCTTATGGAACCGATACGGTCTGAGACAAGATTTGTTTGGGCATTGCTCAGGGGTGTGCTGCTGGCGCCTCTTGCCCTAGTGCTCATGCTCTTCGGCAAAAGGAAGCTTTCAGATGTCCTTTCGCCGTTTAAAGAATTGTTTCTGTTCGTCACTGAGCCAAAGCTGACAATCACACTTATCACTATCAACATCTTTGTGTTTATTTTGGCGGGCTTTCTTCCTGTGGAAATTGTCTCAAAAGGAGCCCTGTCACCTTCAACTGCGGTAGAGTTTTACTTCCTGCCGCTGCTCACTGCAGGATTTCTCCATGCCAATCTCCTCCACCTTTTCAGCAATATGCTCGGCATCTTTATCTTTGGCAGGGTTGTAGAGCGGGAGATTGGCGCTGCGAAGATGATTGGAGCCTATTTTGGAGCGATGATCATTTCCGGGCTTTTCCATATCGGAATCTATAGATTTTATTTCCAGCAGGACGCATCAGGCATAGGGGCTTCCGGAGCATTGATGGGCTTGGTTGCTATGGCCATCCTGCTTGACCCCCTGTATCTCACCTATGAGTTTTTGGTCCCCTTGCCCATTATGGTGGTCGGATGGCTGGCAATCTACGCGGATATCACCGGAATTATCAGCAATGCTGCTGACGGCATCGGGCATTTTGCCCATCTCGGAGGATTCCTGTCTGCAGCGATATTCGGATTCATCCTGAACTTTGAGCAGAAGAAAAAGAGGAGATTAGGGCTGATCATCAATATCGCCTCACTTGCCTTATGGATTCTTATTGCCTATTTCTTAAAGTACAAGGGGATGCTGCCCGGATAAAACATGGGCGCCATTGAAGGCAGAAATAGTTGTGATGACAGTCATACTTCCCGTAAGATATCAGTATCAGACCAAAAATCAAAATATTTTCCGGCGACCTTATTTTCCTGAAGGTAGGACTTAAAGGTCTGAAGGTGTTCTAGCGGAAGGATAAACGTCCCGTTGTTTATCTTTTTCCCGTGATTTCGGACATATAAAGGTACGGGCGTAACTAATTATGGTTACAACTGTAAGACTCCCCGGTATTCCTGAGGGCAGGGTAGAGCAAGGGGGATTGATGATTATAAAAACTTGCGATGATTGATTGTACCGTGCAAGAATTAATGTCCGTGCTCTAATTTCGCCGTTATCATCCAGTTATTTGAAACTCGCCGACGATGCATGGATAGCAGGCATTTTTCTCTCTCGATGGGGTTTTCAGGATGCTGAAGGGTTAATTTTCACCGCAAGGTATATAAACATTCATCTGAGGGAAATGCCTATGCAGGATGTAGCTGATTTTGCCGTCAGGGCTTTAAGGGCGAATGGAGCGTCATATGCAGAAGCGAAGTTCCAGAGCATCGAGGCAAACAGTTTTCTCGTAAAAAACAATGCCCTTGACCTCTCCAGCTTCGATGAGGTGAAAGGGATAGGGATACGGTTCCTCTGCCATGGGGCGATGGGGTTTTTCTCTACAAATGTCTTAGAAAAGTCCAAAATCCTGTCCCGCATCAATGAATCTCTTGCGAGGGTAAAACAGACAAAGAAAAGCGAAAGAGTGGAATTTTCCGAGGAAAAAGCGCATACTGCCAAATATGAAGTGAAGCAGAAGATAAAGCTGCAGGATACAGGCCCCGATGAAAAGATCGGGCTGCTGTTTGGCGCTGAAAAGCTTATGCGGTCAGCTAAAGCAGGGCTTGCCTCAACATATCTTCATTACCACGACATCGCTGAAGAAAATTATTATGTGAATTCTGATGGCAGCAGGATACAGTCAAAGATTCCGAGGGTTATGGTGGATTATATCGTCTCGGCAAAAGTGGGCGGGAAGCTCAGCCAGCGTTATTGGGCGTATGGCGGCACAGGCGGATTTGAAGCTATCAAAAAACATGATATCCCGGAAATCCTGAAAAAAGAGGTTGTAGCGATGAGCTCCAACCTCAGGCTTGGGAAACCATGCCCAAAAAAGATTATGGATGTGATTGTAGGCCCGCAAGTAGCAGGGATCATTGCCCATGAAAGCTGCGGCCATCCCCACGAGGCAGACAGGATTTTTGGGAGGGAAGCTGCCCAGGCAGGCGAATCGTTCATTTCCAGGAAGATGGTCGGAAAAAAGATCGGAAGCAGCGCAGCCACTATCGCCGATGATCCAATAATTGAAGGGAGCCATGGATACTATCTTTTTGATGATGAAGGAGTTAAGGCAAGAAGGAAATATATTTTGCAGGAAGGCAGAATTACAGAATTCCTGTACAACCGGCAGACTGCCAGGATGATGGGGCTGCAGAGCAACGGCTCTGCAAGGGCAAATGCGTTTGACAAAGAGCCGTTGGTAAGGATGTCCAATACATTTTTTCTCCCCGGCGATCAGAGCGAAGAAGAGCTTATCGAAGATGTCAAAGAAGGTATCCTGATGAACAATTTTATGGAATGGAATATAGATGATAGGAGAGAGAACCAGAAATATGTCGGGGCTGAAGCGTTCTTCATCAGGAACGGAAAGGTGCTGTATCCTGTGAGGGCGCCGACAATAGAGATCACGACGCAGCAGCTCTATCCGGCAATTGATGCCTGCGGGAATAATCTTGAGCTGCATGTAGGTGACTGCGGCAAAGGGGAGCCGATGCAGGGTATCCCTGTGACCCTTGGCGGGCCGTCGCTGAGGATAAGAAAGATTGCAGTGAGATAAAAATCACAAAGATTGCAGGAATAGCCCGGCATGCTTCGGAGAAGGATTGAGCAGGAGGATTAGACCAAAGAATTGAGGTAAGATTAAAAATAAAAAGTGGAGCATGGCAGGAAAAATTGAAGCCGCACAGGAAAAGAGATTATGAGGGAAGAGAGATGGATGTCGCAGAATACCTTGTCAGGGGATTGCAGAAGAAAGGCGCAGATGATGTAGTTGTTTCTGCCTCAGAGCATGAAACCAAACAGGTGAAGTTTTCGAACAGCGCTATCAACGGCTCGCTGTCGTATGTATTTTCCGATATGAGCATTTTTGCATCATTCAACAAAAGGACTGTCAGCACCAGCCTGAGGGAATGCACCCGGGGAGCTGCCCAAAAGCTTATCGAAAAGATTGCCGGAGTGGTGCCTTCGCTTCCCCGTAATAAAGAGTACCGGGCAATCGCCTCGGGCAGCTTCAGATACCCCCGGATCAGCGAGAGGTATGACCATCGGATAAAAGACATTGAACCGGTCTCTGTCGTGGAAGAATCAATCTCTGCAGCAGAGCGGGATGGTATCAGGAAAGCCGCAGGAGTGTTTATGATGTCAGAGTCCTCAGAAAAGCTGCTGACCTCGAATGGGATTGAGCAGCAGGGGAAAGGCACTCATTTTTATTTTTCAATCCGCTCCCTGAAAAGCCATGATGCCAGCGGCCATGCAACAGCCTCTTCAAACATCTTCAAAAAGCTGGATTTCAAAGGCGCAGGAGGGGAATCAGCAGCGATTGCGCAGGAATCAAGGGATCCTGAACAGTGCCCTGAAGGAAAGTTTCAGGTTTTATTTTCGCCTCTGGCGTTCGCCCCTCTTCTCGCCCACACCGGCAATTCCGCTTCAGTCTACTCGCTTGAATCAGGATTTTCTTTCTTCCCAAAAAAAATCGGCTCGAAGATGGGAAACGCAAAAATAAATATTTTCGATGACGGGACGCTTTCCAACGGGGGAAATTCAGGGGCGTATGATGATGAGGGGCATCCGGCTCAGAAAACCACCATCATTGATGAAGGAAAACTAAACTCATTCCTTCATAATACTTCAACAGCATTACGGCATAAAACCCTGTCAACGGGGAATGCGGGGATTATAGCGCCTGAAGCGAGCAATGTCATTTTGGAAAACGGAGAGCAGAGCAGGGAAGAGATGATCCGAAGCATCAGAAACGGTATTCTTATCACCAATGTGTGGTATACCCGGTTCAACAATTACCTTACCGGAGAGTTCTCAACGCTGCCAAGGGACGGTGCATGGCTCATTGAAAATGGAAAAATCACAAAACCGGTCCATAAGTTCAGGATATCCTCTTCGCTCAGCGAACTCTATCACAATGTCGCTGCCTTAGGGAAGGAATCCCGGCAGATTGAAAGCTGGGAATGCGAGCAGCCGGTGATGCTGCCCCATGTGCTTGTGGATAAGGTGAACGTGACGAGGCCCAGTTAAGGCTAAAAGGAATAACTCCTAAAGTGATAAAGATTGGGGACATCGATGAAAGTGAATAGTGCGAAGGAACAAGTTAAGCAGAAGAAATAATCCCGGGCATACCGGCTTAGGTTCTGCAGCCCTTAGTTCTTCAGGCATAACCCAAAGCAGGAACAGTAATAATTATCATTGGTGGGAACATCAGAAAGGAACTTAGCCTGAACGCCGTTTCCATCCTGCAGGCAGTCGCAATAAGAATATGTTCCTGACGTTCTTGCATGGTGGCCCTGCGCTCCCCAGGTGATGAGGGTTGTGCTGACAGGGCATTGGGCGCTTACAAGCGTATAGTCAGCATTTGGGCCGGTTCCGTCGTATTGATTTTTATGAAGTGCAGTAGCAACAATCCTGGAAAATGAGGCCGGGCCAATGTTAGGCGCAAGAATATTTCCTGTAGAGCGGATAGTGCCAGCCACATCTAGATCATAAGCCGGGCTCGCTACCCCAATCCCGACCTTCCCCCCGGAAACGACCAGTTGGCTTGTTCCGACAACAAGTCCATCGGCGGGTAAATTCAAAGCGCCGGTCATCGTATCTCCGGCTTTGTTGACCTTGGTAGTATCTTCAGGTAAGTCAGTCAAGCTTGCCCCGCTCCCGCTGAATGTTCCGATGAAGGCAGTTGCCTTAACTGTGCCATCTACTTCCAATCGTTCTGAAGGTGAGCTGGCAGTCCCTATACCCACATTTCCGCCAGAAACAATAAGCTGGTTTCCGCCGACAGATAAACCATTAGGGGGAAGAGCGACCGCTCCGTTTAAGGTCCCCCCTGTCGATAGAAGAACGCCTTGAAGGCCGGAGCCATCCCCCTGAAATGCTGTTGCCCTGACTGTTCCTGCCACATCAAGCTTTTGGGAGGGGGTTGAGGTTCCGATGCCAACATTGCCCGCACCATCAGGCATGATAGCTATATGCTTCCCCTGTTCGGTTGCAATTTTAAGATAATCACCATTGACGGAATCTCCAGGTAATCCGATAAATCCTATTCTTAGTGATGGATTAAAAAATTCTAGGTAAGCGGCAGAGGTTCCGCCATTGCTGGAGTCCATATCCTGCAGCCGTATGTTAGCATCTTGAAAAGAGGATATATGCAATGGCGTTTGGGGGTTGCCCATTCCGATCCCGACTTTCCCTGAAGTGTAAAAGATATCATTGGCAGATTTTCCCCATAGGGGGTCAGCGCCTGCCAAAATCGAGGAGATAAGCTGGCTGCCAATAGTTATTGAGTCGGCAGTTATTGCGCCGGCCGTGACTGACCCTGAAGCGAAAATGTCCTGGATAGTTATCTGTTTGCCTGGGCCCACAAGGTTCGCTTCCAGATCAATATTTTCATCGTTGATGTTCTTGTTGTCAATTGCGTCGGTAAAAAGAGTATCATGGGAAGATTTGGTTGAATCATAAACGCCAGAAGCAAGGATAGCCTGCCCAATAACAATAACCAAGAAAAATGCGATTGAGCTTAGAGTGAATTTCATCAGTATCCCCTTTTTATGGAGAATTGCGTTGATTGGGTGACACGATGATAGTTTGCATCAATCCGCATCCAACGCAATTCGAGTATTAAATAATTGCGGCAAATGTAACATAAATACCGCAATTATCTATATCTGCAACAGTTGTTCTCATTAAAACAGTCTTATATAAGCTTTTTGTGGATTCGTGGGCTCCCAGGAGGGATGCTATTTGTGAACCTATGATTTTAAGGAGTTACGGCGCAGCAGATGCTGTTCTGGAAGTTGGTCCTTTGGGCATTGACGCAGGTTGAAAACTCGCCGTCGTTGAGGTCATCAAGCTTTATTACACATATCTCATTGCTCAGGCAGCCATTTTGCTGAACGCCCGGGTCATTAGCTTGCCGTGGAACGCAGGAAACCGTTCCCGGTGATGCTGAAGCGCAGATGGGGAAGTCAAATGTCTGAGGTGCTGAAAGCAGTTTCCTTTGCCCGTGTGCATCCTGATTCTGATCAAGCGAGACGAGTAAAGATTCCTGGCAGGTTCCTGAGATTTCACCAGTTGTGTCCCTGCTGAGGGTTTTTGGGCAGCATACTACGCTGCCGTAGTTTGCATTTGAGGTTACAAATGACGCAGCATGGGCATCTTCCGTATCAGAAAGAACAAAGAAAGGGTTTTCTCCATCTAAATTGCAAGAGCCCGATCGGACAATGCAGTCCTGAGAGGGCGAAACGAAAAAAAGAGTTGTCTGCGAAAAGGTTTTCCCGTTTGCATCGGTGAGTGTAAACTCTGCCCTGTATTGCCCCGTTTGGGTAAAGGTTTGCGAGGTAGTTTTGGTAGATTCTGTGCTCAATGGCTCAATGCCCGCCTGGCCTTCCCGGAAGAATTCCCAGGAAAAAGAGTTTGTTCCTGAAGAGCATACGTCGATATTTGCATCAAAAACTGCCGGAGTATTGACAGAGATTTTATCCGGCGCAACTACTTCTGCGGAAGGCAATGATACTGAACTGCAGCCGCTGCTGCAGCAAAGGCTCTTGCCAAATCCAGAGCCTGTATCCTGGCAGGAAGCAAAATGCGCATCATAGCCATCAGAAACTTTTGCTATGCATGATTCGTCAGGTGCGCAGCCATCGCTGTTGGGAAGAACCTCCCTCATGCTGCATCGTGCTGTTCCCGGATCGGATTTGATGCAAAGCTTTGCCGGGAAAGAGCTTGACTGGATAAGTGGATCGCCGTGGGCATCCGATGCAGGAGAGAGCTTCACGAGGGTATCTTCTGCGCAGGTTCCATCTGTGCCTTGATCTTCGCTAAATAGTTTTTGGCAGCAAACTTTATTGCTGTATCCTCCAGTGCAGGGAGCCGCATGGGCATCTCCTTCACCGCTCAAAGAAAAGATGCAGTTTTCTTCGGAAGAGCAGCTGTTCTGCCTTAAGATGCAGCCCGTGGCGGCAGTTATTTCAAAAGAGATGCTCTTGGTAAAGGCAATGTTGCCCTGGCCGTCAAAAATCAAAAACTGAACAGTTACTGGCCCCTGCCGGTTAAAAACCTTTGAATGGGTGAAACTCTTAACTTGAGAGAGGCTCTGCCCGGGGGAGGTGGGAGAATTAATTGTTTCAAATGAATTAACATTGTTAGGATCAGGCCCAATAACCTTCCATTGGTAAAAGAGCGGAACATTGCATGATTCAACTTCGGCATTAAATTTGATTTCCTGCCCGATAAAAAACGGTCCGTGGGCATCGAGGTTGACAATTGGCTTCGTCCCTGGGCTGCATCCCGTGTCCTTTGTCCTCAGGCCTGCCGTGAGCTCAACCCATTTTTGCGCAGCTAGAGAAGAATCGCTTGAGATGTAATACGTGTCGTTGGATGGATTAAACATGCACAGGAATCTTATAAACGGGTCAACAAGCTGAGTTCTATCGTCAAAAGGCGAGATGGTTTTGCATATATCCTGGTCGAGGCCGGTGTAGGCCAGGGAAATGACCTGCCTTGAGTTTTGATTGTATTGCTCGTTGATGCCCCTGATGTTCTTGAATCCCCTCCGCTCAAGGTAGAGCTTGTCAAACTTTTGCGCATCTAAGATGAATCCAAAATCCGCATTAAAGCCGACAAGGTTCTGCTGGGAGAACAGTTTCGTTTTTGCAAAGTCGATGATGCTCAGCAAAGGGTGCCTGATAAAGCGGAAGAACTTTTCCGTCAGCGTCAGTGAGAAGGTGGCATCAGAAAGGCTTGAGCCGGCAATTTCATTGCTGCTGTAGAGCACGCTGCTCATGTTGAAATTGTAAAACGCTCTCGCTGAAGATGTCAAAGTAGGATTGCATTGATGGAAGAGCCCGTCTTTTTGGCCAATAGCAGTATCACAATCACTGACGCCTTCCAAAGTCTTGATGAACGGAAAAATGCCGGTGTTGATTTGCTTATTGAGGGAAACGCCAAAGATAATCTCCTCTTTAGGGGCCGTGAGTATTCCTCTATCTGGCTGATAGCGCAGGACGCAGAAATTATTTGCGCAGGGAAGATCGATATTCACTCCCTGTATGCTTGCCCGGCAGTCTTTATCGCTAAATGTTGGAGTGTCTATGTTTGGAGGGATGCCTGCCAGAAAATCTTCTGCGCGAGTTATAGACCCTTGGTCTAATGGCCTGAAATTAAGGTTGGGAATAAGGTACTCGAGATAGTTTAAGGTGTTCGAAGCGCTGTCACAGAACAGCGTGAAATTACGTGGGCTTGACTGATTCGCGATCCCCATCATCGCAGTTGCGATGAACCTTGTCCTTGAGGTGATAATCCCTTTTGTGCAGAGATCATCGCCGATAAATTCTCCGTCGTTGAGGTAGATATGCTGCACTGACTGGGCATTTCCGGTCTGAATTGTTATATCTTTGATGCAGTCATTTGTTTCCGTGCTTCCCTGGGCTTTTGCCTCTACACAGATGTTTGAGATTCCCTGCCTGAATATTTCTTTTGGATCGTCGCCGCAGCAGAAGCTGGATGTGCCCGAAACAGCAGCAATGCCAGGCTCCTTGCACCTTTCGAGCCCGCAGACAGGCGTAGAAGACATGTAGGTTGTCGGAGATTGTAAAGTCCCGACAAGGCCGCAGTTTGCAGAGCTTTCATCGGCATCCTGCCATTGGCCGATATTCTGAACGGCAGAGGGATTTGTTTGTGGGGCAGTTTCAGCAGTCGTAGATTCTACAGCTGCCTTGCAGATTTCCTTGTCACCATCGCGGTCGATGTCAAACAGCTCATCAGCATTAAAGCACCTCCCCTGCGAAACGCAATCAGTCGTGGAATCGCAGCAGGCCCTGTCGTTAGTGTCTGAAGTGCAGACTCCTGGGCTGCACTTCTTCGCATTCACAATTTCTTTTACTGCTCCGGCAGCAGTTGAAGCCTCATGGTCATCGCCGCAGCATTTTCTTGAAGGGTCTGTGCTTGATGGAAAATAGGAAAAGCTGCAGCCCGCCGACTGGCAGAATTGGGCGCTCGTATCTGGGTCTTTCCAGATTCCGTTATCGCAAAAAGACGGCTTTGCTCCGGTGGTGGCCCCAAACGGCGAACAGCTGCCCTGCGCTGCGCAATTTCCTGAAACATCAACACAGTCTGTGGAAGCATCGCAGCAGGCAGACGGATCTAAACCGCAACTCTTGCCTGAGTATGCCTGATCTATCTCGCAGGTCTTTGAGAATTCCCCGGGGTCATCTCCGCAGCATTTGTTCGTTTGCCCGCCGATAGTTTCACCGCCAATCTCAAATTTAAATGGCCTTCCTGAATTTAATGAAGGCAGTGAGCAGCCCCCAGAAGGCTCGCAGGCAGCCTGGCTTGAGTCGGGATCTTTCCACTTCCCTTTTTCTGCAGAATTTGACGTGCCGGGATCGCAGAACCCCGCAAGGTTGCCGTTCCCGAATTGATAGCATAAACCTGCCGGCTTGCAGGCCCCATCAGGGCTGACGCAGGAACTGTCTGTTGGGCAGCAGGCATCTCTTAATGCTGTATCTTGAGGTGCAGGATATGCAGTTAAAACCTGCGCGTCTAAAGAAGCTACACCGAACTTCCTCACAAATTCATTCGTATCATCGCCGCAGCATGCTGCTCCGGAAACCTGGCCGCCGATGCTCCATTTGAACTGCCGGGCTGAGGGGATGGGCTCGTCAGGGTCACCATTGGGGCCAGTGCACCCTGCAGCCGTGCAGGCAGAGTTTCCCTCGTCCGGGTCTGTCCATTGTGCCTTCTCTTGAGAAGGAATCAATTGGCAAAATAGCTTTCTTCCGGGCTCGTTGGGAAAGGTATAGCACCCATTAGCTGGTTTGCATCCCTCACCACCCGCAGTCGAAGTAAACGGATCAACGCAGGAGATTCCCGTTGCGCAGCATTGAGTAGTGCCGCCATGGCCATCTCCGCTATCAGTGTTGTCTAAATCCGGCCGGCAGTTTAAAGAAGAGCCGATTGTGGAAGATTTTTGGTTGCAATCTGAAAAGTATTCATTGAACTCGTTTTGGCAGCAGTTTCCCAGCCGCGGTATGAATTCTGGCGTAAGTGGGTATCCGTTGGGGCCGCTGAGTTTATCAGTGCTAAAAAGGGCGCAGTCAGCAGAAGACGAATCTCCTTTTTTCCACAGCCCATTTGCACAAACCATTCTTTTTTCTCTGGCAAAAATATTGTTATTCGCAGAGTTAAAAAGCGGAACGCTTGCCACTGCACCATTAGCCGCCGTTGTTGCCGATTGATAAACCCCAGTTAGTTCACTCTTGCTGGATAATAAAACACATTGAGAGTCAACGCTGGTTACACAAACGTTTCGAGGTGCGGTTTTTTGCTCACAGATTAAGCCGTCCAGATTCTCACATTTGGAACAAACCTCGATTGAGCTCCCTGAGCAAGAAGTGTCCCCATCATCAGCACAGCCGCCCTGGAGCTCGGCTGAAGATATTTGTGCGATGCTAATAAGAAGTGTCAGCATAAGGAAGGTTGCACCCAGGACAGGGATTCTTTTTGTGGTTTTTTGGCATACCCCAAGATTACAAGTTTTTACCGTCATTTTCTCCCCTTCTTTTCTTCGCCAGTTATTTTTTCTTCTAGTGCGGTATGAATAAACTGGATTAAAGTAGTGTTGCTGAGAAGTGCGTGGAGCTTTGCTTTTTTGTGAAGCTCGTCCTGAAGTTCTATGTTGATCCTAGTCATAAGGTGTTTTGTTCTCTTTCCCGAAAGCAGACATTAGTTAGTTAACTTAGTTTAATTAGTTTACTCCATTTAATAACCTTATCGTTCGATTTTGGGAAGGAACTATTTATACGTTTCGGTTGGCTTGGGCTCCGTTCAAAATATAGGTTAGCAGCCTAAAGTAAAAATCATTTGCCCTTTGAATCCAGCTGACAAGGGGGACGCCCCAAACGGGGAATGTCAGCAAACGGAAAGAATATTTACGATTTTTAAGCTGCTAACCCGAGCGAAGCGAGATTTTGAACGGAGCCGGTTGGCTTGGTGATTCGGGGCACCGGTCGGTTGAGATTATTTTTAGTTGAGGTAAGTTTTAAGGTAATTTGAAGGAGACCCCACCGTTTCCTGTGGAGAAAAAGTTTTGCGGTTGTGGGGGGTTTGTGAGGAAAGGTTTTGGTTGATTGCACCTAAACCACCCCCCAATCACAATAAAAAAATAATGAATAGGATTTTTGAATGATAAAGAAGAAATTAATTGATAATTATTTTCTATATTGAAATATATTATTTATTAAATATATAAAAATAGATTTAGAAATATTTATAAAATAAAAAAACAAAAAAAAATAAAAAAGTACCCAACCTTAAAAAAAAACAAAAAAAGATAAACAACACAAAAACCAAAATACCCCAAACCCACTAAACCAAAAACCCATTACCCTACAATTACACTCGATCGCAACCACCCACTAACTACTTGCCAGTCCACCCCCCGCCCCCACCCAAACTCAACCTCCACAGGAAACCATAGGGTGGCAAACGCAAACAAAAAACTATATAAACCCCCATTTCTCATGGAAATTTTATGGGGGGTAAGGAATTATTGAGCTTTTTTGAGAACTATGTTCATCAAGAGAGTATCTTTTCTGATAAAAAAGCATTGCAGGGCAGTTTCATCCCCGAAAGTATCAAGCACCGTGAAGATCAAATCACTCAGATAGCAGATATCCTTGCACCTTCTCTGCGTATGGAGAAGCCTTCAAATCTTTTTATCTACGGCAAGACTGGAACCGGGAAGACGGTAACTGCCCACCACATCACTTCAGTATTGGGGGACGCGGCAAAAAATAAAAATATCCCGCTTAAAATCCTCTATATCAACTGCAAGCTCAAAAAAGTTGCAGACACCGAATACCGGATTGTGGCTCAGCTGGTTAGGGAGTTGGGAAAAGAAATGCCCCCCACCGGGCTCCCGACAGACGAGGTTTACCGGGGATTTTTTTCTGCCCTTGAAGAAGAAAAAGGTATTGTGCTCCTGATTTTAGACGAAATTGACCAGCTCGTAAAAAAAGTTGGTGACGAGATCCTTTACAACCTTCTCAGGATAAATGAAGGGCTGTCAAAAACTCAGCTGAGTATATTTGGAATTTCCAATGATGCAACGTTCATAGAGAGCATTGACCCGAGGGTAAGGTCGTCCCTCTCGGAAGAAGCCCTGGTCTTTCCGCCCTATAACGCTTTCCAGCTGCAGGACATCCTCCGGGAACGGTCGCTCCAGGCATTTAAAACATCGGCCCTGCAGGAAGGGGTCATTGAAAAGTGCGCAGCATACGCAGCCAGAGAGCATGGTGATGCCCGGAGGGCGTTAGACCTCCTGAGGGTTGCCGGGGAGATCGCAGAAAGGTCGCAGAGCAGCCTCGTCAAAGTGGAACACATAGACCTTGCAGAAGAGAAAATAGAGAAAGACACCTTATTGGAGATCATCCAGGTCCAGCCAAAGCAGTCTCATGCGGCGCTTTATGCAATCCTGGGGTCTGCAAAACAGAATAACGGAGTATTGCTTACTGGTGAAATCTATGAGCAGTACAAGGCCATAATCACAAAATCCGGCCTGAGGCCGCTAACCCAACGCAGAATCTCTGATATCCTCGGTGAGCTTGACATGCTCGGGATCATTAACGCCAGGGTTATCTCGAAAGGCAGGTACGGAAGGACGAGAGAAATCTCCTTATCGCTTCCAGGGACAATTATCGAGAAGGCTAAAAAGATGGTCGAAGAAAGCCTAAACCTTGGGTGAGCCCGATGAACCCCTCTCTGTCCCCTAAAGATGTTGTCAAATTCTTTCTCGATAAGGGAATCCTGCTGAGCGGAGATGCCCTCAATGAGCTGTCAGACAGCGGAAAGCTTTCCGAACTTGCCCAGCAGCTCGAGCAGTCGCTCTCTAAGGACAAGCCCCTGGTGCTCAATAAAGATTTCTCTGGAACTCTTTTTCCCCAGACAGAGATCAGCTGGGCAGACCTTGAGCGGGCAAAGGCCATGTCAGAAAAGGGGAAAGACCTGCTCCAATATCGGCAGTACCTGGACTTGCTGCAGCAAAAGAAAGCCCATGACACTCCCGCATTCAATGTAAGGGTTGTTTCATCATTCGCAGAGGATTCAAAGAAACGGGAAGTCCAGGACTTCACTCAATATTTTTCTGCAAGGTTCAAATCACTCAGCGCCATCCTCCTGATGCGCCCTGAATTAAACAACTGCACCGCCATCAACAGGATCCTCCAGAAGAAAGATAAGGAATCAGTTTCTTTCGTTGGGATGGTCTCTTCCAAGGAAACCACTAAAAACGACAATCTAATACTCTCTCTCGAAGACTCTACCGGGATCATCAAGGTGATCATCAACAAGAACAAGCCTGAACTTTATGCCGCTGCTAAGTCCATAGTGATGGACGAAGTGCTGGGGGTTGTAGGCACCTATGTCAACGGATCCGTCTTTGGCAATTCCCTCTACTGGCCGGACCTCATCAAGAAAGAGATGAAAAAATCTCAGGAGGAAGGGTATGCCCTGTTCCTGTCGGACCTCCATGTCGGGTCAAAAAATTTTTTAGGGGATGCGTTTGAGAAATTCCTGTCATGGATCAACCAGGAGTCTGGCAGCGACCAGCAGAAGGCGATTGCCAAGCAGGTGAAATATATCTTCATTGTAGGGGACCTGGTAGACGGCTGCAGCATTTACCCCTCCCAGGAAAAAGAGCTTACTATCCACGACATCTACGAGCAGTACCAGGTCTGCGCAAAGCTTCTTGCAAGAATCCCCAAACACATCCCGGTCATCATCTCTCCCGGCAACCACGATGCGGTGAGGCTTGAAGAGCCTCAGCCTCAGTTGTACGAAGACCTGGCAAAGGCCATCATAACTTTACCCAACGCCATCCTTGTCTCCAACCCCGCTACTATCAACATCCACAGCTCACCAACTTTTTCAGGGTTTGATGTGCTCCTCTATCATGGATATAGCTATGATTTCTATATCGCCAATGTCGACGAGATCAGGAACTGCAAGGAGGGGGGATATAACCGCGCTGACCTTGTGATGAAATTCCTTCTTCAGCGGAGGCACCTTGCCCCCACGCATCACTCTACCGTCTATGTTCCCATGACCGCTTATGACCCCCTGATCATCTCCCACACACCCGATTTTTTCATCTCCGGACACCTCCATAAGTCAGCCATCGCGCATTACAAAAACATCACCCTGATCTGCGGCTCATGCTGGCAGTCAAAGACCGCATTCCAGGAAAAAGTTGGCCACAACCCCGACCCCGGCAAAGTTCCTGCAATCAACCTCCAGACCAGGGAAATTAAAGTACTGAAGTTCCTTTAATGGGGTGCCTCGCCCCAACACCAAACTCCTGCTCTCCCCCAAACTTTACAACAAACCCCTACTCTCAACCCGCAGTAACTCAATCAAACCACCAACCCCAAAATCCTCCCTTAATTCCCAACGACCAACCCCCCCTCACAGCAAACTCCCACTACCAACGCCCCACCCCCGCCACAATAACCCAATCAAACCCCTAAACCACCAACCTCCCTCAAACCTCAACAGCAAACCCAACCACTAAACCTCACTAACCAACCGCTCCGTAGACTACCTCCATACTATCCTACTCCCATGTTCAGCGACACAATCCAATCGTACTTCAACTCAATTGAAGCGCAGGTGAAAGAGATTTATGAAATAGCAGGCAAAGCCCGGAGCCTCGGATTTGATCCTGAAGAAACAGTTCCCGTTCCTCTTGCAAAAGATATGGCTGAGCGTGTCGAGGGAATCATCGGGACTGTCTGCCCCGCATTGTTCCGCTCGGGGCTTTCCCAGCGCATCAAGGAGCTCGAAAAAACCTATGGGGACCTTGACTGGAGAGTTGCTTTGGAAATCTCTTTGGAAGTGGCCCAGGAAAAATTCTGCAAATTTGAAAGCAAAGTCAAGGCCATGGAGACAGGAATCCGAGTCGGGATCGCTTACCTGACTCTTGGCATTGTCGCATCTCCTATCGAGGGGTTCGTGGAGTTAAAGCTCAAAAAGACCCATGACGGAAAGGACTTTTTTTCCCTGATGTACTCCGGCCCCATACGGTCCGCAGGCGGGACTGCAGCGGCAGTCTCTGTCATCGTGGCAGACTATGTCAGAGTCAAGATGGGTTATGCGCCTTATGACCCCACTGAAGACGAAGTCCAGCGCCTTGTCATCGAGCTTTACGATTATCATGACTACATCAACAACCTTCAATATCTCCCCAGCGCAGACGAGATCACCTTCCTGGGAAGGCACCTTCCGGTGCAGGTCAATGGGGACCCTTCTGAAGAGAGGGAAGTCTCCAATTTTAAGGATCTGCCGAGAGTAGAGACTAACAGGATCAGGAGCGGAGTATGCCTTGTCCTTGGGGAAGGTGTAGCGCAGAAAGCGAAAAAAGTTTACAAGCAGCTCTCTAAATGGGGAAGCTCCTACGGGCTTGGCCATTGGCAGTTCCTTGAAGCGTTCCTTGAACTGCAAAAAAGCGTTAAGGCAAAGGGCGAGCAGAAAAAGGAGGCCAAAGTCAGCCCAGTCTATACTTACATCGAGGATCTGGTGGCCGGAAGGCCGGTGCTCACTCATCCGTTAAGGGCAGGAGGGTTTCGCCTGCGCTATGGCCGCTCAAGGACATCGGGATACAGTGCCGCAGCAATTCACCCTGCCACCATGGCTGTGCTCCATGATTATCTCGCAATTGGCACTCAGCTTAAGGTCGAGCGCCCCGGCAAAGCATGCTCTCTGGGGAGCTGTGATACTATTGAGGGCCCGATTGTAAAGCTGGCAAACGGGACGGTCATCAAGTTGGGGAACCTTGCGCAATCCGGGTCTTTTAAGGGCGACGTCGTGGAGATTCTTTTCCTTGGGGACATCCTTTTCAGCTATGGTGACTTTTTCAACAGGGCCCACGTGCTCGTCCCTCCGGGGTATTGCCCGGAATGGTGGGTGCAGCAGCTTGAGAAGCAGATTGTAACCTTGTTTGGCAGCTTCGATATTTCAAAGGCAGCAAGCCTTTCGGGAGTTGGCCAGGAGCTTGTTGAAAAGCTTCTTCGCGACCCTCTTCGGGAAATCCCTCCTGCAGAAGATGCTATCAGGCTCTCTCTTGGGCTCAAAGTTCCCCTGCATCCTGCGCACACTTTTTATTTCTCTTTGATCAAGCCTCCGGAATTCATTGAGCTGCTGCAGTGGATGTCGGAGGGTAAGCCATTTTTTGAGGGAGAATCTATAACTAAAGTTGTCCTTCCTCATCGGGAAACGCCAAAAAGATACCTTGAGCTGATCGGTGTCCCGCACCAATGTGCATCTTCAGAATTTGTCGTGCTTGAGAAAGAGGAATCAGCCATCTTTGAAAAGCTGTTCGGGTTAGGCCGCCTTATCGATATTGAAAAATGGAAGGCCTGCCTGAAAGAACACTCTCTTAATGGAACTCTTGAGCTTATCAATGCTTGTTCCCCAATACCTCTCAAAGACAAGTCAGGCATCTTTATCGGCGCAAGGATGGGGAGGCCCGAGAAAGCAAAGATGAGGAAGATGACCGGGTCGCCTCATGCGCTCTTTCCTGTCGGGGACGAGGGCGGGAAGATGAGATCGTTCCAAAGCGCCCTTGAGGAGGGGAAAGTCACAGCAGAGTCAAGGATATTCCGGTGCAATTCCTGCAAGACTGAAACTTTTTTTGGTGTCTGCGAGCGCTGCGGCCAAAAGACTGCCAAGGTGTTTTACTGCAATAGGTGCGGCATTATCGAAAGCAAGGAATGCCCTCACGGAAAGGCCCTCCCTTTCCAGAAGAGGGAGATTGACATCATTTCCCTTTTCAAGGCTCTTCAGGCCCGATTGGGGGAAAAGAATCTTCCCGACATGATCAAAGGCGTGAGGGGGACTTCCAACAAAGAGCATCTCCCTGAGCATCTTGCCAAGGGGATCCTGAGGGCAAAACACGATATCTATGTCAACAAGGACGGGACTACGAGGTATGATATGACTCAGCTTCCGATAACTCATTTCAAGCCAAAGGAAATCGGGACTTCGGTCGGAAAGCTTCTTAGCCTCGGATACAGCCTGGACATCCATGGGGCGCCTTTGTCCGACGAGGAGCAGATCCTTGAACTTAAGCCCCAGGACGTCATCCTTCCTGCGTGCCCCGACAGTCCGGAAGAAGGGGCAGATGTTGTCTTCCTGAGGATGGCCCAATTCATCGACGATCTTCTCGCAGGGCTTTACAAGCTTCCCCCTTACTTCAAAGTCAAGAAGCGGGAGGACCTGATCGGGCACCTCATCAACGGTCTGGCGCCACACATCTCTTCCTCTATCGTTGGAAGGATCATAGGTTTTTCAAAGACTCAGGGATTTTTTGCGCATCCATTTTTCCATGCGGCGATGAGGCGGGACTGCGACGGTGATGAGGCTTCGGCTACTTTGCTCCTGGACACTCTTCTCAACTTCTCAAAAGAATTCCTCCCTGACAACAGAGGAGCGACGCAGGATGCCCCGCTCGTCCTGACACTCAGGATAATCCCGACTGAAGTTGATGATATGATCTTTGACATCGACATTGCCCAGAAGTATCCGCTTGCTTTTTACGAGGCAGCAGAGCAGTTTCTTGAGCCGGGAACTGTGCCTGTTGAACGGGTGCATTCACGCCTTCACACGCTCAATGCCTATGAGCATTTTGGGTTTACCCATGACACTTCTGACTTGAACCGGGGAGTGTTATGCTCCGCCTACAAGACCCTTCCCTCTATGGAGGAAAAGCTCAAGGGGCAGATGATTCTTGCCGAAAAGATACGTGCTGTCGACCAGGCAGATGTCGCAAGGCTTGTCATCGACAAGCATTTTATCAGAGACATCAAGGGAAACCTGAGGAAATTCTCCCAGCAGGAGTTCAGGTGCGTCCAATGCAACGCCAAATACCGGAGGCCGCCTCTCGCAGGAAAATGCGCGAAGTGCAGCGGAAAACTGCTCTTCACCGTGCCGGAGGGGGCTATCGTAAAATACCTTGAGCCTGCGATCAGCTTAGCTACAAAGTATGATCTGCCTGCATATGTGAAGCAGAGCCTTGAGCTCGTCAAGAGGCGCGTGGAAGGAATTTTTGGCAAAGAAACTGAGAAGCAGATAGGGCTTGGAAAATGGTTTTAGAGCTGAGAAAGTCATAGCAGGGTGCTTGTTTAATCACAGAAATCCCCGCTTCTGACGGGAAGGGTCAATAAGAAAACCTGTAAGGGCCCCTGCAGGCCGGGCGCAGAATAGCCATGCAGTTCACACTGCCCCTTTGATGGGGTGCCGCACACCGCAGGCTTGGCATTTTAAAAATGGGATATTTCCTTCTTTTTCTATCTTGGTGTCAGGCTTGCCGCAATCGGAGCAGAGGACAAATTCTTCAGCATACTGCCTGATCTTCTCATTGATCTTTGTTGCGGAAACTTTTGCGCCGACAATGACACTCCCGCTTCTCTTGATCTCTCCCGGAGTTGCCAGCTCCTTGAGTATGTATTTCAGCAGGTGGTGGGAGTCACGGCGCAGAATATCTGCGACCTCGATGAAATTACTTAATATGGTGCGGTTTCCCTGGACATGCCCCCTGATATTGGGGATCTCAAACCTCTGTTTCTCGAAGACAGACGGGGGCAAACTTTCCCTGACCTTCCTGAGCATTTCCACATATTCCATTGCAGCTGGGAATTCCCAGAGGCTATATAAAGGTGTTTGTTGCGGGGAGGTTGGTGCGAAACTCTCCTTTTGGTCGGGTTGCCATCAGGCAAATCCATAATGTCAAAACCGAATGTCGACATTCTCCGTTTGGGTTATCTTGCGTTCCGGTCTGCGGACGGAGGGATAATCCAGCGTTCCTGTCCCTTCGGGAAGGAGGGCGACCCCCTTGTCAGCTGAATAAACTCAGCAAATGATTTTTACTTTAGGCTGCTAACCTATATTTTGAACGGTGCCGTCTGAAAACAAAATATATATAAACCTGTTCCTGAAGGCTGATAATATGGTTCTTGAAGAGCTTATTGATGCCTTGCGGGCAGAAGCGAAGCCATGGAAACTGTTTTTCCTCGGCGCATTATACGCTTCGGTTGCGATGGGGCTCAGCCTGTGGATATTCAAGCCCTATGCTTCTCTGGTGATGATCTTCCTGACCGTGCTTGCCACTGTCCCCCTGATAATGAATACACTTAAAGTCGAGGAGGCAAAAGACCTTGCCGGCTCCGGCGAGAGTATCCTGCTCAAAGAGCACGGTAAGGCATTGAGCTTTCTCATCTTCATGTTCCTGGGGTTTACCCTCGCATTTACGTTCTGGTATGTCATTCTGCCGGCAGACCTGACGCTGACTCTGTTTTCGATCCAGGCAAAGACCATCAACGAGATTAACACCCAGATTACCGGGCAGGCAATCCAGCAATTCACCCTCTTCTCAAAAATTTTCTTCAACAACATGAAGGTGCTCATCTTCTGCCTTATCTTCTCCTTCCTGTATGGTTCAGGAGCATTGTTTATCCTTACTTGGAATGCTTCAGTCATAGCAACAGCGATTGGCAACTTCATCCGTTCCAACATCTCTGAAGCATCATCGGTAATGCACTACTTCGAGATATCTTCTTTGGGCATCATGAGATATTTTATCCACGGTGTCCCGGAAATCCTCGCCTATTTCCTTGGAGGGCTTGCTGCAGGCATCATCTCTATTGCAGTCATCAATCACGACTTTGGGTCAAAGAAATTCAGGTCAGTCATCATGGATTCTGCCGACCTGCTGCTGCTGGCGATTATCACGCTTATCTTTGCCGCGCTGATAGAAGTCTTTGTGACACCGGTATTGTTCTAGTGCTCTGGCAGCTTAATTAATCAACATTTCTACCGTCAGCAATGATGTATAGAACATAGTGTATCGGGGGGCTGTCTTCCGACATTTCCATATCCTTATCGGACTGATCTCTTTATAGGCTAACCCCCTTATCCTATCTAAGATTTTTTTTTGGGTTGCTGCCCTTTTCCCCCATACATCTCTCCGTGCCAGCGCCTGGCTTTTCATTCCAGCACTTTGAGCTTTCCGGGCCTCACTTCAAACAGTTCGCCTTCAGCAACCATCTTCTTGATAAGCCATTCAGCATCCTGCCTTGCCAGGTTGTTAATGATCTCCTGCATGTCAGCGCCGGGGCCGCTGTCTTTCTCCTTCACAAGGCTGAAGATAGTGTGGGTGACCTCTTCTTTCTGGATGGGCGGCGATTCAGGGGACATAGATGGCATCTTAAGAGACTGCGCAAGCTCATATTTCCTCAGCTCACCCCATCCCCTGTCAACTTTTTTCACGATCTCCAGAACAAGATAGCGCTCGTCAAGATATTCCCTCGGGCGCCCGATGACCATCACCATATCCCCGACAGCGGCGTTCCCCAGGGCGGCATGCTCCTCAAAGCTCCTGACAGAGATCCTTCCTGTTCCGTCATCAAGGGTTATGCTTTGGTAAACAGAATTTTCCTGAGCATCGCTGGACACTACTACTCCGATGATATTTGCCCGCGAGATCTTTTTATCGCCGATCATGACAAAGTTTGGAACCCAGTCTCCCTCCTCCTTGGTGTAGGTTCCTTCAAGGATATCCTTGATGCTGGTTTTGTAGGCAATCTGCCTTTTAGGAATAGTCTTTTGTTCCATGTGTTCCCTTTTCCTGAAGCTGTCCTTCTAAACTTCCTGTCAATCTGTGCAGCGTACAAATAATGGCTACATCTTGGTCACAAATCCGGGTTTTGGCTCAAAGAGGTCGCCGGTGCGCTTCAGCTTCTCAATGGTCTCATCGACTTTGTCTTCTGAGATCCCCTTCTCTCTTGCAGCAGCAAGAACATCTTCAAGCGGAATAGTCTTCCCCATCTTCTTCTCCAGGTCAGCGATAATCTCTTTGACGATGAGGATGGAATTCCTTGCAGATGCTGAAACTCCGGTAGCGATCCTGTCAATATCTATCTTTCCTGTCTCCTTATCTAGCCCAACATCTCTTAGCGAGTATTCCAGGATTTTTATGGCGTTCTTTGAATCCTTCCGCGTGACTTCATCGCCGAGGCGGATCCTTGCATGCGCTTCGCTGAGCCTTACCAGGGCCTCAAGCTGCCTTGCTGAGATAGGGATAGTCTTAAAGCCCTCTTCGGTGCTTCCTGAAAGCCTCATCTTGATATAATATCTTTTAATCTCCTCAATCGCCCCGTCGGTGAGCTTTGGGAAAACCTTCTGCTTTGCATAGGCTATAAATTTTTTCAAAAGATTAGTATCTATCTCCGGCTCTTTCGTTTCCGGCGATTGGTGGAGGTTCAGCATATGGGAGGCAAGCTGCGTATCATGCTTTTCGTCAGGAAGATCCTTGATAGTAAATATCAGGTCAAACCTATTGATCAGCGTCGGCGGAAGGTCGATCTGCTCGGCAATGATCCCGTAGGGGTCAAACCTTCCGAATTTGGGATTTGCCGCCGCCAGGACTGTCGTGCGGGCGATGAGCGTTGCCTGGATGTTTGCCTTGCTGATGCTTACCGTCTGGTTTTCCATAGCTTCGTGCATCGCAGAGCGGTCTTCAGGTGAAATTTTGTCCATCTCATCGATGCAGCATAATCCGTTTGAGGCAAGGACCATGGCTCCTGCTTCCAGAGACCACCCTCGGAGAAACTCATCTTTAACGACAGACGCAGTCAGCCCTGCTGCAGACACACCTTTTCCGGAAACATACCTCGATTTTGGCGCGATTGTATTTGCGCGCTTCAGCAGCGCGCTCTTTCCCGACCCTGGGTCGCCGCACAGGAGCACGTGCATATCGCCCCTGCTCATCACCCCGTCGCTTCTTCTCTTGTGCACACCGCCGACCAGCTGAAGCAGGATAGCCTCTTTGATGGGCTCATGGCCGAAGATCGATGGGGCGACCGACGCGATAAGCTTTTCCATAGCCTTCGGGTCTGCAGCCAGCTCCCGTATCTGGCGCTCCTCTTCTTCAGTGATATTCACTTCCAAAAAAGTTTCTTCTGAAGCTTCCACCTCGTTTGCCTCGATCATCAGGTCAAATGTTGTGGAGGTTGCCCCTGTCCTTGTCAGGATGGGAACTTCTTTGGTGATGCCGACGACGGTAATCTTCGAGCCAGGTGAAGTTTTCCGCTCGGAAAGCGGAGATACCAGGTCATCTTTCAGGAAGACCTTCATCCTTTTTGGCTGCTCTCCGCCGGACAGGTTTTCCGGAGCCTCTTCCAGGACCAGGCCCTGCGCGTCCACAAGCTCTTTTGCAACCAGGATAAACTTCCCCTTTCTTCCGCAGCCGCACCGTGATGGCTCCTTAAAGCTCTGCTCTATCTGAAGGATCGAAATGACATTGCCGCACGAGGGGCATTCGAATTTTGCATTGGTGACCTGAGGCCTTACATCTGATTTCTGCCTGACGATGCCTACAGACTGGTAAAGCTTGCCCAGATGCTTGCTCCTGATATCGCGGATCATCAGGTGCCGGGTTTCCGGCAGGTTGGCGAAACGGGCCCTTACCTTCGGGCTGCCCTCCAGATCAATCTGTGCAAGGGCCTGCTCTGCAGCGGCAATTGCCTCTTCAGGCTTCTCCAGAAGATATTCAGCCAGGTCAACATCGAACAGGCTTAAATCCTTAAAGTCAATAACTAAGAAATTATCCCCTTTCCTGACATTCCTATGGAGGATAGGGAGAAAGCTCTTGTCAATAAATTCCTGAAACCGCTCCACAGGCTGGAGCTCAACGGTGTTTTCAATTATCTCCTCTCCCATAGCTCCCCCAAACAACGATGGGAATACCTTACCAGTTAAATTCCAGAAAGGTATGCCTAAAACTCATGATGCCTATGCTTTGACCTTTTTTAAGTTGATGATCAGCTTATCCAGCGCCAGATGCACCTCTTTCTCTGATTTTGTGCCGGTGCACACTATCTTCCCGTTGCTGAACAGCAGGAATGTAGCTTTTGCCTCTTCAAGCTTGTAGACCAGACCCGGAAACTGCTCTGGCTCATACTCCGTGTTCTCCAATTTCATCGCAAGGACATTAAGGTTAAGGTCCATCCCGACGCTGCCGGAAGCGACGATGTTCTGGATCTTGATCTCCGGGTCAATCGTGATCTTGATGTTGATCTTTTCAAGGCTCTTGATGATCTTTTTGATGCTTTCATTAACTTTCTCCATGGATCTTGCGCCGGTGCAGACAACTTTTCCGGAACTGAATATCAGGGCTGACGTCTTTGGCTCCTTGATCCTGATGACAAGCCCCGGAAACTGCTCCGGATTGTATTCAGTATTGGACAGCGTTGCAGCCATCTTTTCCAGCGGGATGTCATGCTTTAAGGAAGTGCTCACCACAATATTAACAACTTTAATATCTCTCTTTGCAGGTTTTTCTTTTGCCATCGTCACCCTCAAAACTGTTTATAAATGGTTTAAATAGGGGGTAGTTTATAAATGTTTTTGGAGAATACAACTCAAAGAAATTAGTGGGACAAATCTAAATGGTTACTATACTCGCATTATCTTGGTTCAGGCCGCAGGGTTGCTGTCCCGCAACCAGGCGGCGCGCAGTAGCTTAGTATCTTGGCGCAAGGACTTAGGCTTAACGCCCGTCATTTCTCAGCAGGCAGTAGCTGAATGCCTTTTGCAGAGCCTCTAAGGAAGCTTCGAGGATGTTTGTAGAAACCCCTACAGTGCCAAACTCCTCGTCATTGTTCTTAAACTCAATGTAAACCCTGACGGAGCTTGAAGGGCCCTGGTCTTCAGCGATCACGACTTTGTAGTTTGTGAGCTTCATCTCCTTCGGGCCGCCAAATGGTCCGGCAATGTCTTTCAGCGCATGGAAAAATGCATCGACGGGGCCGCCTTGGACCTTCCTCGTGGCTTCGTGCTCTTCATCATTGATCTTTGCTTTCAGGTAGCATTCAGAATACTCCCCTTCCTTCCTTCCCGAAAGGATCTTCCAGTCTGTGACGACGATGATATTGGATTTGTTGCCAAAATGCTTTTCTTTGAGCAGGAACTGCTCCGCATAGATTGTCCCCATGTCATACCCTTTGTTCTCCATCGCTTCAACGTCCCGGAGCATCGCTTTTACCCTCGGATCCTCTTTGGAGGTTGCAATTGAGAACTTTCTCAGGATTTCAAGGACGTTGGCTTTGCCGCTCAGGTCGCTTAAGATAACTTCCCGCTTATTTCCGACTGCAGCAGGATCGATGTGCTCATAGGAGGCGCCTTTTACGATGGCATCCACATGAACCCCCCCTTTATGGCTGAAGGCTTCCTTCCCAACAAATGGCTTTTTGGGATCCGGCTTCGCATTTGCAAGAGAATATATCCTGTTGGATAGTTGTGTCAGTTTCTCCAGCCTTATCGACGGCAGAATAACTCCTTTTTTCAGGATGAGATTGGGTATGATCTGGGTAAGATCCGCATTTCCGATGCGCTCCCCGAATCCATTCATCGTGCCCTGCACCATCTCAACACCTCTGTTTACGGCTGCAAGAGAGTTGGCAACCCCTATCCCGCAGTCATTATGGCAGTGGATGCCGAGCTTTATCGGAAGGTTTTCTTTTTGGATGAACGACTTCACGGTTTCAATGGTGCCAACTAGCTCATCAGTCATCGTCCCTCCGTTGGTGTCGCACAATACTGCAAATGCAGCTCCTCCCATCGAGGCTGCCCTGATGCATGCCAATGCATATACTTCATTGTCCTTAAATCCGTCAAAGAAATGCTCAAGGTCATAAAACACCTCGAGATTTTTGCTCTTCAGAAAAGCGATGCTCTCTTCTATTGAAGTAAGGTTCTCTTCCGGAGTGATCCCCAGCTGTTTCTCTACATGCTGTTTCCAGGTCTTGCCAAAAATGCATGCGGTTTTTGCGCCTGAAGCGATAATCCCCTGAAGGTTGCCATCTTCCCCTGCAGAGGCATTTTTTCTTTTCGTGCTCCCGAAGGCAACAATCCTGCTGTGCTTCAGGCTGAGTTTTTTTGCCTCCGAAAAGACTTCCATCTCCCTCTGTGAAGCTGAAGGCCAGCCGAGCTCGATATAATCCACGCCAAAATCGTCAAGCGCCTGGGCTATCGCAAGCTTGTCCTGCACCGAAAAGTTGATGCTTGCGCTTTGGCAGCCATCCCTCAGCAGGGTGTCATAGATGATAATCTGGGGAGCCATTTTTTCAGAGATAACTGCCGGAATTTTATAAATGTTTTGTGAAACTTCATTTTTGTCACTCTGGAATGGTTAAACAACGAAAGGTTTAAAAAGGGCCTTAGGCTCCACTCCTGTATGCTTGTAGAAAAAGATTTCCTGTCAAAGTTAAGAGATTTTGGGCTGAATACCTATGAGAGCAAAATATGGATTGCCTTGCTTTCCAGAGGGACTTCTACTGCAGGCGAGCTCAGCGACATCGCGAATGTCCCCAGGTCAAGGAGTTATGATGTTCTTGAAAGCCTAGAGAAGAAAGGCTTTATTGTGATGAAGCTCGGAAAGCCTATAACGTACATGGCTGTTGCCCCCAATGAAGTTGTTGAAAGGATCAAAGCCAAGCTTCAGGAAGAGTCTCAGCAGCAGCTCAGCCTTATTGAAAGCATCAAACAGACCCCTTTGCTCGAGGAATTAAGCACTCTCCATGCAAAGGGCATCGAAACTCTCGACGAGACTGAGCTTACCGGCTGCATCAGGGGCAGGAAAAATATCTACAACCATCTGCAGTCCATGATCAAAAATGCGAAGAGATCCATTGTGATCACTACTACGTCCGAAGGCGCTTCAAGAAAATTAGATATACTCGGAAAATCTTTACTAAAAGCCAAACAGAGGGGAGTGATGCTCAGGTTCGGGGCGCCCCTGGAGCCGCAGTCCGGGGAAGCAAGGGAATTTTCCAAGCTTGGAACCTACCGGAAGACGAAGGCGAATGCAAGGTTCTGCATCATCGACAGGAAGGAGATCCTTTTTATGCTGATGGACGACACGCAGGTGCATCCCAGCTACGAGGCTGCGTTATGGGTCAATACTGAATTCTTCGCCAACACTTTGGAAAAATCATTCCTGCAGCATGCAGGATTTGTGTAGGAAAATAGCCTGAAAATATCTCCTCTGAGGGGATTGTTTTTTGAGGCGGAAATCATCTAATCCAATTCACCTGCCCTATCAGATATTGCATTCAGCAAAAAACCAAAAACAAAGATTTATATATCTCTTCTCTTGTAAACTGCTGTTGAAGTGTTATTTTCAAAAAGAGGTGATTGGTGATGGTATTGGAAGTTCAGCAGGTAACGCTCGCAGTCATTGTCGGGACGCTTGCCGCAATTGTCTATTCTTTGAGGGTCTTGGTGCTGATGGAGCGGAGAGTCGCGCGGATTGAGATGCATGTCGAGAACGTTGTCGGTAAGATCATGCGCGAAGAGCTCAGGATTGAAAAGACCTTAACAAGGAGAAGATAATCCTTCTTTGGTCAGCTCTTCGAATAATATCCCTTTTGACCTGGCAGAATCTGTGGTTATCAGGAAGTTTTTTCCGGTCCTCTCAAGGTCTTCCGGCATCATAAAATACCAATCATTTGCTGCAAAGCGGACAGCGATCCAGGGTTCTGCCTTAAAGAGCTGGGCGAACTGCCTGAGCTGCCCGATATCTTCTTCAGGGATATATTTTGAGTTTTCTTTGCATGTCTTGCATTCAATTGCCAGGATCCTGCCGCGGTTCGCCGCGATCAGGTCTGAACTCGGATATTTCATGCTGCCTGAGCCGGCAATCCTAACTGCCGCCCAGTCCGGCAGCGACCAGAACTTATGGATAAGCTCCCTTTCAGCGTTGATGCCTTTTGATTTTCTGCTCATGTCATTCCTGAAAACTTTTCCCGAACAAAAAAGTAGTGAATTCCCCCTCCCCACCCATCCCAAAATTCCGTACCCCCTGTTATCTCCCTACTCCACCTCATCCCTGCCTACCCCCTCATCTCTTAACTTAAACCTCTTGATTGCATCATATCTTAAAGGTCATGAAGTCTCTTCCCGCAATGGTGTCCGGGAAGATGTCTTTGGCGTCTTCCTCAACTTCGATGGTCTCTTTATACCTTGCTGAAAAATGGGTGAGGACAAGCTTTTTTGCCCCTGCCTGTGAAGCTACCTGGGCAGCTTCCCTGCCCGTCATGTGCTTGTATGCTTTGCTCTTCTCCTCTAACTTGGCGCCAAAGGTCGCTTCAGCCACGACAAGGTCTGCATCTTCCGCAAGCTTGACAGCATTTGCGCAGAATGCCGTGTCGGTGACAATTGCGACTTTCTTCCCTTTCTCGATGAAAGTGGCCTCCTCAGGAAGGATCCTCTTGCCGTTATGCTCAACAGGTTCTCCGTCGGCAAGCTTGCCTAACATCGGGCCTGCAGGAAGGCCTATCTTCTTTATCTTTTTCATATCGATATGCCTCACATCTTTTTCGACAAAACGATAGCCTACAGTAGGAACATCATGGTCCAGCGGGAGGCACTCAACCTTATACCCCTTTGCGTCAAAGCATATGCCTTTCTCCGCTTCCCGTATCTCGATGCCAAAATTTCTCTCAAACTCAAAAGCCGAGAACATCGCTTCAAGATGCTTTTTTGTCCCCTTGGGGCCGACGATGAGGAGGGATCGTTCATAGTCCATCTTGCCCAGCGATGCGATTACTCCGGGAAGCCCAAACACATGGTCGCCATGCCAGTGGGTGAGGAATATCTTCGTGATTCTTGTCAGCGGAATCCCTTTGATCTTGAACTGCTTCTGCGTCCCCTCGCCGCAGTCAAACAAAAAACCCTCATTCTCATATCTCAGAAAAACTGCAGACTGATTCCGTTCTTTCGTCGGCACCATCGAGGATGTGCCGAAAAGCGTGAGTTCCATCATGATGAAAATAGAGGGGAAGTATATAAATATGGGGGAGAAATTAATAATCAAAATCTGCCCCATACTCTAAGTTCGAGAATCATGTTCACATTCCCATAACGGGGCATTTTTGTAACATAATCGAGAAGGATATCTTCCGAAAGAAAATTTCAACAGCATCGGCGAGGCGAGGGCGGGGGACTTGCCCCCTACGGGGTGCCCGAGCAGGGCAAAATTTTCATAGGGAAAATTTTGACCGTCGAGCCCATCGTTGTTGAAATTTTCGGTGCATTACTCGCCAAATATCTCTCATTTTTTAAGGCAAAGCCATCAAAACCAAAGCCTTTTTAAGCACCAGAGCAGTTTTTCCCCCCATGAGCGATGAGCCAAAGGAAGCCAAAGAGCTGAAGGAGGCTAAAGAATCTCCGGAAAAAAAGGAGATGGTGAAAGCGCTCTTTGCTGAAGAGCGCGTTGTCACGGAAAATTCTGATGCTGCAAGAGAACTCTACAACCAAAGCAGGTATGGGACTTTGCTGGAGAGCCAGAAGGTTCAGCTCTCTCTCCTTGAAGCCCTGTATCTCGTTGAGAAGGGCAAGCTGGAAGTTTTGCTGGGGAAGCAGAAGCTGCTTGATTTTGACGCGCTTTTGAAGAAGGCAAAAAAAGTCGAGCCTAATTTTTGGATAAGGTATTGTGTCTTCAAAGATATGCGCAACAGGGGATACATAATCAAGACCGCATTGAAATTCGGCGCTGATTTCAGGGTATATGACCGTGGCGTGAAGCCGGGAGAGGACCATGCCAAATGGGTCGTGTTTCCGGTGCATGAGGCATCTTCGATGACCTGGTATGAGTTTGCTGCAAATCTCGCTTCGCTCGGGTCAGCAGCTTAAAAATCCCCAAGTGATTTTTCGGTTGCTGACATTCCCCGTTGGGGGCGACCCCCTTGTCAGCTTGATTCAATGGACAAATGATTTTTACTTTAGGCTGCTAACCTATATTTTGAACGGAGCCACCCATCATAACAACTTATTTATAGCTTCCTGCTTTTCCTGTTGGCATGCAGGACCAGAGCGAAGAAGTTTTAAAGTTCCTTTCCAGCCATGGGCCGTCGTTGCCCATCGAGGTTGCTAAGGCGATCAGGCAGGACACTATTCTTGCCTCCGCATACCTCTCCCAATTGATATCCGTGGGAAAAGTCAAAATATCGTCAGTAAAGGTCGGAACGTCCCCAGTGTATTATCTTCCCGGGCAGGAATCCCAGCTCATGAAGTTCAGCGATAACCTCAACGAAAAGGACAAGAGGGCGTATGAGCGCCTGAAGGAGAAAAAGATCCTCAGAGATGCTGAGCTTGAGCCGCTGATGCGTGTTGCCCTGAGGAGCATCAAAGATTACGCTTTGCCTTTGGATGTGCAGTTCCAGGGCAATACTGCGCTTTTCTGGAAATGGTATCTGCTGCCTGAGGGTGAGGCGAAGGCAGGTATAGGCGCCCTCCTGGAGCCGCCGCAGGCCGCAGAGAATCTATCAGCGCAAAAAGAAAAAGAAGTATCAAAAGGGGCAGTGAATAATCCAACAGATTTAAACAAAGATTCAACAGAGACAACAAATAATTCAACGGAGGCAATCAATACTCCAAAAGGTGAGACAGCAAATGAAATCCCTCCAGCCCCCCCGGAGGTGCAGCGGCGCCTTCAGGAACAAAAAGCCTCTGGAGAGTCCATACATAGAGAACCTATACCTAGAGAGCCCTTACCTGAAGAGTCCATACCTAAATGGCCTGTCCGAAAGAAACTGGCGAAGAAAGAAAAGAAAGAGCCTTCTGAAAATAATTTTGCCGGCGCTGTCGAGCAGTTTTTCGGGAAAAATGCTGTTGAGGTCATCGGAAGGCATCCTATCAAAAAAACAGAGACAGACTTCATCCTGAAAGTCCCAAGCGCTGTCGGAAATCTTGAATACTACTGCAAGGCAAGGGACAAAAAATCAATCAATGACACTGACCTGGCATCTGCGTTTGCGCAGGGGCAGCTGAGAAAATTACCGGTGCTCCTCCTGACCGGCGGAAAGCTTACAAAACGGGCTCTCGAGATGCTCAGTAAAGATTTTAAAGGGATGCAGGTCAAAATCCTGCAGTAGGATGTCCTATGGGTGTTGCTATAACTGAGCTGCTGGAGAAAAAGGGTATAACTCTTAATGACCTGAAGGGCAAAATCCTTGCCGTCGACAGCCCGCTCTGGCTTTACCAATTCCTTTCGTCTATCAGGCAGCCTGACGGCGCATTGTTCACCGACAGCAAAGGCAATGTGACCTCGCACCTGATGGGCCTTTTTTTCAGGACAGTAAAGCTGATGGAATCGGGAATTAGGCTGGTTTTCTGTTTTGACGGCAAGGTTCCGGAGCTGAAGAAAGAGGAACGGCAGAGGAGGAGGGAGCTGAAGCAGGAAGCCGAGATGAAGCTTGCCGATGCTGAAAAACGAGGGGATATTGAAGGGATGAAAAAATTTGCTGCAAGGACTTCCCGGCTGACTTCTGAGATGATCGCTGATGCGAAGAAACTCCTTGAAGCATTAGGGCTGCCGTATATCATCGGAGCATCTGAAGCTGAAGCGCAGGCTTCATTTTTGGTAACTCGTGGAGATGCCTATGCAGTATCTACCAACGATGCCGATGCGCTGCTGTTCAATGCCCCCAGGATAGTCAGGAACCTGAATATCGCCGGAAAAAAGAAAAAAACAAAAACTTTAGGAGTTGTTGCGGTTGAGCCTGAGCTTATTGACCTGAAGGAAAATCTCCGGCATCTGGGCATCACCCATGACCAGCTGATTGCATTATGCATGCTTGTCGGGACAGATTACAGCCCCGGGGTGAAGGGCATCGGGCCGAAAACTGCCCTGAAGATG
>JACPBV010000039.1 GCA_016180135.1 Candidatus Woesearchaeota archaeon
AAGGGAGTCAGAACCTGAAGAAAAAAAGATAAAAAAAGTTCTTACGCTTTTAGCCGAAGGCGGTTATCTGGATTATGCTCCTGTTAAAGGTTTTATAGCTTTTAGGGCTGGTGATAAAAAATCTGTTGATAGGAGGGTAATGGTGGATATTAGCGATGAACCAGATGAGTTGGAATTATTTGACACTCTCAAATCCAAAGAATTTATCTTATCAGAAGGGGCGCCTCTCGATTCCCATCCTTTTTTTGAATCTTCATTTGCAAATCGGATTTTTTCCTACACCCTCTCAGGCAAGGGCAGGGATTATCTTGCTGGGATTACAAAAGAAAATAATATATCGTATAAGCTGATGTCAAATCCTGAGATTGTTATTGAAGTCCCAGAAGATTTCGCAATAAAGGCAAAGGGCCAAGAAACTGAGTTATTGCTTCACGGTATCAACAAGCTAGAATCTTTTTATGAGCTACACCCTTCCCCAAGAAGTTCCGATATACTTTCCTGTGCCAGAAACCTGCTTTCCTGTGCCCAGCAGGTAAGAGATGGCAGAAATCCCGAAATGGATAAATATTTGGACGGATTATTTCTCTTGTCATGCTTACAATCAAACGACGCAAGATTGGCAGGCGCCGCTGATGGAAAAGCAAGCCGGTTAGATAGTGCCCTGAGGGAAACATTGGCGTCCTTGAACTATCAGCTCCACACATGAGCCAGATGATGTCCTGCACTTTCTTTGTGAACAAAATGCAGCCTTTAAGGGTGCAGCAGGTAAAAAATAGATTTTTTGAGGGCGTATTTTAGCAAGGGACACAATATTTTGAGCATAATATAACTGTCCTTTGCTTATCCCAGAGGGATACAAAAAACCTAAGTGTTTTTTCGTATTACGAGTGGACAACTATTGCTCATTTATTTTTGTCCACGAGTATAGCCTCGCCGCAGGTTATGCAAAAAAGCAAATGCGTCCTGATCAAAAATAATCAACGAGACGGAAACCGGCAAGTAATAAAAGTAAAACATCCATAGAGGAAAAGAAAATGGGAAACGAGCAAAAGGATGGAAATCCGGCAAATAAAAAATCAATAGACAGGTTGGTGTGCGCGCTTGCATTAGGTGTGGTTGTAGAAGGCGGAGCATTGATCGATCAATGGATGCAGATGGCAGGATTAAGGGAAGAGATGAAAAATTTGAAAGCAACAGCGGCAACTGCAGTGCAAGTTACCGATGTTAATGGCCTTGCTGCTGGCAAACCGCTTTATTTCGCTGAATTATTCCCTTATAAAGATAGGAATGACCTGTACCTTTTTAGGATAACTGATGAAAAGGGGGCTAAGTGGGTGATTGAGGCGACAGCTGACGGCCATTAAGGTTGATTGGACAGGAGTTCCATAAAAAAATTTCCCTTTCCCTCAGGCTCCAGGAAGGGGTTAAGGAATTCAAGATGTTACACTTCCTTTAATTTTTCAAGTGCCTTATCTTTCTTTAGTTTAAACTCCCTCGGCGTCAATCCAAGGTATTCAAATTCCTTAAAATTCTTAATGATGGAAACAAGCCGTGGGTAGAAATGCTCCAGCTTATATTTTTTCAGCAGTGTATGGTACTCCCTGAAATCTACCTGGCAGCGGTACAGGAGCGTCATGATGTCAACCTGGTCTTTAATGCCCTTGACAGATCCTATCCTGTCAAGCTCAGCTCCCTGCTTAAGAACGAGCAATGCCTCGGGCTTAACGACGGAAAAACCTTCAACGTGAGTCGATAATCCTTGGAGGTCTTCTATGGGGATCGGCAGCTGGGAGAAATAAGGCGCATAGATGTCAAGGTCAATCTCTTCAAAGCTGATCTCGTATTTTTTCAGCCTGTCGTTCTTTTTGAGTGCATAATGCTTTTTAAGATATTCCAAATCGCTTATTGAAGCGAGCGCAATATCAATATCTTTGCTCTTATGCAGTTTTGTCCAGAGATACGCTGCCCAGCCCCCTATTACGATAAAGCTGAACTTTTCTTTGGGAATTTTCGCAATCTCCTGCAGGATGCTCCAGCTTTTTTCCGTCAATAAACTATTCCAGTATTCTGCCAACGTGGACCTCCAATGCGGTTAAGAAGTCTTTCGCATACCATTGCCTTAAATTCCATAGGTCAACAAAAAGCTGGGCGATTGTTGCAGTTTTTCCATAGCTGGTAATCATTCCATCTTTTTGCAGCACAAAAACATTCGGGTTGTTCCTGGTTCCTCCAGAACTTCTGTCTTTTCCTGCCTTTTCTTTCTTCCACCTTTTCTGCACGCTTTCACCGCCGTAAACATAGACCTCCGAATAATCGGCCGGAACATCCTTAAACTTGAATTTGTAGCCGGAAAAGGCGGTAAAAACAACATCATCCGGCATTTGTTTCTCAATCTCTTTAACAGGCTCCTCAACCCTCGCTGCATAAACAATGTCTTTCCCGATGTTTCTGACAGATGCCCAATAATACAGGATCTTTTTCAGGTCAATAACGGTAAAGCCCCTGAGTTTCATTTTGATGGCATTCATCCTGACTAAAGGCCTGAGGGCCAAATGAACCGTGCTGAGGGAAAGGTTTAGGGTTTTGGCTAATGATGAGATGGTTAACTCTCGGTTCTTCTTTTCCATGGCTTCAAACAAGAGGTGCCTGTATACCAGCTCGAGCTTTTTCATGTTTCTTTTGTGATAGTCATCTATATATAAATCTTTCGATAAATTAGGAAAGTATTATAAAATATGACATAATCCATCAAAATTTATGGAAACGAAAAACAACCCTAAAATATAAGTGGCCTGGCCCACCTCTATCTTCCAAAAAATCCCACAATCTCCTCTTCTAACCCATCATCAAGCATATCCGTTCCATGCCCCCGATTCTCGAGAAAAAGAAATTTAATGTCGGCATTTTCTTCCTTTGCTTTCTCTGCCGTTTCAACGCTGTACTTATCTTCCCTGCTCACCACAATAAGGGCATCTTTTAACTTTGGAATTGTGCCTCCAAAATCAATCCCCCGGTAATTCAATCCTGGACTTAACAGCACTGCTTTTATCCCATATTTCACATTCATCTGCGCAGCAATATTCGCTCCGATGGAAGCTCCGACAATTCCAACAACTTTCTTCCCTTTGCTTTCAAGAAAAGCCTTTGCAGCTTCAGCATCAAGGAGCATATTCTGAAAATCTTTTTCAGTAAATTTCTGCCAGTCACCGTCTGAATCACCATGCCCCCGGAAATCAATGGCGATGCTGGAAAACCCATCCTCTCTGAGATGCTCCTGAAATCGCCTATACACTGATTTATCGCTGTTGAGCTGGTGGAGGAGGATGATTACTTCCTCTCCCCTATCAACATACTTATACGCTATTCCAACATCATCTGCAGTGGTCAATAAAACAGATTGAGGAGACACTGACCTGGATTTTGGAAGCTGAGGCTTACATCCCATTGTAAATAATGTTAGGGCAAAGAACAAAAGTATCATCTTTTTCATGGTTATGGGGGGGTCCTTTAATGGATGAGCAATTCCCGCTCCTGGGTTGTATGCCGGGATTTTTGAGCAACCGATTCCTCTTCCTCAAGCGCCCTTTGTATGAGCTCCCTTTCAAGGTCTAGTACCTTTTTCACTATGGGGCTTGCGCTGTTAAGGGTAAATAATTTTGTCTTTCCAAATTTTCTCGTTACCCTGACAATGAGGTTCTTTTCCAAAAACCCCCAGGCATTAAACAGCGACGCTTTTGAGATTCCAGCTCCTTCAGTGACCTGTTTTTTGCTAAAATCAATACCCTTGTGCTCGATCAAAAAGTCTATTATCTTTACTGAAGGAGAATCATTAAACATCCTTACAAGGAGAGATGGCATTCTATCTTGCATAGTATCTTTCACAGTATCTTTCAAAGTATTTTCCATAGTGTCTTTCATAGTCCAGAGATAAAAAAGAAAAGTATATAAACCTTTCCCTTCAAAGTCCATTTAAATAGACATTCCAATGTGGACTGACGAACAAATAAAAGGAAAGCTCCTTCATAAGCTTACCCGTGCAGGCAAATTCATGCACAGCCATACTGATATCGATAATCTCCAGAAGGGATTTCCTGGCGACCTGCGCGGCCGCGTGAAAGAGCTTATCAAAGTGCTGATGAAGGAAAAGATACTCTTTGAAAAGAGAACAAGCTACGGATTCCACACGTCAATCAATTCCAGCAAAGAGACAAGGGAACGGATTGATTATTATATCTCAAAATTCTTTGAGATGGAGTAAAAACCATGGCTTTCAACTTCAAGATTATCAAACGCGGCAAAAATACCCAAGCCAGGTTAGGTGTCATCACAACATCACACGGCTCTTTTCACACCCCTGCATTTATTCCTGTTGCTACAGCTGCCTCGATAAGGGCTTTGGATTTCAATGACCTCAAAAATCTCGGCGCAGAAGTTGTTTTGGCAAACACCTACCATCTCCATCTCAGGCCGGGAGAGAAGCTCATCAATAAATTTGGAGGCCTCCACAAGTTCATGGGCTGGGACGGCCCTATCGTGACTGATTCCGGGGGCTTCCAGGTCTTCAGCCTGGGTTTTGGCGTTGAGCACAACATCGGAAAGATGGGCTGGTTCCCCAATGAAGGAGAAAGGGCGAGGAAAGATAGTGATTTTCCACAGAACAAGGATAACCAAAAACCAGAGATTTCCAGGGAAAAAAAGTTTGCCCATGTTGACGGCAACGGAGTTTCATTTATTGACCCCATGACGGGGAAAAAAGTCCTTTTAACTCCTAAAATTTCAATGCAGATCCAGTCTGATCTGGGAGCTGACATCATCTTCGCTTTTGATGAATGCACTTCCCCATTGCATGATGAAGTTTATACCAAAGATTCCCTTGAAAGGACCCATCGCTGGGCGAAAGAATCTTTGAAGCACTACAACAAAAAACAGGCGCTGTTCGGCATCGTCCAGGGCGGCCTGTTCAAAAACCTGAGGCAGGAAAGCGCCAAATTCATCGGCGGACTGCCATTCGCAGGCTTCGGCATCGGCGGCCCATTAGGCGGCTCAAAAAAGGACATGGAAAATATTCTTGATTGGACAATTCCGTTACTTCCAAGAAATAAGCCAGTCCACATGCTTGGCATCGGAGCTGTTGAAGACTTGTTCAACTGCGTCGAGAAGGGCGCAGACATGTTTGACTGCGCTGCGCCGACAAAATGGGCGAGGAGGGGGCATCTGTATATTTCTCCTCAAGCGGGGGGCACAAGAATAAACAAGTTTAGGATAAATATTGACAATGCGAAATTCAGGGAAGATAGAAAGCCGATTGATCCGTATTGTCAATGCCCGACCTGCAGGGCATATTCGAGAGCTTACCTAAGGCATTTGTTCACTGCCAAAGAGATAAGCTACTTTAGGCTGGCATCCATCCACAACCTGCATTTTATGCTCGAACTTATGCGGGAATTAAGGGAATCAATATCTAATAATTCTTTCCTTAAGTTGAAAAGTGTATGGCTCAGTATTAAAATTTAAAGCAATTCAATGCGTTTTGTTATGTCATTTGGATCAAACAAAACAGCCGCTCCAAAGCCAGGGCCATTTATGTCGGAGGTTGGAAAGTAGTTTCCCGTAGGGACAAGGAGAACATTATCCCCTACTCTTCGGTAAAGTGTTCTCATCTTCATCAATGCATCATCAGATTCAGTTGGTGTCCTATGCTCCAATGGCAAGGTCTTGCAGAACCCATTGAACTCAGCATGCCTAAAACCCATTGCGCTGAAGAAATCCAAAGCATGGCCAAAATTAGCAGGCTCAGCCACGGTTAAGTCTTCTGCGCTGATAAAATGTTCTGCCGCATCACTATGGCCTGCCATGCCGCCGTTCATCACATATGCCAGCGCAGCATCACACATCCCATGGAAAACACCCTTGCAAAGCTTAAGGCTCGTCCCTTTTATCCCTGAGTCAATCGCATCTCTATAAGAGCCCCACTGGTCGCCAGATTCATCTATCAGCAGGGGAAGATGGAATTCTCTCTGGATGGTGTCAATGGCAGCCCTGTCCTGCTGGCTAAGTTTTCCAAGCATGCTCCTGGGAAACGGCTGCTCGAAGTACAGTATCCTTTGCCTGAAGTTGTGAAGCCCCGGGGAATGAGCCAATTCTTCAGCAAATTGCTTAACATTCTCCATACTCTCAAAAGTCTCATTGCCGTCAAGAGTTATCAAGTAGTCTTTACCTTCCCCTAAAAACATTTTATCAAGCAAGCCTGCAACTTCCGACAGCCGTTTGATGCTTTCCTGGATGTTGCTTGCCACTTTAACCTTAAAGTGTTTGAATCCGTAGATTGAAATAAACTCTTCGAGTGGCATGTTCATCGGATTTGAGCTTCCTCCAGATGGGCTTCCCCCATATGAGCTTCCTCCAGATGGGCTTCCGGAATAAAGCGGATCAGTATGGCCCACAGTATGGCGTATCGCTATCTTATCCGCTCTTGGCTTTTGCAATAGCAATGACAGGTCAAAGCCATCCAGCACCTTGTCAATCTTTCCAAGAAGAGCATTTACGCAGGATGGAAAAGGGATATACAATGCATCTGCATTGTTGAGCCTCCCAAATGCATCTAACACCGCCCTTTCTTCAAGGGAAGCTATTCCCTGCCCTGCAAGAGCGGTTGTTCCATTTTTTACAGCCTCTTTCCTTAGGTCATCCCCCCTGCCGTAAGAAAGCTCGAAGGGGTGCTCAAATGGGTTTGCTGAAGCAATTGTTTTTTTGGCATCTACCAAAGATTTCCTGTATGCGGCGAGAAAATCTTTCAGAGCAATGCCTTTGTGGAACCATGGCGTTGCAAAATCGGAGGAAATACCTTCGGCGGATCTTCCCTTTTCATCTTCAATCCTTATCCAATAGTGGACGATAGGAATCGGGGTTGGCTTCACATTCCCGAATGCGAGCCAGAAAGGGACTGGCTCTTTGGTTTCAAAGGCTCTGGCCTCTTTGACTTGTATTTTTGGCATGGTATTTTCCCCCCCCTCAATTTTCTTGGAAGATTTTTTGCTATCTTTTGAAGAAAAGCAATTCCAAACTTCAAGGTGGGGAGTATATAAAAGGAGATGCAGAATTATTACGGGATGCGTAATTTTACCGATAGAAAATAAAATAAACAGGGGCAGATTGCATAGAAATCAGGTGAAACGGGCGAAAGGAGCGCTGGCTATTTTACCCTTACGCATTCCAAATTCCGTGGGGCGCCCGTTTCGATATGGTTCTGCTTGTGGATCGCTGAAGCAAGGTCAAGGCACCGTGAGCTTTCCCCGTGGTTAGTCAATACTCTTTTTGGCTTTGGGTCGACACGGCTCAGATATGCCAGGGTTTCTTTCCTGCTTGCATGGCCAGAAAATCCCTCGATAGTGTGGATGTCTAATTTTATATTGCAGACTTCCGGCTTTGTTGAAGTCCCGAATAAGATCTCTTTGTCTCCTCTCTGAAGCCTCCTTCCCAAAGAGCCCTCGCCCTGGTATGAAACAAAGAGCAGCGCATTCTTTGGGTTATCGGCTAGATGGCGAAGATATTCAACCGAAGGGCCTCCGACAAGCATGCCTGATGTTGCGAGGATGATGCATGACCCAGTTTCTTCAATGACCTGCATCCTCTCTTTCTGGCTGCCGATCTCTTTAAAGCACGGGTTGAGGAATGGATTCTGGTCCTTGTGGAATATGAGCTTTCTTATGTTGGTGTTCATGAATTCAGGGTAAGCTGTATGGATTGCGGTCACATCCCAGACCATGCCGTCAACAAACACCGGCATCTGGGGAATCTGGGCGGTCCTCCAGTATTCTTCGACGAGCACCATAATTTCCTGAGCCCTTCCAGTCCCAAGGACGGGGATAAGCACTTTTCCCTTGCGGTTGATCGTGTCTGTAAGTATTTTCCTGAACTGCTCTTCCTGCTCAAACCTTGGCGGCATCTCACAGTCCCTTCCGCCGTAGGTAGCTTCAATCATCACAGTCTCGAGCCTTGGGAATACGGAAACTGCGGGGTCCAGGAGCCTGGTCCTTGCATACTTATAGTCTGCAGTATAGAGGAGATTGTGGAGGCCGTTGCCGACGTGAAGATGCACCATCGCTGAGCCGAGCGTATGGCCTGAGTTATAGAGGGTGATTCTCACATCAGGGGTTATGTCAGTGACTTCATCAAAGTCCAGAGTTATTGTATGCTTGACCATTTCCTTGATATCATCCTGGGTGTAGATGGGGTCTTTTCCCTCGCTTCTGGCTATCTTCACGTAATCGAGCGTAAGCAGAGCCATGACATCCCTTGTCGGCTCGGTGCAATACACAGGGCCTTTGTAGCCAAATTTAAAGAGGTAAGGCACAAATCCGCAGTGGTCAAGATGGGCATGGGAAACGATGACTGCATCAAGCTGCTCGATGTTGAATTCAGGCGCTTCAAGCATAGGATAGGGATCACTGTCATCTGCAACATTGACGCCGCAGTCCAGAAGGATCCTTGATTCAGGCGTCTGCAGGAAAAGGCAGGATCTTCCTACCTGCCTTCCGCTCCCTAAATAGGTGACCCTGACCCACTCATGCTTCTTTTCCCTGATCCATCCGTCATAAATCCTGTGGCCGCATTTATCGAGGAACTTTCTCCTATAATCTGAGTTTTGAAAAAGGACTGCCCTGATGTTTTCAATAAGCTTTGACCTGATGGCGGGCTTCCGCCTGATGAACGGGACCCACAGCGTCTTTTCCCGGATCTCATGCAGGAAAGAGCCCTGCTTGCCGATGGCCAATCCCGGCTTCTCTGTCTCGATGATGACGATGCTGCGCTGGGGATCGAAGATTACCTGGTCGATGCCGGCTTCTGCAGGGATGATCTCCCGTATCGCTTTCTCGGCCTTGTCCTGCTCCATCGTCACTGAAGGGTCCGGCCTCAGCTCGACACGCTTCTTGACATTATCGACTGCCTTTTTGATGAGCCCGTTATTGTTCAGGAAGAATTCTTTGTCTTTGGTGTAGAGGACAATATTAGCTGCCTCAAACTGCGCTTCGGAAATGCTTTTTTCAGGCAAGTCCTTCAAGATCTCTTTGATGATGTCTGCCATTGTCAACCTTTTAGATTCAAAGATACAGATCCACAGATACAATTTCAAATATACTGCTATATATTATTTACAACTGCGCCTACAGCTTCACAGATACAGTTTCAAATGTGCTGCTATATATTATTTACACCAATATTTCTACAGCTTCACTGATACTCTTCCATGGAGAGGCAATGAAAGGATACGCTCCAGCAGAAGGCCGGCCTATAATTCTTTTGAGGACTCTTTATCCCTCTCTGGAACAATCAACACCAAGATGAAAATAAAGATTTCTTTGACGGAATGGGAATCCGGAAGATCTCCCTCCGATGCGGAGCATTAGATTTCTATAGTCGTGTCAATCTCCTTGGAGACGGCATGCTTCACTCCTTTCTCCGTGATGGTGACAATGTCAATTCCGTTTCCTGAAGCGATGTCCCTCTGGACTGCGGCATTGATTGCTTTTGCGCCGAGGCTTATGGCTTCGCTGACTGAGAGATTTTTTTTGAAAAGTGTTTCCATGACGCCGTAGGCCATCACCGAGCCGGAGCCTGAGCAGGTATAATCATCAACATCGGTGACGCTTCCATCTGCGCCGACATCAAACACATGGAACCCCTGGTCATCCTTTCCACCGACGATGAAATGAGATATCCCGGGGATAAGGCTGAATTTCCTGATGTTATGGTAAACCATGTTGGCAAGAAGATTGACTGCTTCCTTGACTTTTGACGGCCTGTTGCTCCTGAGGTCCTTCAGCTTGATCTCCGCCCTTAGGAGCTTGGTGAGCAGCTGCACGTCAGAAACGGTCCCTGCGACAGTGACTGCCAGGTTTTCGGTGATCTCGACGATCTTCTCATACTTTTTGTAGGCTATCAGGTATCCTGAGGTCACCCTCTTGTCAGCGCAAAGCACAACCCCGTCGGAGCACAGCATCGCTACTGTTGTTGTGCCCGTTCGTTTAATGTCCTCTTCCTGCACCATTTTTTATCCCTGTTATCTGAGGTATTCCTGTCGTCTGAGGTATTCCTGTTATCTGCAGTATGCCTGTTATCTGCGTACTCTCAAGAATTCCTTATGCTGTGCCTGTTGAAGGGCAGTAATATTTAAATGTTTTGCTTTCTTAAAATCGTTGTTTCGAGAAGCGTGAGCATGCCTCTGGTGAAGAAATCTGACTTTACCCAGATTCCGCAATCCTTCTGCTTGTCGCCCTGGCCGTCGTTCAGCGTGAATACCATCTCTTTATTATCGATGACCACAAACCTTGAGTCTGTCGGCCTGCAGACCAGCTCGATGTTTTGCCCAAGCTTCTTTCCGATGCTTTCTTTTACGGGAGCAATGATAGTGACTTTGACATTTTTCTTTCCGGACTTCCTCAGGGCTTTGGCCACAAGGCTTAATTTTCTTGAAAAGCCCTCTTCGGTCGTTGCGATAATGACTTTTTTCTCCGCACGCTCAATCAGCTGCTTGATGAAGTGCATGAGATTTTCCCTGCCGAGGATAGCAGTGCAGATGTCTTCGCTTTCAAATTTTTCGACGCCTGTAGTGTACAGAAGCTCAAGATCCTTAAAGATGCCTGTCCCTTTGATTTCCTCGAGCATCCTCAGGCTGATGTCTGTGTCTGCCTGGATGCTTTTCCTGACTCTCTCCATAATCTCTTCCGGAGGGACGGAAAGGTACTGAATCGGCTTGCCGATCTTCATGAGCACAAAGCCCTTCTTTTCAAGGCTTTCGAGAACATCATAGCAGCGCGACCTTGGGACGCCGGAAAGGTCTGCAAGCTCTCCCGCTGTGGCAATGCCTTTTTCCAGTAAAACAGTCCATATCCTCACTTCATAGATATTCAGCTTGAAATCTTCCTTAAGCCTGAGAAGGGTTTCCTGTTTTACTGCCATTGCTCATGGGAGTAATTTTGTGTTTATAAACCTTTCGGAAATGTATTTACTTAAGAGTAATACCAAACATCGGCACAAAGCTTTTTATATTCCCTCGTTCGGAATCATCCTATGATCATCATCGGGCTCAGCCACGGGCTTCATCTGGCAAAAAAGATTGCAAAGCTGCTGAAACGGCCTTATTCCAAGCTTGAAACAAGCAGGTTTCCGGACAGCGAGACTTATATGCGGTTTCACTGCGATGTCAGGGGTCAGCAGGCTGTTCTGGTGCAGAGCTTCTACGGCGATGTCAACAACTGCCTGATGGAAGTTTTTTTTGCTGCGTGGACTGCAAAAGATCTTGGGGCAAGCAAAGTAATTTTAGCAGCGCCGTTCTTTCCTTACTTCAGGCAGGATGCGAGGTTCAATTCCGGTGAGTGTGTCAGCCTTAGGGTGATCGCGAAGTTTGTCGATGACTGCGTGGATGCATTCTATGCCATCGATCCCCATCTGCACAGGGAAAAGACTTTGGGGCATATCTTCAAGGTAAAGGCGCATAAGCTTACTGCAAATCCGCTTATGATGGAATTTATCAAGAAGCACGTCAAAAATCCGCTGATTGTCGGCCCTGATTGGGAAAGCTATAAATGGGCGCAGGCGACTGCAAAGATGATCGGCTGCGAGAGCGTCATCCTCGAGAAGACGAGATACAATTCCCGGGATGTCCGGGTGAAGCTCAGCAAAAATATTGATATCTCAAAAAATAATCTGGTGCTGGTTGATGACATGATCTCGACAGGCCATACGCTCCTTGAGACGATAAAATTGCTGAAGGGCATGGGAGCTAAAAAGTTCACCTGCGTCACCGTCCATGGGATCTTTGCCGAGGGTGCGCTGGAGAAATTAGAGAAGACCGGGTCAAAAGTAGTTTCATGCAACACTATTCCCGGCAGGGCGGCAAAGATTGATGTGGCTGGGCTGATGGCCCAGGGATTAAGGGGGCTAAGGTAGGCTAAAGGCATTTCAGGAAGAAGTTTTCTCAATTCTTTGGATGGAAATTTTCCATCCTGCCTTTGACAAGTGGTTGGAATTTTTTTGAACTATCATAACGCTTGGAATTGACCAACACGACGTATTCCTTACTAACTACTGCTGTATTCGCACTTTTATTTTTATTAATCGCGAGGGAATAATCAGATTTTTTGCAGAATTACATAGATTTATATATCTTAATTTTAAGGAACAGGATTGAAGGGAGCAGCGGTTCATTTGAGGCAATCGCCCTAAGAGAATGGTATTCCATCACTTTCATTATTCGGTTATTGCGGAACCTATAGATTATTGTTTCCCGCAATTATTGATATTGCGAGTTGTGCCATGAGTGATAAATTGTGGAATGGCCAATAAGAGGTTTCACGTCTTGAGCTAATGGTGTTTGGGGGCAATCAATTCAGGAAGTATTGTTTTAAGGAAAAATGGTAAGCCAACATCCTAAAAGAGTTTTACCTCTAAAGATACCGCCGTCCATCATTCTTTTGATATTGCTGGTGATCCTGGTTTATTCTTCACTCTCCCGCTTTGGATTTACCGGCTATTTGATACTGAGGAATGAGGTTGACTATGCCAATAATGTGAGTATTGACACATCCAGAAACTTCAGTTACACCCTGAACCTTAACCAATCCGCCACTATCAAGTCTTTGAGGCTTGATGGCGCGGCGAGTAAAAGGGGAATGGCAAAAGTGTTTCTGGAATACGGCGGGAAATCATACCTTGTGTTTGACAGCAGGAACATAGGCAAAGAAAGCCTGCCTGAGCCAACCGAATCCCCACCCAGCGGCGCTCCGGGAGCAAATGCGTCGGATGGAGGCCTAACCCTTAACCTGAGAGGCGGCGGCCGGAAAGATTTCGGAGAGATTTTTGCGTTCATGGCAGAAGGGAAATTTGACTGGGGGGTTGATTACAGCAAGCTCTGCACACGATGGGATATCAACGGAAATGCCCTGTGCTATGGGGCGGAAGAATGCTGCTCGCTGATTGACTTAAGCCCTATCGGGGGGTGGAATGACACGCTCTATCTCAGCTACGGAAGGTATGATTCCGGCCTGAACAACTCAATCAAGGCCCAGATAATCTATGCAAATTTTTCATTGGAATCCGGCAATCCTTATTCTGATGTCAGGTATTCTGAGGTGAAAACTGCAGAAGCGGAGTTTTATGAGGAGACTATCCCATTTACGGATGCTTGCATGGATACCTGCCTCCTGCCCGGATTTAATGTTTCGTCTTTAAAGCTGGTTTTTGAAGTTGAGGATGCAAATATCAGCCTCTCCAATATCAGATATTCGTCTATAGGGGAGAAGGAAATCAGCAAGAATTCACCGTCATTGGCCAAAGATATCGATGATATCCTCGTGTTCAAGAATGAAAGCGTCGCCATCAACCTGTCAGGGATTTTTGAGGACAAGGACGGGGATGCGCTCAATTATTCTGCCGAGAGTGTGGAAAACCTGAGCATCATCATGGGTGATTCGGGAATGGTGATCATCCCCGACATCAACTTTACCGGCAGGAGAAGCTTTTTTGTTTCTGCCTCTGATGGTTATTATACAGCCTATTCCAATACCATTGCTGTGGACGTTATTGAAAAGCCATTGGGGCAGGCTGAGGTAAACGTATCGGAAACTACCGTCAAACCAAAGGTTGTCATCAACAGGCCCGTGAGATGGGTCAAGATCGTCAACGCTTCTTCTGATGTTGCGAATCTGACGGTGAACATATCTTCTGACGCTTTAAATGTCACCGTTCGGGATATCAGCAGGAGTGAGGGTAGTGAAGATATCATGGGCGTTGGAGAAAGCAGCATTGGGGGCCACATGGAGCTT
>JACPBV010000040.1 GCA_016180135.1 Candidatus Woesearchaeota archaeon
TGAGTCTGTGGAAGATGTCAATGCTCTTGAGATTGGAAATCCTGAAAAACTGATTTATCTCACCCAAACTACATTAAGCGTTGATGAAGCTTCAGGAATCGTTGCTGCGCTGAAAAAAAAGTATCGGCAGGTTAAAGACCCGCCCAAAGAGGACATCTGCTATGCGACGACAAACCGGCAGAGCGCAATTAAGCAGCTTGCTAAATTAGTTGACGTGGTCCTCGTTGTCGGCTCGAAGAACTCTTCCAACTCTTTGAGGCTGGTGGAGACTGCGGCTGCGCTTGGAAAAAAAGCATATCTCGTTGATGATGCCAAGGGCATCGACCCTTCATGGTTCCTGAAGGCTGAAGCTGTCGGGATAAGCGCAGGAGCAAGCGCCCCGGAATCTTTGGTTCAGGAGATTGCAGCATATTTTGTCAGCCGGGGAGCAGCAAAAGAAGAGCTCGAGCTGCAAAAAGAAGACATCACTTTTATTGAGCCGGTGGAATTGAGGAGGGCGAAGCTTTAGCCAAAATCCCAATCTTCAAGCCGGGAATCCTTACCCTTACAAACTGAAGAAAAAGAAAGATTTATATAAAATGTAATGGTAGTATCAATCAAAATAATGTTGGCAAAAATTCTAATCATTTGCAATCAGGTTATTAGGCCCTTATCCCCATTCAGATAAACAGCGGCGCCAGAACCAGCGTTATTGTCGCAAGAAGCTTGATAAGGACGTGGATTGACGGTCCAGCAGTATCTTTGAAGGGGTCGCCGACGGTATCGCCGACAATCGCAGCTTTGTGCGATTCAGAGCCTCTTCCGCCGTGGGCTCCCATCTCGATGTATTTCTTTGCATTATCCCAGGCCCCTCCTGCGTTATTCAGAACGATCGCAAGCAGTATTCCGGAAATGGTTCCAATCATTAAAAATGCGGCAACTGCCTCTGCCTTAAGGAGCAGCCCTACAATGATCGGCGCAAGGATGACTAAAACTCCGGGAAGAATCATATTCCGTAAAGCGCCTTTTGTGGTGATGTCCACGCACCGCGCATAATCCGGCTTTTTTGTGCCGTCCATGATCTTCTTGTTCTTGAACTGCCTTCTGACTTCAGTGATGATATATCCAGCAGTCTTTCCGACAGCTTTGATCGCATAGGCGCTGAATAAGAACACGAGCATCGCCCCTAAAAGGCCGCCGATAAAGACAGGGATTTTTGCGATGTTGACGACAGAGAAAGCCTTTCCGGTAAGCTTAGCCACCTCATCCATATATGCTGAGAAGAGCAGGAATGCTGCCAATGCCGCAGAGCCGATCGCATATCCTTTGGTCAATGCCTTTGTGGTGTTGCCTGCTGAATCAAGGATGTCTGTCCTCCTTCTCACTTTTTCAGGGGATTTGGACATCTCTACAATGCCGCCTGCATTGTCAGTGATCGGGCCGAAGGTGTCCATCGCAAGGATAAAAGCGGCAGTTGAAAGCATGCCCATCGTCGCAATCGCAGTTCCGTAAAGCCCCCCGTGGGGAACTCCGCTCAGCAATCCGAAGAGATAGGAGAAGAACAAAGCCAGGCTTATGGAGATGACAGGCAGGGCAGTATTTTCAAATCCGATCGCGATGCCTGCAATGATATTTGTCGCTGCTCCGGTATTGGATGCTTCTGCGATATGCCTGACCGGCCTCCGATGATGGGTTGTGTAATACTCAGTAATGTAAACAAAGACAAGGCTCAGGGCAATCCCAACAAGCCCTGCATAAAAAAACCAGATGTTGTTGAGCATCAGCTTTGTCGCAAGATAGAAGCCTCCTATGGAAAGCAGGACTGAAACATAAAATCCCCGGTTCAATGCCCTCATCGGATTTTCATTTTCCTTTGCCCTGACAGCACACCTGACATGCCGAAGACGGGGAAGAGCGCAACTCCAAGGATCATAGCCCCGATGTTTTCTGCTGCAGTGCTCTCAAACAGGTCAGCGCCTCTTCCGGCGCAGTCACCTACATTGTCTCCCACTAAATCTGCGATGACAGCGGGGTTTCTCGGGTCATCTTCCGGGATTCCCGCTTCAACTTTTCCGACAAGGTCAGCGCCGACGTCAGCTGCCTTGGTATAGATGCCTCCGCCTAACTGGGCAAAAAGGGCGACAAAAGAAGCGCCAAAGCCGAAACCGACGATGAGGAAAGGAGTTTCCTGGGGGTTTGCGCCAAAGATTGAGTATAATCCGGCAACGCCCAGCAGTGAAAGCGCAACGACAAGGAATCCTGAGACAGCTCCGCCTCTTAGCGCAATAGTCAGTGCCTTCGGAAGGCTTGTCTGGGCGGCAGATGCAGTTCTGACATTCGCCCTTACGGAGATAGCCATGCCGACGATGCCTGCGACCGCTGAAAATACTGCCCCGATGATGAATGATATTGAAGTCTTCAGCCCGTTGTCCTGCTGGCCGAGAGAATAATACACCCAATAGATGAGCCCTGCTGCGATGACAGAAAGTATCCCGATAGTCCTGTATTGCCTTTTCAGGAAAGCTTCGCCGCCCTCTTTGATAGCCCTGGCAATCTCCTGCATGCCGGGAGTCCCGGTGTCGTGCCTGAGCACATCTTTCGCAAGCCAATAAGAAAAGCCGATAGCCAAAATGCTTATGGCAAAGACGAATGGCAATGCGAGAGTTTCAAAAATCATTTTCTTCCAACCAGCCCCCAATTATTATTGTTTGAGATTAATGTGTTATCTCATCTTTTATTTGTTCATAAATACCCCATCGCTTGCGATGATTGGGTTGCATAAACTTAATTATGCGCGGTATTTATGAACTTTAAAATTCCCAACTATTGGATAATACCCCGCCCCTTGGGGCGATTGGGAATTTTATTTTATTGTTTTTATATTATTGTTTTACACGGAAAGCTTTGGGGCAGTATATAAACCTTTTTGATTTCTGGAAAAAAATCGCAAGGGAATTAAACAACCACCCAAGACTGACGTTTTAAGAGGGAAGGCAAGGAGTTTTGCAATAGATGACAAAACTATTGTTTGGAGAAACATTTTCCTAAATTTCCACTCCTTCCCTGACAGCTTCCCTAACGATAGTAATCTTTTTACTCATCTTCTCAAATTCCTCAGGAGTGTAGCAAAGAAACTCTACGGGATATTTAACAGTCCAATAATCGTAAAGTTTTATTGGCCTGCGGACCCTTTTGATGCCGGCGAAGTCTTTTGAAACGATGACGAGATCGATATCACTCCATTGATGGCTGTCCCCCCGGGCAAAAGAGCCGAAGAGAAGGATCTTATCAATTTCCATATGCTTTCCTGCAGCTGCTTTGAAGCCTTTAATCCATTTCAGATGAGGTATCTTTCGGCCCATTCCAAAACCTCCGTCGCAGTTTTAATGACATCCTGAATCTCTGTTTTGGTGAAGGACTCTGCAGGGATTTTATCCCCCATATCAGGATACCTGGTCTCAGTGTAATAGGGGTTGATGACCTTGCACTTTTCAATGATTTCTTCTGGTGCTGACACCATCCTTGAGAGAGCAACCAAATCATGAATTTTTGGAAACTCGCCCATTTTCTTTATAGAAACCGCTTTAAGCGCCTTCTCAGCAGCCTGCTGTGAAAAAAATGCTGAACCGTCCAAATGATCTGTTTTGAGATTATCTCTTGCCTTTTGCAAATCATCCCTTGCCTGTTTCATCCAGTTAATGTGCTCATCACCCATGCCATGCCTAAACCCATTAATTCTATTTAAATCTTTGTAAAGAGAAACAAAGTCGAAACAGGTGTTATCAATTTTCTCATATCCATCATCAAAGCGACTTTTGCCTTCCGAGAAAAAATGAGAGATGGAGAGAAATTCTAGGTAAACTTTAGGTCATAGGGGGTTTCGAAAAGTGATCCATCGGACGCTGTGCAACCGATAAACAGATTGGGTAGGGGCTTTGCTTCAGTCGGTAATTTCACAGATTTTGGCTTAAGGGAAAACAACCTGCGCAAGAAAGGAAGGGTCTTTCCTTTACTTTGAGCGTGTGCGCTTGCGTAATGGCACCAAGTACAGCCTTTTCCAGCCCCATCATAGAAATTGGAGTTGGCGAATGCAAGTTCAAGGTTAAAGGAACCCTGATGGGAATCTTGAGCATTTGCAGAACCATTGTAGGCCCATCCCCTATTAAATGAATCTTGGCCTGACCGATCATAATTCATCGAGCCTTCCAAAGCCCATCTCTCCTTTCTCGAATGTTGAAGAGTATCATCATAATTTTCGGAATTTCTGAGGGCAGAGCCAGATATGACTGAATATTGAAATGCATTTCCCCTCGTGACAGCGCCCGGGAAAGCATGGCCGCCTATAACAGAACAATCAAACCTGTTTCCTCCAACCTCCAGGCCTTCTGGGGTTTCATGGACAATCGCTCCCAATCCTCCCCAGGGATGCTCTAATATCGGGACAATATCTCCGGGACCATCCTTGCTTGTCAGCCAAAGATAAGCAGATGCTGCAACCCCCCCCAGAAGATTATCTCTCTCAAAGTAGGGAAAAAGCCCCTTAGGATTGCCACGAAATTGCTCTGCCAGCTTCTTCATTCGATTAATAACCCCGCTTCGGTCAACCACTTCCCGTGTCGGGCCGCCCATAAGAACAGTAAGCTCATCAATCAATTCTTCCTCCCAAATGGAATCCATAATCGGGAAAAGTTAGGATGGATATTTAAACTTGTATGTGCTCTAGAATATAAATCGCATTGATCCAAGTGCAGTAAGGCCTGATGGGGAAATCCACCCACGTTCATTCTCAGATTGTTATCGAGTAAAAAAATCTTCATGAGAGACAAACTCCCATGATAACACGGAGGAGTTGCCGGATTCAAATCCCATCATGCTTCTTTAAGAACTCGGCCACCAGCCGAGAAGGCTTGGTTCAGAATCAGGTTCAAATCCCATCATGCTTCTTTAAGAACAGCAGGCACACAACTCCCAGCAGCAAAAATAATCCTGATGATGCCTTAAAGGCAGTTTGCATCCCGTAACTGTCGCTTACCCAGCCTATTATCGGCCCAGTGATGGAGAACGCCAGCCGTGCCATAAGGGCCTGGACAGAAAGCACCGTCGCTCTGATGTCGGACGAGATGAGCCTGTTGATATAATCCTTGAAGATGGGGATAATGATGCCGCGGACAAAGTAAAAGATCAGGACGACGGCGATGGCCCAGAGCGTATTAACATAGCTTGCCAGAACAAATCCGATCGAGCTGAGAAAAATAAGAGAGACTACCGATGCTTTTCTCCCGAAAAATCTTTCAATGCTCCCTGCAGCGAGGGAAAAATACCCCGCCGAAAACTGGAGCAATGCCCACACGATGCCGAAGAATGCCAACGGGAGGCCGGCTGCCTTGAAGTAAGGCTGGATGAGCCAGACCATCGTAAATCCTGCTCCGCCGATGACGGCATAATACAGGATGAGCCATTTGAGCTCCTTGTGGTCGTTGAGGGCATATTTCACCGTTTTAACAAGGCCTTTGAGCTCAGTCCTGTCGCTGCTGTGCCTTCTGAGAAGTTTCCAATTGCTGTATACTTACCCTCTATGGATTTGTAGGACTTTTCCTTTCTGGACTGCAGCAGGGTGTCATACAGCAATGCGGAGTCCGCGCCTGAGGTGAAGCTCGAGCCGATGCCCATCAGGATCTCAGCGGCTAAAAACCCCCAAAAGGTGTATGAAAAAGAATAGGCTGCCATCCCAAAAAATGCAAGGACAGCGCCGACAATCAGCGATAATTTCCTCCCGTAAGCATCGGCAAAATAGCCGGTAGGCATCTCAAAGACCACGATGGCAAGCGCATAAGCGGCCTGCAGGAGGAAGATGTCTTTCATCGAAAGCCCGTTCTCCTGGAAGAACAGCACGACGGTGGGCATCATCAGCAGGAACCAGTCAATAGCTCTGATCGCATACATCTTCCGGATGTTTGATTCGATGGACAGGTTGGGTTTCATTTTTTTTGTTGATAGCAGGATTCAGGATAATCAAATTCACAGGTAGAATAAATAACTATCTTTCTCTCTCATCCTATCACTCAGTATGAGGAAAATAGGTTGGGAAACCTAACATCGTTACACTCAATTGACTTTTTGCATCCCCTAATAAACTCACACCCAGAAATTATTTAGTAATTCAACATTATCTTTATTATCGAATTTTTTATCTCCTGTCCATAGCTTAATGCCCACTTCCGGGCAAGAGCATAGCCTGTATAGTCTGCACAAATTTGTTTTTCTTTCTTATCCTTTAGTTTAAACTACCCGCCTTCTCTTTTTCGACTGTCGGTTATTAGGGGTTAAATTTTGAATAGACACCAAAATTTATCTACAGCACCTGTTGTTATCGAGTAATCACTCTTCGGCCCATTAGTTCCCCTAGATTATACCCATCTAAAAAAGTTTGATTGCGGCCGACATCAAAACTAAAAACCACTCCGGGCCCATACCCATATGAGAGTTTCAGGTCTTGGGGTGACGGTCCTGCTCCAGAACTCGGATGTGTGTGGAACATCGCAAGAGTATCCTTATCGGTTAAAAGATGAGATGGTATAGAATCTGGGTGGAAGTCATTTCGAGACAACCTGAGAAGATACTCTCCAAGCGCATCTGTAGGAGCGTCCTCAAGAAATGGCATGGATAATTCCTCAAACTTCTTCTGTAATTCGGAAACAATCCCTCGATGCACTCCTTGGGTTTCAATAAGAATTCTTGAGCCAAGGTATTGAATTATTTCAATAGCGTTATTTTTTCTCCCTTGCTTTAGCTCCGCTACCCATTTGCTGACATCTTTATCATCTTCATCAGAAAAAGTATGGATAACAAATTTATCCCCCACCTCCTGAATAACGCCCCCCACCTCATAATCAATAGGAAATCCCTCCAGCTCCTCAGGATGCTTAGCAAAGTAGTCACCCAAAAGTTGATATTTCTTGTCAAAACGTTCGGTTCGTTCCAAAATCCTCTCGACAACCCCCATGTCGGGGTATAACCTGGCGTACAACATCTTTTCTACCAGGAAGGCAGAATAATCTTGGCCCAAAACCCTCTTCAAGCCTTCCAAGTCGGTTAGTGAATCAGAGTCTTTCCTATTTTCATTACTATTCGCCGGGGGCCCTTCAAGTATTAAGAGTTTTCCTACATGGGCAAGCCTTTCTTCAAGGGAAGAAATTTTCTTTACAAATGCATGAATCCTATGCAAATGGGCCTTTGCATCAAAAAAATGGTATCTCTTCTCCCCTAATTCCGCATGGCCCATATACCTTTCAATTCTTTGGTCTAAATACCGGTTTGCGTATTTAAGCAGTTCAAGCAATCGCGTTCCTGAAACCTCATCGGATCGAAGGGCCAGGATATCATCTAAAGATGGGCCCAGGTCTTCCAATGAATCTCTGGCAGCTTTGAAAAGTTCCCTGCTTTCTCTTTGCCTTCTTTCAAAATTCTCCAAAAATGCTATCACAGGATCATTCGCAGAATTTTCCTTTTTACTCCCGACTGGTTTTGGCTCAGGGGGAGCAGCTTCATACCTCTCCTGTAGTCGATCTTTATATTCCTGTATCAGCTTAGGAATGAGTGTGTTGGCTGAATCCTCAGATGCAGAAGTTTCTCTCTCAACAGCTGGCTCACCTGATGCAGAGGAGCAGTTGGAACCAATTAAGAGCGAGGCGATACCGATGGCTACCCCAATTTTCGCTGCTTTTCTAAGATATTTAAAAAAATCCCTTCGTTTGAGCTTTTCTTCCATCTTTGAAAGAGTTTCTATTTAATTTATAAATCTTCCTGTTAAGTTACTACTAAATAGAAGAAACTTTATGGTTAGGAAACAAAAAAACGCCAAAGCCCTTGCTCCTTTTATACTGTGTATCGTTGCACTCACAGATAGAACGACCCAGACTCAAAAGAATATAGGCTGCTTCACAGAACTGATTGAAAGAGTGAAAATCCGACTTCCTCATTCTTTCGGAACTCGAACTCTTCCCCTTACCACGCCCCGCCTAATTTCGGAGTGGAATTATACCTTCCCCTGAAATACTGCTCCAACCATCTTACATCCCCCTGAGTTGATGCTCAACCCATCTCACCTTTCCTTAAGATACTGCTCCACCCTCTCCAGCCCTTCCTCAATCTTTCCAATATCAAGAGCGAACGAAAACCTCACCCTGTTCGGAGCCCCAAACCATTCTCCGGGATATGTGATTACCTTGTGCTTCTGGAACATATCCCAGACAAACTGCTCAGAGTTCTGTATCTTCGGCAGGATGTAAAATGCTCCTTCAGGCTTCCACACCTCAAGCCCCATCTTCACCATCTCAGAATAGATGAAATCCCTCCTTTCCTTCCATATCTTTAAATGGCTCTCGATGAAAGATTTTGGGGCTGTTGTCGCATGGTAAGCCATCTCCTGCCCGAGAATATTGGTGTTCATCGAGGTATGGGTCTTGAGCGTTATCGCCCTGTCAACAATCTCTTTGTCCGTCGAGAATAAGTAGCCAACCCTGAATCCGCACATCGCAAATGTCTTTGAGAATGAATTAACCGTTATCACCCTCCTCCCATGGAGCATGTAATTTTCCCTCTCGTAGATAAGGTCCTTGTAGACTTCATCAGAGATTAAAGGGATGTTGAGGTCATCAGTTATTTTCTCAATCTTTTTTAGTGTGGGAATCTCCTGTATCCTTCCGGTAGGATTTGATGGAGAATTGATAACGACTGCCTTTACATCGGGCACCATCTTTTCAAAATCCGCAAAATCAATTTTCCCGTCATGCGTCGGGAGGAGGGAGGGGATATAATGGTTAAGCTCAACAAGCGGCTTGTAGGCATAGTAGTAAGGGACATGGAGAAGTATTTTTTCTCCGGGCTTTGCGATGACCCTTAGCGTAAGGTCAAGCGCTTCCGAAGCGCCGTTGGTGATGACAAAGTTCTCATGGCTGAATCCCCTGTATTCGAGAGCAAGAGCCTTCCTCAGCTTTTCAGAGCCCTGCACCGGCCCATACTTAAAGTCATGGTAGGTGGGAAGGCACGAAAAGACTTCTTTTGGCGGAGGAAGGTCAGGCTGCCCTGAGCCGAAAGAGATGATGCCATCTCCCTGGACGCCGATGAACATGGAAGAATGCAGGGGCGGATGGGACATAAAGATAAGGCAGGAAGGGCTGTTTATTAAAGATTGCGAAATATCATGCGAAAGATTGGCGTTGGTAAAATCCCGCAAGGTTCAACCTTATCCCAGGCCTAAATCAATCCAACTATCTTCATCCCCACATCCACATTCTTCACCCTGTCAAACTTAGTTATATCTTTTGGATTTATCCATCTATATTCAGTATGCTCCCAGTCAATCTTTATTCTTGGCTTTTTTTTCAGCTCAACAAGAACCGGATGGACAGCCCATTCTTTTTTGTACCGCTTATCGTTGAAGGTGTAAGGTGTTCCAAATATCCAGAAGTTAATATCTCTAGGATTGATGCCAGCCTCTTCCTTTAGCTCTTCCGCAGCCTTTTGCTTCAGTGGCTTTATCTCGTCAAGATAGCCTGCAACCGCCTGCCATTCTCCCCGATAAGCCCTGACTTTGCAGCTCCTTTTGAGAAGGAGGATCTTTTCCCCGCATTTCACAAATACTATCACAACCGGCGCTTTCGCAGCACCGGAATAATCAATTCTGCCGTCAGGAAAATGAGGGAGAGTTTTGCTGAAATGCTTAATCAACGCGGGGTATTTTTTAAGGCTGTTATGAACTCTATCCGGATGCAGCTGTTTCATTAGAGCCTCCTTTGAGGAATCGAATAATCGCCTGCAGGGTCTCCGGATAAATATCAGGGTCAAGAATCTGGCTGTGGAAGTTGCTGTTGAAGCGGTCAGTGCAGTTTCCCTTGACCTCAACAATTTCCCCGCTTCCAAGCTTTGCGCTCGATGCAGTGACGATGCCGTCGCCGTCCTGCGAAGATTCCATCGTGCACCCTGTCCCGTAGACTGAAAGGGCATTCACACCATCAGGAAATTTCTTTGCGTTGAGCCTGGTTAGGAAGACACTGCCCTCTTTCATATCGTCGCATTCCTTCGAGGAGCCCACAAGCGAGCAGACTTTTGCGATGCCGGGAGGGATGCCAAGATGAGGAGTTGCTGCAAAAATCACATTGTCCACTGATGCGCCGCCAAAGAGATTAAGGTATTCTCTCACGACTAATCCCCCCATCGAATGGGCCACAAGATTCACTTTTTTCCTGCTGGTTTTTGCCTGGAGCAGCTCTATGATCTCTCTCAGCCTCAGCGCATAGTTCTCGATGCGCTCGTGCTTTTGGGTTACCAGAGTGAGCCCGCCGATGTTGTAGTCATTGATGTAATAATAGCTTGCCCGCGCAGTGATCGGATGCGGGGATCTGCCCCATTCTCCGGCAGTAAGCATTTCAGGGGCGTTCTCAAGGTCAAGCTCGCCACCATTGATGTAACCTTCTTCCTCAAGGCTCTTCTGTATCTTTGAAAACGCGCGCAGGGAAAATTCAGGAGTGTTATCATCATTAAATGTATGGCCGTGGACGAAGAGCACAGGGTAGGCATCGGGTAAGCTGAAGCACTCCTCGCCGCAGCAGCTCCCACATCTGTCAAATGCGCAGCACAAGGGCTTTTGCTCCGGGAGGGTGAAATTTTCTGAGAGAACAATCTCAGGCTTCTCCTGCTGCCGTAAGGAAAAGATGCTGCCGCTGAAATCAAACAGAGAGAGGTTGCCGGAATCAGGCCTGGCGCTGCCCTCAAATCCCGGTTTTCTGCAGTTTGCATCCATAAAATCTTCCTGCGCCGTAGTGTTAAGCTGGGCAAGGGACATCAGTTCATCCGGTGTCAGGTTGTAATCATTCTCCAAAACAGCTCGGGAAAAATTCTCCTTCAGCAGCTCCCCGGCCATAGCGAGGATTTCTTCCTTGTCATCAAGAGAAGAGCTATTTGCAGTATGGATAACTTCTGTAAGCGCCTGCTGGTCAGCCTCAGCCCGCCGTGCGCCAAGGAGAGAATCAATGGCAGTATCTTCAAGAGTTTCATTAAATGCTGTTTTTCTGAGAGTCAGCGAAATATTATTTCTTTCATGGATGCGTGAAAGTGATTCCCCAAGAGCCCTGCAGCTGAACGGTGCGGAAATATTCAATAGCACGGAACTGCCCAATGGCGCAGAACTCTCCAATGTCCCGGATGTATTGGCTCCCGGCTTCTGCCCGAGCTGGTCCTGCCCGAGCTGGTCCTGCCGGATTCTGTCCTGCCGGAGCTGGGCTTCCCCAAAAAGGATGAGGAACAGCCCTCTGGATTGTGAAAACCTGAAAGACTCAACAATGCCTGCCATCTTTTGCCTGAGCCCTGCAAGATTCCCGTGGATCCCCTTCTCTGAATAATGGCTTCCTTCAGCCAGAGTGCGGTATATCTTCCGTGTCTCATTGACGATAGCATTGAAAGAGAAGATCTTCAGGTCGTTTGCAGGATTCTTTTCCTGCTGAAAAACTTCCATGATAGGTGTGACCGCTCCGAAGCTTTTGGCAAGGTCCTTTATCATTATGACATTTTCGTTGCCAAGCCCGATCATTTCCTGGATCTCTCTCTGGAAAAAGCTGATATTCTGTTCAATGCCCGAAACTTCAGCAGCGCTGCCTGTAAGGTTCTGCCCGATAAGCTCAAGCTCATACCTCTTCCAAAGCTCCTGGAGCTGCTGGGCATTTTTTGCCTGGCTGTCAAAGATTTCCTTCAGCCTTTTCTGCTCTGAAAGCATGCCTGCCTGCTCGTCGGCAGTGATAGGGATTCTTGTGAGCAGAATGCTGTTCTCCTTGATTGCCAATGCCGATGACTGGAGCGAAGAGAGCAGCTCTTCCAGAGGTTCCTTAATCTCCTCCCTTTTTGCAATATCCTCCCCGGTAAGCTCATAATCCAGCGCAACAAGGGAGGATGCCTGCCTTGAAATCTCACCTGTCCTGCAGAGCAGGGATTTTCTGTTATGGCACACTGCCTCAAGGATATAGAATTGCTGGCCTTCCCCACGCCCACGGGGAGGGATCTCAGCAGAGAAAACTGCTTCCTGATTGCGGGGCAGGGCCTGCTGATGCCTCCAGATGATGCTGTCATTGGAGGAGTTTCCAATATCCCTAAACTGGAATGAGCATTGTGCGGTGCATTCCCTGAACGTATCTGCCTTCATTGTGAAATTTAAGGTGACAGCCTCATTGTTCTTCGCCCGGACTATAGAATCCATAGGGCGCAGTTCGAGAGAAAGCTCATCCCGGAGGGCAAACCTCACCGTGATGCCAAACGCAAACATTGAGATGATGGCAGCAGCCCCGAGAATAAGGGCAATAATGATCCAGCGCTCTTTCCTTTCTTCTTTCTGCGCTTTCTCCCCGCCTCCTTCCTGCTCCTGCTTTTTTTGCTCTTCCTGCAATCCCTCTTTTGCATCATCCTTTTTCTTCAATGGGGCCGCATCTTTTTTTTGTTTTTCTGCTGGCTCTTCAATCCCTTTAACTCCCCTCACAGTAATAAATCCGTATGGGGCCTTGTCCTGATGTTCGGAAAGATGTTCGTCCTGATGCCCCCCGTGATATTTGTCCTGATGTCCCTCATGATGCTTGTCCTGATTTTCTCCCTGATGGTTGTTATAATGTCCTCCCTGATGTTGGTCATCATGTTCCTCCTGATGTCCCTCCTGATGTCCATCCTGATGTTTGTCATCATGTTCTTCCTGATGCTCAGAATGGTGTTTGCTGCCCATGCCAGCTATGGGAGATGCTATGTTTTTTAAATGTAGTGAAAATTGTCCGGTAAATGAGCATAAACTTTTCAGCCCTCTCTTCAAAGGCCTTTCTCAGCCCGATGGCGGGAGTGACTGATGTTGCGTTCAGGTCGCTTGCAAAATCTTACGGCGCAGGAATGACTTATACTGAGTTCCTGAGCAGCGCCGCCATTGTCCGGCGGAGCAGGGCAACAGAAGGGATGCTGAAGACTGCTTCAAATGAAAAGCCAGTCGCTGTGCAGCTTTTTGGGAGCAGCGAAGATGAGATTGTGGAAGCAGCAAAGCTTGTTCAGGGAAAGTTTGATATCATCGATATCAACTGCGGCTGCCCTGCATGGAAAGTCATCCGGACCGGAGCCGGCAGCGCAATGCTGAAAAAACCTGAAGAGATTGGGAAATTTGTCAGCAGGATTGCCTCTTCTGTCAGCCGGCCAGTAACTGTCAAGATAAGGTCAGGCATCGATGCAAAGCATATCAACGCCGTCGAAGTTGCGAAGATCATCGAGGATGCAGGAGCTTCTGCTGTCGCTGTCCATGGAAGGACGCAGGAGCAGGGCTATTCCGGCTTCGCTGACTGGGAAATCATCAAAAAGGTAAAAGAGTCCGTCAACATTCCGGTCATCGGCAACGGCGATGTCTTTACGCCGGAGCAGTTTAAAGAAAGATTAGAATCCTCAGGAGTCGATGCTATCATGCTCGCAAGGGGTGCGATGGGAAATCCTTTTGTGTTCAGGCAGATCAAGGACTTTCTTGATACAGGAAAATACAGCATGAAAAAAGGGATTGAGCAGTTCTTCGAATACCTAAAATTGGCAGAAAAGTTTTCTATCGATGTTGAAACCATCAAGGCTCACGCCATGTCGTTCTCAAAAGGGCTTAAGAATGGAGCTGCCCTCAGGAATTCTCTCGGCAGGTGCCAAAGCGAAGGGGAGATTAAGGAGAAAATAGAGAGCTTTGATTAACCTCGTTTTTGTGCTGATTCAAAGCGGCTCTATTGGGGACTTTGACGCTTTTTTATGGTTATTCAAAGTCCACAATAGAAAGTTTTTGCCAACAAGATTGAACTGTGGCTTGTTTCAACTTTCCAAACTTCCGTCAATCGTTGCAGAATGCATCAATTGCTTCAGAATGCGTCATTTGTTGCAAAATCGTCAATTGTTGCAGAACGCTAAATCCCCGACCTCGGAAGCCTGGCGCTGTTGCCCGGTCCCCTGAGCTTTGGGGGGATGAATCGGTCTGGAGGGAGTGAAGGATTACCATCTCTGTTATTCCGGTTTCTCTTTTTTTGTTGTTCCAACTTTATTGGCGACTCAGGTTGGAGGGGGGAGGGATTGTTTCTTCCTCTTTTTGGAGAAGATGGGCTTGTTTCCTCTTCACGTTCTTTGTAGGTATCATCCATAAGCATCCCCAATGCAGTAAAGGCTTGCCTCAGTGCCTCCCGGGCAATAGGGGTATCGCTTTCTTTTACAGAGCAGCGATAATCCTCCCTACCTAAGTTGGTAAATTTAAATATCATGCGCTGAACTTCCCCGTCTTTCATAACATCAGCTTCTATCCTGAGAACATCCCCCTTTCCGCCGCCCTTCGGATTTCCAGGCGGAAAGAAGTAGTCAATATAATCAATTTTTCTGACCTTAATAGAAAATTGCCCATCAGCTTTGCTTTCCCTTTTACCATAATCCACATTGAGTGTATACCTCGTAGTTTCAACGTCAGAGACTGTTTTAGTTGACGGATGCTGCTGGAATGCCTCAACAACAGAGTCGAGGGTAGATGATTGGCTGACTGGGCCTGAATGAAAAGGGTTTGGGACATGGACATAAGTCGGAGGAGATGGATTATTTTCAAAAAGTAATCTTATCAAGTAAGCAGTTGCAATAATGGCCATTTTCCTTATTGGGAGATTAGATAAAACATTCGGGGGGAAAAAGCCCCCTTCTGGCTTTTGGTCCTGGTGAAAATAGTGCATTGCCCTGATGGGTAGGGGCTTATTTATAAGAATAATCAATCTGGAGAATATATATTATTGTATTAACACAGGCTCAATAGGGTTTTCATTCATTTGTAAAACAGGCTCAATAACACATCATGCGCCTTCCCAATATCTTTTTCATTGACGATAAGCATGAATTCCGGCAGACATCCGATTGTTTCGATGACGCTGACATTATGAGAGGAGAGCTCGTTGAGGATTGCAGACCTTATCCCGAATATGCCCTCATAGCCCGGCGCAAGGTGGATGTTTATCTCGGCAAGGCTTTCCCTGACATCCATGATATATTCTTTTTTGAGGAGCGATAAGATCTCCTCGGTTTTTGCCTGGTCGATGAGAAACTTGAATGACTCCCTCCCTTCAGAGATCCTGAGGACTTCTCCGATACTGGGGTTGATGTGGGCAAGTAATTGAGGCAGCGCTTTTGCAAGGAAAGAAAAATCCCTCTTCAGCGTGATATACACCAGCCTTGATTTGGTAGATATCTTTGAGTTTGCCAGTATCTTCTCAACGTCGCCAAAATGCTGCGCTTTTTCCTCTAACGGATACCTCCTTATCGCAGACATGATGCCATGAAGAGACCCTTTGATATTTTCCGATTTCTCAATCTCCATAGCAAGCGCCTTGACATTAATCAGCCCGTTGATCATGAACCTCATCAGGGCAGGATTTTTCTGGATGAAATTATGGACTTTTTGAGTAATATTTGCCATAAAACTCAATAATTTGTCACTATATATAAAATTTACTATCAATTGTCAATATATTTATATATAAAATATAAAGTCTTTCAGAGAAGCAGGTAATTAATTTTTAGCATAACAATCCAAGGAGGTTGAGAAAATGAGCATAACATATGTTGGTCATATCGCCCCTCGAGCTGGGTTAGCAACTTATTTTGATCCAAATTTCACTCAGGCAAAAGCTCCAGCTAAGGCTCCTGAGCTTTCAGTCTTAGTTAGGCTGCCAGGAAGTGCACCTCAGGAAGGTGTTGCGGGATTAGTGAAAGATGCCAATACTGCTCCACTCAGTCAAACCCAAACTCCTACTTCGGAAAAATCTTTTTGGGATTATATGGCTCAATCATATTGGGCTCAAGAGGTCAGGGCTCCTGACAATGTGTTTTACCTTATTGCTGGGACAGCGATGGAGATTTTTAGGAAGAATGGTCCTGAAAGTGCTAAAACATTTTTTGACGGATATAAACATCCTTCACCCCTCATGGATGAACTCTTAAGTGTCCGATAAAGTATCTCTTAACCATAAGGAATACATAAAGTAATAATGCAAAGGTGAAAACTATGGACGGAAACGGAGCATCTTATTCAATTTATCCTGGGCTTCCCTTTATCGATCAAACACCCAAACCCGACGGAAGCATTGAGGGTATAGTGATTTGGTCGACTAAGAGTGGGCCGGTTGTTGTTGAGGTTTCTCCCCCACATGATGGAAGGACTCCCCGTCAAAAAATGGTCGGGGAAGTTTTAGAGCTCATAGGGGTATATTCTGAATCAGCGGATATGGGTTTGCTTGAAAGAAATCTAACTCAGGTTGGACATCCCTATGAGGCAAGAAGCCTGATTGAGCAAATTGGGGGGATTCCCAGAGATATCCAAGACCAAGCTTACAGAGTTATCAATCAATATGCAGAACAAGGTGCATTTTTGCCAAAGCCTCCAGAGCCTAAACGGAAATTTGATGATAGATTTATTGCTCCAACCTTTCCGAGGCACCCAGGAGGGGTTAGAAACAGAGCCATTTTTGACCCTCGAGAAAATAGCTGCTAAGCAGCCGCTTCTTTTTACAATTTTTTTCCGAAACCATTAAAAACAGCGCCTGTTTTACCTATGACCACATTGCCTGAATTGGGAAATAAAACTTGAACTGAGGAATTTGAGATGAGCTGCCACAACCATTGCGCCTTTCAATCCAATTTGGTAAGCTATTGTAATATCTCTTCTTTATCCCATTCTGGGCCGGCTCTTCCTGTATCGGCTCTCCTCATATTGGTTCTTCCTGTATTGGTTCTTCTGGTCCTGCTGCTTTAGCCCTTTCATCTCTTTCGGCGGGATGAAAAAGGGCAAACTTAAAAAACAAAGCCTATCTTCAATGGCAAAAAACAAAAAGAGAAAACAAACAACAAAAAGAGATAACAACCAAGAAAAAGAGAAATAAAAAATCCCAACCGCAGCAACAGAAAATCTTCGGATTTTCCTAGTTGCGCTCACTCCGTTCGGCAACAAGCTGCGGGGTATGGGCCCATTTTGAGGAATCAAATCCTAAAAAGAGGAATCAGCAAACAGTAACCATGGCATCAATCACCGGCGGAAGAGGCGTTGTTGAAGCTCTGTTAGATGAAGGAGTCAGGCATGCTTTTGGTATTCCCGGCGGAGCAAACCTGCCGTTCTATGATGAGCTTTACAAGGAGTCTGGCATCGAGCATATCCACATGAAGCACGAGCAGTGCGGAGCGCATGCAGCGACCGGCTATGCGAGAGTCCTTGGCAAAGTTGGCGTATGCATCGGCACATCTGGCCCCGGAACTACCAACCTTGTCACGGGCATCACTGACGCATTCATGGACTCAATCCCCCTTGTTGCGCTGACGGGCCAGGTTCCGACGAAACTGCTCGGCAAGGATGCATTCCAGGAAAGCGACAATTTTGGGTTCTGCCTTCCCGTCACCAAGCATAACTTCAGGCTGGGGAATGCTGAAGAATCCTATGCCACTACCAGGGAAGCATTTCTCATCGCAAGAAGCGGAAGGCCCGGTCCTGTTGCTATAGACCTTCCCAAAGATACCATCGCAAACCAGTTTGAGCTCGACAAAAAGAAATATAAGCCGCTGTATTCCTATAAACCAGCCCCGCTCGACAGGATTAAGATTAAAGAAGCTGTCCAGCTTTTGTTCAATGCAGAAAGGCCGATGATGCTTGGCGGCGGTGGAGTCACCTTGTCGGGAGCCAGCCATGAGTTTACTGCATTTGCAGAGCTGTTGAACTGCTATGCGGTCACCACTATCACTGCCAGAGGCGCAATCCCTACAACACATCCTCTCTCGCTCGGCCAGATCGGGATGCATGGGAGGCAGGTCTCCAACCATTCGGTCGCAAACTGCGATGTCCTGCTGGCGGTCGGCACGAGGTTCTCTGACAGGATCACCGGCGACATTAGCGCCTTTGCGCCGAAAGCAAAAATAATCCATATCGATGTTGACCCGACTGAGATCGGAAAGAATGTCCCGGTCAATATCGGCATCGCTGCAGATGCGAAAACAGCATTAAGGGAATTGCTGAATGCCGCAAACGAGATGAGGCTGAAGGGCAGCCAGAATCTCTGGAGGGAGCGGATCAAACAGCTCAATGCCGAATGCGCCTGCAATTGCGGCTATGATGAAGTCCCCATCAGGCCTGAGACAATCCTCAAAGAAGTCAACGAGGCGATTCCTGAAGACATCATCGTGACGACAGAAGTCGGCCATCACCAGATGTATGCCACTCATTTCCTGAAAGTAAAAGACCCAAGGCATTTCATCACGAGCGCAGGCCTTGGCACCATGGGCTTCGGCCTTCCTGCAGCGATCGGCGCAAAGATCGCGAAGCCTGAGCTTCCTGTTTTGGACCTCTCCGGCGACGGGAGCCTGTTCATGGTTTGCCAGGAACTCTCAACCGCTGCAGAGCGGGAGCTTCCCATCGTGATTGCGCTATTCAACAACGGCGGCTATTCTATCGTCAAGGAATGGCAGAGAAGGTTTTATGGCCAAAGGCACATCGCCGTCGAGTTCGGAAAGACCACAGACTGGGTGAAAGTGGCGAAAGGATTTGGCTGCGACGGCATCAGAGTTTCAAAGCCATCAGAGATCCAGGCTGCGATGAAGCAGGCATTAAAAAGCGACAAGCCATTCCTCATTGATATTCCGACGCAGAAAGAGCATGAGGGAATCCCCCTTGTCCCTCCGCTCGGCAAAAATACTGAAATGCTGCTGACTCCCCGATGCCCTCTTGTGAAGCCCGGGTATTTTGACGGGAAATAAAATTGGGAAATAAAATTTATGGATGGCAGTTTAAAAATTTTGGAGGGAAGATTGAGCATTTTTTAACAACAAGGGCGAGGCGAGGGGGAGGGTCGCCCTCCGTCCGCAGACCGGAACGCTAACTTATCTCCGTCGGAGTCCCCGAGCAGGGCAAAATTTCTCAGAGAAATTTTGACCGTCGCCCTCCGTTGCGAAGCAACCGGAACTTTTTAATAGCCCCTTGTTG
>JACPBV010000041.1 GCA_016180135.1 Candidatus Woesearchaeota archaeon
GTTTATTCCTGCAATCCTCACTGCAAAGATGTCTTTGTTGTATTTCTGTATCCTTGCAGCATTTGCCCCTTTGATGACATGGTAGTTTGTCACAATATAGCCGTCTTTCCTGATGATGGCTCCGCTTCCCAGGCCGACATCAGTCTGCACGCTCACCACTCCAGGAAGGACGTCTTCTATGACTGACGAAAAATCAGATGACTGGACTGTAATCCCTGCCACTTCGTTCTTCAGCGCTTCAAGCTGCTTGCTGCTCTCTTCCTGAAGGTCACCAATGACATCGGTAAGCGTCGTCATCTTTTTTTTGGTATCAAGCGAAACTGCCTCAATCTTCGAATCAAGAAGCTGGTTTTCAAACGAGAGGTTCCTTTTGATATCATCAGTCTTGATAGAAAGTTCCTTGATAAGCTGGGCGATGTTGCTCTCCAGAGTCTTGATATTGGCGGAAGTTTCCCCCTTTAGGTTTTGTATCGAGAGGAAGGAAAGCGCCCCTACAAGAACGATTCCTGCCGCAAGCGCAAAAACAATCTTTCGGTCATTAACTGCCATAATGCCAAAACGTGTGCCGGAGATATAAAAATGTTTGGGAAATTGGTAGGGGATACTATGCATAAGAAAATCACGACAGGAAGGGGATTGAAGGGGAGGGGTTATTGAGAATTACTGATGGATTAACCATAGGCCATTACTCCATACATTAAACTTTAAAGTAAAGTCACCCCTTCATCACCTTTTCAACCGCAAACACAATCCTCTCTTCCGAGGGTATGCAGTTCAGCTCATTCTTGTAATACGGAAGGATGATGTCATGCCCGGTCACTCTTTCAACAGGCGCCTGCAATTCAAACAATGCTTTTTCATTGATCTGCGCGATTATTTCGGCTGCGACACCAAAGCTTCTCGGGCCTTCCTGGACAATCACGCATCTTCCTGTCTTTTTGATGGAGCTGATAATTGTATCGGAATCCAATGGTGAGACTGTCCTTAAGTCAATCACTTCTACGCTGTATTTTCCCTTCAGCTGCTCAAGCGCCTTCTGGCAGACCCAGAGCATCGCCCCATAAGACACTAAAGTAACTTGGTTGCCCTGCTGCATAACATTTGCTTTTCCCAAAGGAATCAGGTATTCTCCTTCAGGAACTTCCTCTTTTATCGCACGGTAAATTCTTTTCGGCTCGAGGAAAATCACCGGGTCAGGGTCCCTGATTGCTGAAATAAGCAGGCCCTTTGCCTCTTTTGGGGTAGAGGGGATAACCACTTTAATCCCCGGCGTATGGGCAAAAATTGCCTCCATGCTCTCTGAGTGATGCTCCAATGCCCTCACACCGCCGCCGTAGGGCATCCTTACGACCAGAGGACAGGTCAATACTCCCCTAGTCCTGTTCCGCATCCTTGCAGCATGGCTGATGACCTGGTCAAAGCCAGGATAGAAAAATCCGTCAAATTGGATCTCAGCAACGGGCTTAAAGCCAGTCATCGCCAACCCGATGGAAGTTCCGATGATCCCTGCTTCCGCAAGCGGGGTATCCATCACCCTGCTGTCGCCAAACTGCTTCCATAATCCGTCGGTAACCCTGAAGACTCCGCCATTGATGCCGATATCCTGGCCCAGCAGAACAACCTTTTCATCCCTTTCCATCTCCTGCCTTAAGGCAAGGTTGATGGCCTGGACCATATTAAGTATGGCCATGGTATTTCCCCTTGAATTGTTTGATATAGTTGAGCTGCTCTTTCTGAGGCCCTGTCATCTCTGCAAACATATATTTGAACATGTCTTCAAAATCCGGCATCGGCATCGTCTCAAACTCCTCAACCTGCTGGTCAATCTTCCCTTCAACTTCCCCGAGAAACTTTTCCTCATCGCTTTTTGTCCACAGGTTTCTTTTTTCAGCAAAAGCTTTCAGCCTCAGCAATGGGTCTTTCTTCTCCCATGCCCTGAACTCTTCATCTGAGCGGTAGCGTTTTGCATCGTCAGAAGTCGTATGGTCGCAGAGCCTATAGGTGTAAGCTTCAATAAAAGTCGGGCCTTCACCCCTTCTTGCCCTTGCGATAGCTTCCTGGACTGCGACATAGACTGCAAAGACATCGTTGCCATCCACCCTGAGGCAGGGCATGCCGTAAGCAATCCCTTTCTGGGCAAATGTCTCCGAAGCAGTCTGCTTTTTTGTCGGAGTGGAAATCGCATACTGGTTGTTCTGGCAGATGAAGACGCAGGGGACTTTAAAAACGCCGGCAAAATTCATCGACTCATGGAAATCGCCTTCTGAGGTTGTCCCGTCGCCGAGAAAGCAGGCAACAACCCTGTTTTTCTTTTTTAGCTTCATGCCCAGCGCAACACCGACCGCATGGGGCATATGCGTCGCAATCGGGATATTGAAAGGAAACACCCGGTAGTTGAAATCAGCGGAATTTCCCCTCTCGTCGCCGGAAAAGTTCATGAACACATATTTCAGCGGAACTCCCCTCCATATCAGGGCAGCCCATTCACGGTAGGAAGGAAAGATGATATCGTCAAGGTTCATGCATGCGACAGCGCCGACAGAGCATGCCTCCTGGCCTTTCCCCTGGGGGATTGTCCCTATCCTTCCCTGGCGCTGGAGGGAGAGCATCTTCTCATCAAACTTTCTTGAATAGAGCATAGTCCTGAGCATCTTCAGTATCATCGCCTGGGAGATCTGCGGCATCAGATGTTCGTCAATCTCACCATGCTCGTCCATTACCTGCAGATATTCGATGGAAAAGCTTGCAATTTTTGTCCTTGCCATTTTGCTGGTTACCTGTTTGGAATAATTGGAATATCCGTTTTGGACTCTAAGCCAATATCAAAGCTATGCCGTTAAGTGTCTATCGGAACTTTGTCCATATCTCCTTTATCTATAGCGAAGAACACAAATAGTTGAGCAAAATAGTTTGTGTTCTTTAATATAGTGGCGCAATAATTATTGCTCAATTATTTTGTTGCGCCACTATATATCTCTTTAATTCATCTATGATTTATCAATGCCTAGTTTATCCATCCCAATCCTAACCATCCCGCCATTTCTTTTTCCCAGGATATGTTTGACGAAAAGCTCTCCGGCTTTATAAGAGCTCCTGACCATCGGGCCGGCTGCAACAAAGGCAAAACCCATGCTTTCGCCGATATGCCTGTAATTATCAAACTTGACGGGGGTTATAAATTCTTTTACCGGGAGATGCCAATCGCTTGGCCGGAGATATTGGCCGAGAGTGAGGATTTCCACATTAATTGCCCTCAGGCCTTTCATCGCCCGGATGACCTCTTCCTCAGTTTCCCCAAGGCCGAGCATAAGGGAGGATTTTGTGATGGTTCCGGGGCTTGTCTTTTTGATGTAATCAAGGACAGCCAGTGACTGGGGGTAATTCGCCCTTCCGTCCCTTGCTTTTTTCTGGAGCCGCTCTACCGTCTCAATGTTATGGGCAATGACATCGGGCTTCGCATCAATGACATTCTGTATCAGGTGAGTATCACCCCTGAAGTCAGGTATCAGCACCTCAACAAGCATCTCTGGGCTGTCCTGCTTTATTGCTCTTATGCATTTTGCAAAATGATTGCTTCCCTGATCCTCGAGGTCATCACGGTCAACGGAAGTTATGACGATGTAATCAAAAATGCCCATCTCTTTTAATGCGCTGACGAGCTTCTTCGGCTCTTCGGGATCCAAAGGCTGGCCCTGCCTTGCAGTTTTGACATTGCAGAACCTGCAGCCTCGTGTGCAGGTATCACCCATCACCATGAATGTTGCGGTCCCGCCAGACCAGCACTCGCTCAGGTTCGGGCAGTGCCCCTCTGCGCAGATAGTATGCAGCCCGTATTTTTTGATAGTCTGCCTGACTGATATAAATTTCTCTTTAGGGGGCCGTATAGTGAGCCATTGCGGCTTTGGTGAATTTCCGTTTTGGTGTAATCTGCCTGAATCTGAAAATATGTTACCCTGACTATTTTTTATATCCTTAACTAAGACAAGCGATTCCCCCATGTGCTCCATATATGACTAAGAAAAGACGAAGTTTTTAAGGTTTTCTGTCGCAGAGAATACTGTCGAAAAGGCATAATTAATCAGAATCCAATGCGCCGCAAAAGGGTTAATCATACACTCCATGAAAAGCATATACTCCTTGAAATATATATACTTCAGATATTTATAGGTGCTATTTTTATAGTATATTTCATTTAGGGGGGCTATGAAACAAAGTTCAGAGACGGTGATGGCAGAGGGGTCATTTTTCAAGGAGTTAGCGCGCTGGATCATTGAACATAAACCAACAAAAAAAGAGCTTTCTGCCAAAAAGAATTCTCTCTGCAGGCTCTTTGGGAGAGGCGCTGTTCCCACTGACATAGAGATTTACCTCAATGCATCAAAAGATGACGCTCCCCGCATCAGGCCGTTTCTTCAGACAAAGCCAGTCAGGACCGGCTCGGGAGTTGCTATCGTCGCAACGATGGCTAAGCCTTATCTGTGCCCTCACGGAAAATGCACCTACTGCCCCGGCGGCCTAAGGAGCCACTTCGGTGATGTGCCGATGAGCTACACCGGCAAAGAGCCTTCGACGATGAGGGCTATCAGGAATGAATATGACCCTTACAGGATTATCTTCAACAGGCTCGAGCAGTATGCTGTCCTGGGGCAGAATTTTGACAAAGTGGAGCAGATCATCCAGGGCGGAACGTTCTGCGCATTCCCTAAAAAATACCAGGAAGAATTTGCCTATTACTCCTATAAAGCATGCAATGATTTTTCTAAGATGTTTTTTCGGAACGGTGATTTTGACCTTGAGGCATTTAAAACATTCTTTGAGCTGCCCGGCCCAGTCGGCGATGAGCAGCGATCCCGCTCCATAAAAGAAAAAATCATGAAAATACGGGAGATTGGGAAAAAGAAATTGCTCCAGGAGCAGGAAGAGAATGAGCAAGCTGAGGTGAGATGCATCGGGCTGACCGTCGAAACTAAACCCGACTGGGGTTTTGCAAAACAGGGGCTTGAGCTGCTCAGGCTGGGCGTGACAAGGATAGAATTAGGCGTTCAGACGGTCTATGACGGCGTGCTGAGGATAACAAACAGGGGCCACACGCTTTCAGACACAAAAAAGAGCATCGCCGACCTGAGAGATTTGGGTTTTAAGCTTAATTTCCATATGATGCCCGGGCTTCCTGACATCGGCCGGCAGAGGATTTCCAGGGAGAAAGATATCGTCAGTTTGAGGGAAATTTTTGAGAATGAAAATTTTAGGCCCGATATGCTGAAGATCTATCCCTGCATGGTCATGCCCGGGACTGAGCTGGAGAACGACCATAACGGGGGAATTTTTATGCCCCTCTCGACTTCGGAAGCTGCCGACATCATTGTCGAGGCAAAGAGGTTTGTCCCTGAATACTGCAGGATTATGCGTGTGCAAAGGGATATTCCGACACATGCCACAGGGGCTGGCGTCGACAGGACAAATCTTAGGCAGTATGTCGAGCTGCTTTCAAAAGAAAGAGGTGTTGTCTGCAGATGCATCAGGTGCCGTGAAGTGAAGTCCGGCGGGCTTACAGGAAAACTGCAGATTGCTGTCAGTGAATATGCTGCAAGCAGCGGGAAAGAGTTCTTTATCAGCATGGAATCGGGCGATAAGGTCCTAGGCTTCGCAAGGATGAGGTTTCCTCCCAGAAGCCTGCATCCCTCGATAACTAGGGCATCTGCGCTTATCAGGGAGCTGCATGTCTATGGGATGGCTGTGGCAATCGGGGATGCAGGCGAAATGGGCGGGAAAGTCCAGCATACAGGCATCGGGAAGCAGCTGATGGCAAAAGCAGAGGGGATTGCAGCTGAACAGGGCAAGGATAAGATGGTGGTCATCTCAGGCGTCGGCGCAAGGGAATATTACAGGAAGCTCGGCTATGTGAAGGAAGATTGTTATATGGTGAAGAAGATTGTAGTTTAAAACGGGCCTGATCAGTTCCACAAGCCTTTTAACTGAACCTATATTCTTGAATGCTTATGTTTGACCTCGAGCTTCCCCGCATCATCGAAGAGATAAACAGGGGCAACAAGAAAAGAGTCCTTGTGCAGCTTCCAGACGGCTTAAAGCCAAAAGCTGCCGAAATAGTCGAAGCCATCGAGAAGAACACTTCTGCAAAAGCCTTTATCTGGTTTTCATCCTGCTTTGGGGCGTGTGACCTGCCTTTGGGACTGGAAACGTTGGGGATTGACCTGTTGGTTGCCATCGGGCATAATAAGTATCATAAGGCGATAGGGGGGTGGTAGTGTTATGATTGAAACTTCCTTGGAAAGCTCAAATGGGAATGTTTGCCTCCCGGCAGAAAAACGCCTAAATCCTGCGCCATTAAACGCAGGGGCTTTTGCTGATGGATTCAGTTTTGATGCAGATATCGGCGCCCTCATGCAATCTTTATCTGACGAAAAAGATAGAAGTGATGTCCATTTTGATCGCTTCTTAGATACTCCCCGTTCTTATGTTGATATGAAGAGCGGCAATTGGTATCTGACCGTAGAATGCTTTGCAGAATCAGTTAACGTCTGGATCTCATACCTTCAAAAGATAGGAAATCCTCCGGTTTTGGCCCATGGCTCTTTAAATGGGTATAACCTTCTTTGGCGGGAGCCTGAAGGGATCACAATTCGCTCAAAAATAACGTTTGAAAATAAGATTAATAAATTTTCGTTGCGCCGTGCATTATTAAATCCTCAGTTATATCACCTCTCTTTAGAAAAGGCTTAACATGGTCCAAACCATTTTCATTGACGGCAGATGGGAGAAAGAAATTGTGTTAGGGAATGAGGTAATTGAATTCCTCAAAAAAGAAAATATAAGATCAATAGCGCTGTTTGCTTCTGTGCAGTTTCTGAAGCTGGATAAGGTAAATGAACAGTTGCTAAATCTTGGAATTAAATCCCTCATTACCAAAGCTAAAAGAACCGATGCACCTGCCCAAATCCTCGGCTGCGATGCTTACCATGACTCCTTTCAGGAAGATATCACCTCTGATGCTGATGCAATCCTCTATATCGGCGACGGGATGTTCCATCCAAAAGCTTTGTTGTTAGCACAAAAAGAAAAATCATCGGTTAAAGACGTCATCATCTGGGACCCAATTTCTGAAAGAATGACCATTATCGGAAAAAATGAAATTGAAAAGCAGCTGCAAAAGGTGAAGGCGAATTATGCTAGGTATTTAGCTGCCAATTCCATCGGCATCTTAGTGACGGTAAAGCCGGGACAGCAATACCTCAATCTTGCATTAAAGCTTAAGGAAAAATTAGAGAACAAAGGAAAGAAAGCTTTTATCTTCATCGACAATACCCTTGACCTGAAATTGCTTGAGAACTATCCTTTCATCGAAGCATGGGTGAATACTGCCTGCCCGAGGATTGGGATGGATGATGTTGTGAGTGTTTCCCAGCCAATTATAAATATAAAAGAAGCCCTATCCTTCTAGAAGTTAATTTTCCTCCCCGCCGCATCCCTGTGGTAAACGCCAAACTCTTTGACTTGCGATAATTGTTTTTTATCTAAAACAGGCCCTTCGACGCACATCCTCCAGCCGGTAGGGTCAACACAGCAGCTTCCGCAGATGCCGATGCCGCATTTCATGTATCGTTCGACAGAAATCTGGCAGCCAATCTTCTCCCTGACTGCAATATCAAAAACTGCTTTTTCCATCATTTCAGGGCCGCAGCAAAATATCCCATCGATGGATTGCTTTGTCTTCCTGCTCTTGGCAATCAATCCGTTTAAAATATCCGTCACAAATCCTTTATTCCCTTTGCTGCCATCATTGGTTGAGAGATGGACGTTCACTCTGAGCCTTTCCATCCTCTTTTCGAACAGAAGGAGTTCCTTGTTTCTTGCTCCGGCAAGATAGTGGATGTCTTTTGGAGAACTGCCATTTTTTATTGCGGTTTCAGCCAAAAACGCCATCGGCCCTGCCCCATAACCTCCTGCAACCAATGCAATGTTTTTCCCTTTGAGAGTAAAAGGATTTCCCAATGGCCCCCGTATGCCCACAAGCTGCCCAGGCTTGATTTTGTGCTTTGCATTCGAAAATGGGCCGACCGCAGCAACAGTGATATAAAACTCCTTCCCATCATCGCCAGCGATGGACATCGGCTTTTCTCCGACCCTCGGGATCCACACCATCGCAAACTGGCCGGGTTTGCTCCCAAGGGGGTGCTTGAAGAAAAACGATTTTATGTTTGGAGCTTCATTAACAATTCTCTCTATCTTGAGCATTTCCGGGAGCAAAGTATTATTTTCCATCGTTACAGATAATGTCCATTTGGTTATATAAGGCTTTCATAAGGCTCATTTTTCAGATGAGCTCTTCCAACTATCTCTTTAACTGTTTTCAATCCGTGTGATCTCATAAAAGCCTCTATTTCATCATTTACCCTTTTGAAAACAGAAATCCCGCGGTAGTAAACTGCTGTTCCGATGCCGACAGCAGCGGCTCCTGCCATGAGCAGCTCGACAGCATCCTTACCTGTCAGCACCCCGCCCATCCCAAGAATAGGGATTTTCACAGCCCGATAGCATTCATAGATTGCTTTAACTGCGACTGGCTTTATTGCAGCTCCCGACCATCCTCCTGATTTGTTGCTTAACACCGGAGTTGCTGTCTCAATATCGATGACCATACCGCCGACGGTGTTGATGCAGGTTATTCCGTCTGCTCCCGCTGACTCAACTGCTTTTGCGATAGCAGAGATATTTGCGATATTGGGTGAGAGCTTGATGAGCACAGGAATTTTTGTATTCTTCCTGACTACTTTTGTCACTTCTGCGGCAAGAGCAGGATCGCAGCTGAACGGCTTTCCAAACTCATCATCAACATTGGGGCAGGATATGTTGACTTCAATCAGGTCAGGCTTCGCCTCGCTTATCCTCCTGGCGCTTTCGCCGAATTCTTTTACCGTAGAAGCGAAGATGTTTGCGATGATAGGCTCCTTTGTCCTTTTTTTTGCATCTTTGATTTCCTGGATGGCCGCATCAATCCCCGGATTGGAAAGCCCGACAGCATTGATCATGCTGTTCATCCCGGCAGCATGCACTATCGGCTCCTTGTGCCCTTTTCTCGGCTCAGGCGAGATTGATTTAGTGATAGCAGCCCCTGCGCCATTCTCGATAGCATAGATCAGCGAAGAAGCAGTCGTATCAACAATCCCTGAAGCAAGAACCAATGGATTTCTCAGCTTCACACCGCAAAGTGTTGTGCTGAGGTCAATATTCTTCATATGGGCTCTAATAAACAATAAAGCGGCGGAGGGTATATAAATATTTGGGATTTGCAATAAATTCGTTACCCAAAAAACACCATTCTTTTAAACCCCCCCATAACCCCAATGCTATGAATATTGAATTCAGATGTTTGCCCGTTGGAACTCCTTTAAGGCTGATTGGTGTAAACTCTGCTGCGCTTGCACCTTATATCCACAGGCCAAGAACAGATAGAGAACTGCCGCCTTTGGAGGAATTGGTTCCTGAATTAAGCAGTGCTGGTGATTCAGTATTCAAACACATGATTATAGATGGGGATAGCCAAATTGACACTCAACTTGAATCATACCCCTATGCTTTCGGGATTTCAACAGACCTGAATCATGCTGACATAACCACCCCTTATCCGAGCGATACAAATATTTTTACATTTCAATCTTTTTCCTGGGATGATAGGCCGTATGCTATTGCAATGCTGGCAGATTATTGTGAGATTGAACATGAGTTTGGCAGAGTTGCTAAAATTTATTTTGACAGGCCTCCCCCAACAGACGATAGTTTAGATGGTTTTTCCAGGGCGGTTACTGCAAGAAAAGAGCATCATCTTACTGAGATTTATAAGAGAATTAAAGCAGGAAAGTTTTCCGAATGGCCCGGAATATTGTCTTTAGGGCAGAAAGGGACTGCGCCGATGACGGATACTTTTGTTGTTGAACTGAAGCCAGAATCCGCCGAGGAGAATCCCCGCTATATTGTTGTCAGGGCGCCTCAGCTAAAGGGGGACGAATCCAGTGTAGCCCATATAGTTGAAACATTTAACGGAATAGTTTGCAGAGCCTTTGCTGTTCCACAGGATGCAATGCAATTCCTGGATGGCTATTCGGGACACCTTCTTTCATTTGCTCCAGAAGTCAGGGAACAAAACTCAAATAGAAGCAGAACCCCAGATAATGCTGGATGGGGAAACTGATAATTTTCCCTTATAGGTTCCTTAAAACAGGCTAACTCACTAAATTAATGCCTAAACAGCCTCACACCAGTAAACACCATGCTCATCCCGTGGTCATTCGCAGCATCAATGACTTCCTGGTCACGGATTGAGCCGCCAGGCTGAATAATCGCTTTGATTCCGGCTTTGTGCGCTTCATCAACACCATCCCGGAAAGGGAAGAATGCGTCAGAGCTTAGAACTCCGCCTTTGGCTCTTCCTGCTGATTTGTAGGCTGCGATGATCGACGAGTCAACTCTTGACATCTGCCCAACGCCTAAGCCATACGCAGTTTTATCCTTTGCAAAAATAACTGAGTTTGATTTTGTGTGCTTGCAGACCTTCCATGCAAATTTCATGTCTTCAATCTCCTGCGCATTCGGCTTCCGCTTCGTCACGGCCCTTAGCTCAAGGCTGTCAACATCCGGCCAGTTCCTTGACTGCACCAAAACACCGCCGACCACTTTCTTCAGATGGAAGCCCTTCTGCGATTTGGTTAGAGGCCCCGTTTCAATTATCCTCAGGTCTTTTTTATTTGCTTTAAGATACTCAACAGCGCCTTTCTCATACGACGGCGCAATTAAAACCTCAACGAATTTCCCTTTCAGTTCCTCAGCAAGCTTTTTCGTGCAATCCCTGTTCAATGCGAGGATGCAGCCAAATGCGCTTTTGGGGTCAACGCCATAAGCTGCAGCAAAAGCCCCCTCAATCGAATTCCGCTCAGCAACACCGCAGGGATTTGCGTGCTTGATAACTGCGCAGGCCGGCTCCTTAAACTCCTTTATCAGCTCAAATGCAGCATCGGAATCGAGGATGTTGTTATAGCTCAGCTCTTTCCCCCAGAGCTGTTTTGCCGTTGGGATGCAGGACTCGAAAATGAGCTCATCTTTGTAGAATGCAGCCTTCTGATGGGGGTTTTCGCCGTAGCGCAGGTCCTGCAGCTTTTCTGCGCTGTAAGTCAAAGTCTGTGGATATTTCTCCTCATCGTTCTCCTCAGAGAGATAATTGCCGATGAGCGTATCGTATTTTGCAGTATGCCTGAAAGCCTTTGTAGCTAAAGCCTTCCTGAATGATTCACCGATGGCTGAGCCTTCCCTGAGCATCTCACCGACAACCGCATAATCTTTTTGGTCGACGACAACCAAAACATCCTGAAAATTTTTTGCTGCTGAGCGTATCATCGAAGGCCCGCCGATGTCTATCTGCTCGATGGCTTCATCTTCATGCAGATCTTCCCTCATGATTGTCTCTTTGAAGGGATACAGGTTGACAACAACAAGGTCAATCAGCTTGATGCCGTGCTTCTTTGCCGCTTCAAGGTGCTCTTTGCTCGAGCGCAGCGCAAGAATGCCCCCATGGATCTTTGGGTGCAGGGTCTTAACCCTGCCAGACATCATCTCAGGAAAGCCCGTGTAGGAAGAGACATCAGTGACCTTGATGCCGTTCTTTTTCAACAGTTCAGAAGTTCCGCCGGTAGAAAGGATCTCCACATCCAGTTTAGCAAGCACTTTGGCAAGCTCAACAATGCCCTCCTTGTTGGAGACGGAGATGAGTGCTGTCTTTACCACGTTGTTTCCCACCGATAGATTAAGGGCTGGTTTAAATAGTTATTGGCAAGTGGGTGGAAGGGGTGAAAAATTAACGATGTGCATGCCAGCAAACTTATATTGCTCCGATGGGAGCGCTGCCTTGGAGGCAATCCAACGGGCTTTTCACTCCAATCAGCGCAGGATTTGCCATGTGAACATAACGCATCGTCGTTTCAATATTTGCGTGCCCCAAAAGAGACTGGACTGAAGTTACCGAATTTTTATCTTCGATCACATGAGTAGCAAAAGAATGGCGAAGTGTATGCGGATGGGCGTTTTTCTGGATTCCAGCTTTAGAAACAGCCTTCGAGACAATTTCACGGACTGTTGAAGAGCTTAAAGGAAATCCTCTTATTATCCCGGGAAAAAGCCATGAATCGGGAAAAGGGCATTCTTTCGAGATATACTCAATAAGGTTTTGTTTGATTGAAATGGGAACAATAAATGGCCTGTCTTTATTGCCTTTGCCATGCCTTACCCATCCAATGTTGTTCTTAAAGTCAAAATCTTCGGTCCTCAGATGGAGCAGTTCGCTTACCCTTAATCCCGCACCATACATAAGCTGGACCATCAGGAGATGCTTTGGGTTTGATATAACCCCGAATAAGCACCGGGTTTCTTCCTTGGTGAGGAACACGGGCAAAGTCTTTGGCACCCGGGAAAAATGGATGTAAACCAAAAGTCGTTTGCCCAAGATATCATTGAAAAGGAACTTCAGGGCGCTTAGATAGACATTTATAGTGCTTCCAGATACATCCTTTTCGATGAGTTTGTCGAGAAAATCATTAACATCGCTTTTTTTTACCTGATTGGGCCCTTTGTGGCATCTGCTGAAGAAGATCCTGACACACAACCTATAAGCCTTGATAGTTTTCGGGCTGAATCCCCTCCGCAATCCATGTTTTCTGATAAGTTCGTCGATATCCATATCCCAACAAACGTTTTAAGCTACTCTCATTTAAATAGTGTGCGGCTGGTGGTGGCAAGTGGCAAGTCGGCAAGTCTGGCAGAAGTGGAAAGGTTTAAATCTGTTAAGCTCTTGAAGGGAATAATGAAGGTACTTTTCATATGCAACCAAAATCTTAACAGGAGCAAGACTGCTGAGGACATTTTTCAGGGCAGGTTTGACACCAAATCAGCAGGGCTTTATAACAATAAGCCAGTTTCCTCAATGGAGCTTTCATGGGCCGATGTTGTTGTGGTGATGGAAGATGCCCACAGGAGTGAGATCGCAAAGAGGTTTCCCGAGGTCTACATGAAGAAGCGTATCTTATCCCTGAGGATTCCAGACGTTTATTCATATGGGGAGCCGGAACTAATTAAAATGCTTGAGTCCAAAGTCCAGGAGCTACTCGAGCCACTCGTTGAACTGCCGTAAAGCCTCCCCCTTTGTCCCAAAAACCCTTGTCTCTGCCACTTTCAATCCCGGGATAATTTTGGTAACTTTAAAGCAAAGGTTCTTTCCTTCCATCAGCTCAATGATGGATACCTCCCATTTTGTAGTTTGGCTTTTCTTTGATTCTTCCATCAGTTTATTCAGAGAGATTGATTTATATTCCCTTCGGCTGGTGCTTGCAAGTGGCAAGTCGGGGTAAAGTCCCAGTTTACAACACTTCTAAGCCCATTTACATCTTATCAGTGGATACGGAAAAAGCGGTTACGGGAACATAAAACTGCCCCTAATAGAGCTTAATCCACGAGAATTTGAGTAGTTGGGGATAAGAAGTGTTATGTTTAATTATTACTCACCTTAAAGCTCGTCATTCTTCCTCGCTTTAAGCTTCCGTCATAACTCAAAAAGCATATTGTT
>JACPBV010000007.1 GCA_016180135.1 Candidatus Woesearchaeota archaeon
ATCTCGCTTTCGCTCGGGTTAGCAGCTTAAAAATCGTAAATATCTTTTCCGTTTGCTGACATTCCCCGTTTGGGGCGTCCCCCTTGTCAGCCGGATTCAAGGGGCAAATGATTTTTACTTTAGGCTGCTAACCTATATTTTGAACGGAGCCGAAAACAAAAAGAAAACTATTTAAACATGCGCCAGATATCCAATATGGGATGGAAATAAAACCAACTGAGGTGAAAAGATTCTTTTCAAAAAAGAGAGTGCTGTTCATCATCCTGTTTGCTGCGCTGGCGTTTGCTGCCAAGAAGATTAACTTTTCAGCGCTTGTCGGCGAGCCTAACCAGTTCTTTACCCTTTTCCAGTTTTTTGGGCCGATAGCCGGCTCATTCTTAGGCCCGATTGTCGGGGGTGTTTCGGTCCTGCTTACGGAGATAACTGATTTTTTCATAATGGGGAAAGCCTATTCTTTTGTCAATCTGCTTAGGCTTCTGCCTATGGTGTTTGCTGCCTACTATTTTGGGATGAAGAAAAAGAATGCGATTGGGGCAGTTGTGCCGCTTGTGGCTATCGCTGCATTTGTGCTGCATCCAGTTGGAAGAGAAGTATGGTTTTTTTCTTTGTTCTGGACAATCCCCCTTATCGTCAGGATACTGCCGGACAGGGTTGCAAATAATGCTGTCTTTAAGAGTTTAGGAGCCACGTTCACTGCGCATGCTGTCGGCGGGGCAGCATGGGTTTGGGCTGTGCCGATGACGCCCGAGCAATGGGTGGCTTTGATTCCTGTTGTCATCTATGAAAGGCTGATGTTCACCGGCGGGATTGTTGCGTCCTACCTTGTGATGAATACGCTTCTTGACAGATTAGCGGCTAAATTCAGGTGGGGCATGCCGGAATTGCATATCAATCCGGATTGGGTTATATCGAGAAAGTTATTTTGGCAGCATTAGGGGGCAGCATTTAGATTTATGCGTGAGATTTCTGCGGCAGATGTTTATGCTGATGATTCATTTTCAGGGCAATTAGGAAAAAATTTAAATTTTTAAAACCGCCTTCACCAATTCTTTTGCTGTCTTGTTGAAGTTCTTGGAGTTGTAGAGGGCTCTTCCGACGATGGGATGGAACCTGTCCCCTGCTATCTTTCCTGCTTCGCTAAGGCTGCCGCCCTGTTCTATAAAACCCGGAGAATAGAAAATCGGCTTAAGCCCGAAACTTTCAAGGAAACGCTTGTATTCTGCTATCATGAACGGCTTGTTGCCGGGAACCACGAAATCATTGACGCCCAGGTTTGCGGCGATCTTGTATATCTGCTTCGGGGCCATGTTCTCGATAAATCCTCCCGAGCGCTGGAGAAAACCCCTGTGGGTCATCTCACCGCCCACAATCACTCCCAGCCGCTCTTTAAACGCTGCACGGATCCATTTCTCTTCTGTGACTGGGCCTGCGAGAGGGAAAAGGATGACATAGTCAACGCCCTTGATGGCTTTCATGAAGCGGTCGCCCATCTCAGGGATATCGGTGGCTGCCTTCTGGTGGTCGTAGATGATAGGCAGAGAAGTGTGTTTCCTTATGGATTTGATGACTTCTTTGATGCCATTTTTGATGACAAGCTCAAACCCAATCTTATAGGCGCCGATGCCTTCGACCTTGCAGGTCTCTTTCACCAGTTTTTCCAGAAACCTGAGATCCGGGAAATCGCAGGCAGGAATGATGCTTTTCTGGAGCTTAATATGGGCCATACAAGGCTTCAGGAATTTACTCCTTTAATATCTTTCGTTGTTATTATGGAATGAAGAAAATTCTTTAGTTTCAATTCCTCCTTTCATAATTCATGAATAATCGGCGCGTCCTGCCATTTTTTCTTCGCTAGGTTTATATACTCAAAAACCCCCTAAACTTATGCCCAAAAAATCAGGCAGGATATTATAACCGCTTCCCTCCTTACGGGAAACCTGAACATGCTCGACCCATCAAGCTTCAAATGCACGAAATGCGGCGAATGCTGCAAGAGTATGATCGTTTGGGCTACAAAGAAGGATATTGCAAGGATTGAAAAGCTTGGGTTTGCGAAGGAGTTCTTTGTCGAAAAGGACGCATTTCTGGGGCCGAATGCTTATGTGCTGAAAAAGAAAAATGACGGAAGCGAATGCGTTTTCCTCAAATCGGGAAAGGATGGGGCTTATTCCTGCGGAATCTATGCGGACAGGCCTGAGGTCTGCAGGCAATACCCGTTCTTCGGCCAGCCTCTGGAGGACTGCAAACCCGCAAGCTTTTTAAAGAGCCTAAAACTTCTCGGAAGCAAGGATACGCCGAATGTCAAGATTGTCCGTTAGGGCATTCTCAGAAAGGAGGTTATGATGGCAAGCTTTAAACTATGTGTTGCAGACCCAAAGACGGGAAAAGCATATCAGAAGGAAGTGAAAGACCAGGAAGCGCAGCCTTTCATAGGGCTGAATATCGGTGAGGAGGTCTCGGGAGATGCTTTAGGGCTTGAGGGATTCAAGCTGCAGATCACCGGAGGATCCGATTTTTGCGGGTTTCCGATGAGGAGAGGCATCCTTGGCATCAGGAAGAAGATCACTTCAAAGGGGGGCGTCGGTTTCCGTGAATCTGTCGAGGGCGTCCGCCTGCGGAAGACTGTCTGCGGGCATAAGATCAACGACAGCATTGTTCAGATAAACCTGAAAGTTCTCCAGGATGGCTCAAAAAAATTAGAAGAGCTCATGCCGGCTGCCAAGAAAGAAGGGAAAGAAGCCAAGGCAGCATGAGGCCGGTCACCGAATGCAAAAAGAATCTCACCCAAAGGAAAAGAAATCCTCTCAGGGGAATCCTTCTTTAAATGCATCAACTTCCCATCCTTCTTCTCATTCTTCACCTTCTTCTCATTCATCCCGTTCAACCACTTCTCCCCCATCTCCCTCAACCACTTCCTTCCCATCTCCCTCAACCACTTCCCCCCCATCTCTCTCAGCATCTTCCAACTTATCTCCTACAGCCACTTCCTCCCTTTCTCCCCCAGCCACTTCCCCTTCATCACCTTCAACCACTTCCTCCCTTTCTCCCTCAGCCACTTCCTCTTCATCCCCTTCAACCACTTCCTCCCAGTTTCTTCTTCTTTATCCTCGTCGAGGGTTTCTTCATTATCTTCGCCTGAATTCCGCCAGCCTGTTGTCAATATCGGCATTGTAGGGCATGTGGACCACGGCAAGACGACGCTTTTAGAGAGGCTGAGCGGAAAGTGGGCAGATACCCATTCTGAGGAAATCAAGCGGGGAATCACCATAAAACTTGGTTATGCGGATGTTTCATTCACGTATTGCGAAGCTTGCAAAGTGTATGGCACTCAGGAAATCTGCCCTCAATGCAAGGGCAAGGCCAGCATCCTCAGGAAGGTAAGCTTTGTTGACGCTCCCGGGCATGAATCGCTGATGGCAACGATGCTGGCAGGGGCTACTATCATTGACGGCGCTCTGCTTCTTGTTGCTGCAAATGAGGAATGCCCTCAGCCCCAGACCAGGGAGCATATCATGGCTCTTGAGATCATCGGGATAAAGAATCTTATCATTGTCCAGAACAAGATTGATCTGGTGCCGGAAGAAAGGGCACTGAAGAACTATGAGCTTATCAGGAAGTTCCTTTCAACGACGCCTTTTGCAGATTCCCCCATCATCCCGATTTCGGCCCAGCACCGCTCCGGCATAAGCTTTCTCATCGAGAAGATCGAGGAGATCATCCCGACGCCAAAGAGGGATGTTGCCGCAGACCCTCAATTCCTCGTCGCAAGGAGCTTTGACATCAACAGGCCGGGGACGCCGGTTGAGAAGCTTGTCGGGGGAGTTCTTGGGGGAGTCATCAAAAAGGGCACGTTCAGGGAGCATGACAAGATTGAGATAAGGCCGGGATACGATGTTGAAGAGAGGAACAAAAAAGTTTGGAAGCCGATATTCTCAAGCATTGTGAGCATCAAGGCAGCCGGGGCATCTCTTCCTGAGGCTGTTCCCGGAGGCTCTCTTGGGTTTCTCACGTCATTGGATCCTTCGATAGTCTACGCTGATAAATTAGCGGGGGCCGTTGTCGGGCTGCTGGGAAAGCTTCCTCCTGTCTGGGAAACCCTCATCCTCCAGATCCAGCTCCTGAAGAGGGTTGTCGGGGCGAAAGAGGAGCTCCACGTCGAAGCGATAAAGAAGGCTGAGGCATTGATGCTGAATGTCAACTCTGCAGCAACTGTCGGCATAGTGCTGGAAACAAAAAAAGACATTGTGACGATGAAGCTGAAGCTGCCTGTCTGTGCAGAAGTCGGCTCCAGAGTTACTGTCTCACGGATGATCAACAACAGGTTCAGGCTGATCGGGTTTGGGCTAATTAAAGAGAAATAAAAGACTGGCATGCCTTCTTTTTTCTTTAATGGGATAGGAATATAGGGCATAAAAAATTTTCTTATAAATTTCAACAATGCACGTTTTGAACTTTCTTGTTTCTGAATTTGGCAGTAAAAAATTTCAACAACAAAGGGCTCGACGGTCAAAATTTTCACAGAGAAAATTTTGCCCTGCTCGGCTACCCCGATGGGGCGTCCCCCAGCCTCGCCTCGCCGATGTTGTTGAAATTTCTGGACCTATTTTTGGGCGAACAATTGCCATTATAAGTGGATTTATCACTTACTAAAAAATTATAACCACCGCCGTTATTTCTCCAGAAACTCGGACATCCTGTCACCTATAAGGACAAGCTTCTTTCCGTGGAGCGGATTTTCCCGCGAAATCCCCCAATGGGCGAATGGCTCCTGTTTCATGATTCTACATACCCCTGCATAAAGGCTGCCTCCCATGGCGTGATTTCATCTTCTTCGACGAGGTCATCACGGCCTTCATCGCCATACACGCCCATGTCTTCCGGCTCTTCTCTCCATTTTTCCAATCCTTTTCTTACCATGGCAATTCCCCCACCATTTGTCATTGGTAATTTGATGGAGGAATCTGGTTTTTATATATTTTTGGCTTATATTGTATATGCTTTATATAAATGGAAAGATTTATATAAGAAATGGGATTTCTATGGGACAATTGATGGCGGATTTAAAAGGCTTAAAGAGGGCGGCAGAACCTTTAAAGTTCTGGCAGGATTATACTGAACTAGGATTATACGGAACAAAAACCATACTGAATGAAGATTATACAGAACGTATCGTTAGGGGAGCATCATGAAACGGAAAGTCATCCAGATCGCTGATTCTACGCAGCTTGTGTCATTGCCGAGAAAGTGGGCTGTTGAGCACGGGATAAAGAAGGGCGATGAGGTGGAGGTTAAGGAGGAAGGGAATAAGATTATTGTATCGACTGAAAAAGGCGAGGAACTGGGCAAAGTGGAAGTTGATATCACTGGCCTTGACAGGGATTCCCTGATGTTCCTGATACGGTGCCTTTACATCAGGGGGTATGATGAGATTCATGTGAAGTTTAACCGGGCAACTACCCGGCATCATAAAATCGGAAAAGAAGTTACTGTTATCTCCTCCATCAACCAGGAAGTCGGAAGGATGAACGGCATTGAAATTATTCAGCAGAAAGAGAATTACTGCCTCATCAAAGATCTATCTGAGGGCTCAATTAAAGAGTTTGACACTGTCCTCAGGAGGATTTTCCTTTTGCTTATTGATGGCGCAAATGACATCATCCTGGGCACAAGTGAGCAAAAAAAATATCTGTTGGAGGGCATCAATGAGAAGCATAACACTATCACTAAATTTGTGGCTTATAACCTTCGCCTGCTGAACAAATTTGGCTATACTGAATCTTATAAAACCAATTCACTTTACCATACCATCTCTTCCCTCGATGAGATTATCGATATCCTGAAATACGTCAGCAGGTATATCATGGAGAATGATGTGAAGCCATCCAAAGAGACCCTAGCCCTTATGGGATCTATCCAGGAAACCCTTGGGCTTTTCCACGATTTCTTCTATCAGTATGGAAATGAAAAAGTTGAGAAAATAAGCGGAGAAAGGACAGCTGTTCTTGAAAGAATCAAATCTGTGTCGAAAAGGCTTTCGCCTCATGATATGTTTATCGTCACCAACATGGAGCAGATACTGGAGATCGTTATCCACCTGGTTGTGACAAGGATGGCGCTGGAGTATTAAATCCATTTGGCAATGCTATTTCAATTATCCCTCCAAAATCCTGCATAAATGCTTGTGTCTTCAAAAAAAAGTTTTTGCTGGTTAGAAACTTTCAGCTGCTATCTCATGTGAGCAGTGTAATTAAGAAATTCTATACGTGACTGCGCCTGTTTTGGCTTGTTGGGATTGAAATCCTCAGGTATACCTAAGGTCACCTTGTTGATACAGCCGTTATCCTGCCTTGCAGTCAGGCGTGCCCTGTTGTTTGTTAATATTCCAAGCAGATTTTGGAAAGTTACATTAGAGGTTACCACAAGAATCTTTCCCTGCTGGTGCCTCAGCAAGTCAAAATAAAGGCTATAACACCTCTCAATACATTTCCTTCTCTCTTCGGAGGGGCCGGAGTAATCTGTAGGCTGGATGACGTGGTTCGTAAGCCTGTCGCTTGGGTCAATTTTTTCCGGGTCATGGATAAATGTCAGGTAACCAACGATATCCAGGTGATGGCCAATAAAGACTTGGTCGTAGGGAACACCGCTGAACCTTCCTACTGCCCTTTCATTTGCCCTAGCATCCCTAACAAGCGGTGGGCTTCCTTTTAAGACGGTCATGATTGGCTCGACTGTTTGGGAAACTCGCAGGTGTGTTCCTGCATACACAGCATCAAAATCCTGATGCCGAAAATAATCCACTAAACGGTCGACCTCCCATTTTCCCCTATCACTCAACCCGATTGAGATTCCACTACTGTCAACATCGTGCGAGCCCTGAATAATCCGTTTCTCATTGAGAGGGGTTGATGCATGCCTTATAATAGTCGCCTCAATCATAACCATAGATATATCCCTTTGTTAATAAATATTTCTCTTATTATTACTCTAGAATGATGAAATGGTGGAAAGGTTTATAAACAAAATTATAACCTTTCCGCGTCTTATGGGTAACACTGCCGATGCAAAGAATGGAGTTGATGATAAGGATCAACAGGAGCCCTATTTGCTCCCGCATCTTGCTGGGGCAAGGAAAAGTTATGATGTTTTGCATCCTGATGAATCCACTGGGCGCCTTATTCCCCTTATATTGAGAAAGGCGGAGCCAGCATTCCAACAATTAAGGGCAAATCTTGTTAAAAACGCCGGCGGGGAAGAAAAATTTAAATCGCTTCCGACAGCAGAGCTTGATAAATATTGGCTTCAAGAAAATGCATGTTATCTTGCATTTCATGACGATTATCACAAATATCTTCCCTTCAGAGAATTAACCTATATCCGCCTTGCGGAATTAATAGATGGGTTCTTAGGAACAAAATCCGGATCAAGGATTGAATTAGGCTGCGGAAGCAGCCTCTGCCTCATCATCCAAGCCTTAGGCGGCGCAGATGAACTGCATGGGGTGGATATTTCAACGGCAGCGCTTGATTTCTCAGAGAGGCTTATTAATGACTACAAAGTCAGTGATAAGGTTTTTCTTTCCAACATTTCATTTGCCATCCCCACCGACCAGTTTTTACAAGCATCAGGGTATTCCAGAGGACAGTTTAATGCAACGTTCAATCTGGGTGTTTTTGAGCATCTTTCAGATGAACAACAAAGAACGCTTATCGCAAACATGATTGCACTCACCTCTCCCGGAGGGGTAATAGCTATTGCAGTCCCAAATTATGGGAGCCCGCTTTTACGATATACCAGATTTAGAGAAAACAGGCTGTTTCCCATTGGGACAGACAAAGAAAAATTGAGGTCCCCCTGGCTTGATGAACATGAAGCCGATATTTCCAGACTGCTTGTCGAGACTGGCTTTGCCTCTTCAGAAATTGAGCGAGACGGTATTCTTATCGGCCCCTCTCCGAGGACGCCGTTGCGAATCATTGATGGCTCTGACCCAGAATATGTTAAGGCCGGTTTCCCAAGGGATGAAAAAGCCATTGAATTTTACGAAAATATTCCAAACATGGTTCCGTCAACGCAGAAAGATAAAATTAATTTTTGGTATACATGGGAAACCAGGATAGCTTCACAGGAAGAAAGGCTGCATTTAGGCTGGTTTACAGTTTATATGGCAAAAAAGAAATAACAACACTTTTTTATTTGTTCATAACCACTCCATCGCTTCCGATGATTGGGTTCCATAAACTTGATTATGCACGGTATTTATGAACTTTATAATTCCCAACTATCAGATAATCCACCGCTCCTTTGGGCGATAGGGAATTTTATTTTAGCTTTTTCGGGTAAGCCAAGATCAGTCTGGCAATCTCATAGAGCCTATGAAGCTCTTGAGGAGTTGGGTTCTCAGGGTTAAGTGCCGGGGAATCGAAATGTGTATCAGAGGCATTCGTTTCTCTCAGTCTGGCCATTAAATCAAATATTCTATTGGGTATATCTCCTTTAGAGATTTTTTGAGATTCTTCTTTGAGGCGTAAACTTGTTGTAAAACCTTCATAATTTCCATTGGGCCCGAAAAGGGTGTAATAGGCACTTCTGACTTGTTGATCATAAACTTCAAATTTGTTTTCATCACCTCCAAAAGCATATTCCCTTACTAACACCAGAAACTTTTCCCTCCCCCTTAAATCAACCCATGAAGTGGATGCTTGGGAGCGGCTGCGGTAGCTTTGCAGATGATGGTTGTTCCCCTCCCTAGAGGGTTTGAACCTGTTTGGAGGTATTACAACTTCATCAATGGTGGCACTAGGTCGGGAATCGGACTCAGTTAAATGAGTTGAAACTCCTGCTGGTTCACAGCTCCTGTTGAACAATTGTTGAATATATTCAATTACTCCTGCCATGTTTTTCCTTTTGGGCCTCTTCTGAACAGTATAAGTGTCTATCTACCTTATAAATTATATGGGGGGTGCTTTAAATTTATAAACCTTTTGCATTTATTGCATATAAAATATAGTTCAAAAAGATCGTTTTAAAAATAAGGCTGTATCTCTGTATCGGGTAAAGCCCATAAGGTTATATAGGGGCATCTTGTTCCTTTCATCCATGCCCACCGCAAAATCAATCCCGACCGGAGCATTCATCCGCTTCAATAATGAGATCTATAAGGTTGCGAGGAAGGAGATTGTCGCCTATGGGACTCACTGCCATTCTAAGACAAAGCTGTTTCTGCAGGGGCTGTTTACCAAGGGTGAGAAAAGCTTTAACCTCAGCCACGAAGAGCATGTTGAGCAGGTGGATATCTCCAAGAAGGCTGGGCAGGTCATTGCGAAGATCCCTCCTAGGATACAGGTCATGGACATGGTCAGCTTTGAGACGCTTGATGCCGACATCGCCCCTGAACTGCTTGCGGCATTGAACGAAAGCGACGAGGTCACTTTCATCACCGTCGAAGGCAAGACAACTGTGCTGGATAAGAGATAGGGGCTTGCTGATGCATAACTATGCATTTGGGGAGGGGTAAGAGGATTAGGCTACCTTTGGAGAAAGGTTTTGCTTCCCTCGCCCCAAGATAACTCCTTTTGCCCGTAACCGCTGTAATTGGCCAAAAAGCTTATAAACAAATAGGTTACATATGTAAACTGATAGTTACTATGTCCGCCATAACTCAGAATGAAATGGATTTTGTGCTTACTGTCTTTAAAAGCCCAGAAAGCCATTATAATGCAAACAGCATTGCAAAGCTCCTTGGGATAAGCCGGATGGGGGCGTTAAAGATAGCGAAGCGGCTGACGGAGCAGAACATCCTGATACCAAAAGAATGGGGAAAGGCAAAATTCTATTCCATCAGTTTTGACAATGCCTTCACTTCGAATTATCTCAGGTTCATGCTGGAAAGGGAGATTCAGCATGCTCATCCTTATGTCAAAGTATTGGCTGATGAGATGAGGAAGATCAAGAGCGCAGATGCCGCAATACTGTTCGGGTCAGTCCTGAATAAACATGATTTAGCAAAAGATATTGACATCCTCTTAATTACCGATAAACGAAGGTTCCAAAAGCTCAAACAAGAGGTTGTGGAGATCAGCAGGCTGAATGCCAAAAGATTGCACCCTGTCTACCAGACAAAGGAAGATTTTGTGAATAACATTAAAAAAGAAGATGCTGTCCTAATCAATGCCCTGAAGGGAATTGTCCTCTTCGGTTGGGATGTTGTTATCGATGCCTTAAGACCATGAGCCATACAAAAAACAAGATTGAGTGGTGCCTGAAGAAAGCAGAGCGGGAGTTGAAGGAATCCGGCAAACAGAGGGGTCTCGTCAAGGGAGAACCAGATTTAAACAAGGCGAAAGGCCACATCGCCAAAGCAGAGCATTATTTTAATGCAACGGAATACCTCAAAGAAGGCGGTTTTACTGAAATCAGCGCAAGCACCATCTTCTATTCTATGTATCATTGCCTTCTTGCCATTGCGGCAAAGTTTGGATACGAGTCCGGAAACCAGGAATGCACCTTTGCCCTCATCTCCGGCCTCATCGAAGACCAAAAGATAGAATTTGAAAAAGCACTTCTTGACAGGATATCTTCCCTGGATGTAAAGTACGTAGCCGGCATTAAGAGCATTGTCGAGATTAGGGAGCAATATCAATATGGAACAGCGCTTTCATTGGGCGATAACCTTTATGATGAACTTTTGTCATTGGCAAAAGAAGTCATTTTAACGGCAAAATTGATCCTCAAAAAGTAAAAATCCAGGCAAGGCTGGGGACATCGCCTCATTTCCCTTATACTATACTTATGGACAAAAATGATTATACCATTGTTGTCCGTTCGTAATACGAAAAAACGTTTTTCGTTTTTTGTATCCCTCTGGGATAAGCCAACGACAAATTTTTGTCTAAATATTTGTGTCGTTGGCTATATTTGCAGAAGGGGGGGTTTTAAAATCTTTTGATAATTTATCATTGTTCTTGACAATCCCCAACCGAGGTTTGCTGAAGTTTTTTGAATACTGGGGAAAGAATAGGCGAACCAAAGAAAAAATTGTCCCAGCAATCGGAGATACCGGGATAAAGAAAAACCCTTTTAAACCGAAAAGGCTTTTCCTCTGTTTTTGAGGGTATAAACCAAATGAAACCTGAATCATCTCTCTATAGCAAGCGGGCGGAAGGGAAATCCGCCCTTGGCCAGCCTTCGGCCCTTGAAGAATTATCGGAGCACGAAGCTCTATTGAGCCATGAAAACCTATTGAGCAAAAATGCTCCATTGAGCCCTAAAACTCTATTGAGCCATGAAAACCTATTGAGCAAAAATGCTCCATTGATCCATAAAGCTCCGTTTAGCAATGCAAATCCCTCAGGTCAAGAGCAAACTTCCCCATCACAAAAACAGCGCCTTATCGCCTATGGGCTCCAGATGCAGCTTCAGGCCCTGCAGCTGAAGGAATGGCTTATGGCAATCGGCTTCTCTTTTCTTGCGGCTGCCTTGAGAGTTCCGATGCAGGCTGTGCCGAGCGCTGAGCCTATTACTTTCTTTGCTATCCTTGCGGGATGGCTGTTTGGCGCCAGGATGGGCTTTTTCACCGGTGCAGCGGCAGGCTTTCTCTCAAACTTTGCGGTTTATGGCGGCCAGGGCCCGTGGACTCCATTCCAGATGCTCTCATGGGGAATTGCAGGATATCTTGGAAGCCTTCTCCCCCGGTTTCCTTCGTCGGAAAAAAGCCAAAAGAAGAACCAAGGGAAGATAAAGGGAACTATTTTCAGGATGATGGCATCTCTGGGCGTAGCATCATCGGCAACTGTCATTTTTGACAGCATCCTTAACATCTGGTGGGGATTTTTCTCGCCTTTTGGGATCCTGCCTGCGCTTGTTTCAGGGGTTCCCTTTTTTGTTGTCCACTTAGTGTCTAATGCAATATTCTCTCTGGGGCTTGCCCCTGCAAAATATTTTGTATCCAAACAAGGCCATTTTGATGAGAAGGAGCTCTGCCGTGAGCTGCTCGGCAAAGTTCAGGGGAATAAGGGGGCTTTATGAGAAAAAAATATTTCCCCTTTTTGGCAGTCATCGGCTTATTGCTCGGATTATTCTCAATTCCTGCCAGCGCAGCCGATATCTGCACCGTAATCTCTTTCGATGATAAGACTGCCGAGAGCAAATGCTACAGCGTCCCTGATGATGCCAACGGGATCGAATCATTGCAGAGCATGGGAGTTCTTCTGTCGCTGACGCCTCAATCTTCTTTCGGGAGGATGGTCTGCAAGATAGACAATAAGGGCACTGATGTCCAGGGGAGCGTCTGCGGCTTTGACGGAAAGTTCTGGAACTTCAACCTCAAAAGAGGAGCATCCTGGGGGCATATGCCCGTCGGCTTTGACGGCGGGAATGAGTGCTGGAACAGGGATTTCAATTTTGCGGATTTCTCAAAGATTGTCCATTACTGCGCAAAAGACGGAGATGTGATAGGCATGGCGTTCGGGAAAGAAGGTGAAGTTCCGGATATGCTCAGAGTAAAGGAGATAAAAGTAACGGTGGACAACGAGCTGGAAAATGAAACATTTGCCGAGGGAGGGGTGATTGACCAGGACGTTGAGCCCGGTTCCGAAGTATCCCTCCGGCTGGTCCTTGAAAACCTCTACGAGGACGATACCAATGCTGCCATCAATGACATCATCGTCAGGGCGAATCTTGAAGACATCGACCAGGGAGATTCTATCAGGCTGCGCTTTGATGAGTTCACGCTCGGCCCCGGGGCAAAAGAAGCCGTTGAGATCGACTTTACCATCCCGACTGTTGTCGAGGCAAAAGGGTATGACCTTTCCATCAAGATCAGCGCAAAGGATGACCTTGGCTTCGTGTATGACAAAAATATTCCAATGGTCATTGACGTGCAGAAAGAGTCCCACAAGATGAAGATTCCCGCAGCCAAGCTTGACAAAACAGCGTATACCTGCGAAGAAAATGCCCTGCTTGATGTCCAGGTTGTCAATATCGGCGCTAAGCCCTTAGTCGGTGAAGTGAGCATTGACAGCGGGCCTCTGGAATTATCAGCCAAGGCGCCATTCTCCCTTTCCAATGACGCTTTGGAATCAACAAGCAGATTTGAGAAGCAGTTTACGATAGCCCTGCCTCAGGAGCTAAATCCTGATTCTTACCAAATCACCATCCGGGCAGATGCCAAGACCACTGCAGCGACAGAGATTGCGAAGCTGATAAAACAAGCGTGCACCGAACAGGCAAAACTCCAGATATCAGAGCAGAAGCCTGCTGTCCGGCAGGCTAAAGGACCAGCAGGAAATTCAGCTTCTTCAGGAGAGCAATCAAGCCAGCCGCCAGCGGCAGATCAGCAGCCGCAGAATAAGGCTAATGCTTCACAGGGGAATTCAGCGATGGCATTTCTTTTTGCCGCTTTGGGAATCTCCCTTCTTATGCTCGGGGGAGCCGCATTTGCGGTCTGGAAATTAAAGATGGCAGGAAAGCGGTAAGAAAGTGGATTAATCATTTAGCATGCGAAGCCAGCGCTTCATCGATTGCATCCTGGTCAAACCCTACAATGATCTTGCCGTTGATGTCAAGGACAGGAACTCCCAGCTGGCCGGACTTCTCAATCATCTCGTTCCTTGCTTTTTCGTCGGTAGAAACATCAAAGTTTGTGAACGGCACCCCTTTCTCTGAAAGGTATTCCTTTGCCTTGACGCACCAGGGGCAGACAGGTGTTGAGAATACCCTGACGGTGACTGCCGGGCTTTTTGCTCCCGCTGCTTTTGCTGATGATGTTTTTGCTGATGGTTTAGCTGTTGCTGCTTGTTTGGCTGTTGCTGATGGCATAGTGTTTACCTCCTGAAATCGAGAGTTTTGTTGCTCGTTTCTCCTGTTTTCCTGCTAAGATAACGTGATAAGGGCAGAAAGGATTAATTTAAAGGTTTCGTTTTATTGCAAAAGAAAATGTTTTTTTCTATCCCCTGGCAATGAGGCAATGTATATGCTGCAGCCTATAATAACGGACAATATCAATTGAGCAATAGTTGTCCGTTATTAATACGAAAAAACACTAAGTGTTTTTTGTACAAGAAATGCAAGGCATTTCTTTGTAAGCAAAAGACATATCAAATAGCTCAAATATTTGTGTCTTTTGCTATATTTAAAGAAATTTAATGCTGACTACTTTTTGAATCTCTCATGAAATTAACGCATTTCCCATTCAAGGTCATCCAACGGATTAATTTTATAATCTAAATTACCTGGTGGGATTTTTGGTTTACCTTTAAGGCTTGAGCGCAGCATGAATGCCATATACGCCTTGAAAACTTCATTGGCTTTTTTATCCCCGAGGCCGCCATCATTGACAACATTCCATCTGCCATATGCGTTTTGCTCTGACCCCGCCGTAAGCTGAATCTGATATTCAAGGGCATTTCCACCAGATTGAATGCCAAATATGGCTCTATCTTTTTCAAATCTTAAGGAAAGGGTTTTTGAACCAATTGCCCCCGTTTGAGAACCATGCGAATATGCTTGAGTCTCCGCAGTAAACTCTCCTGGATTATTGCCTGGCTGCCAAATATTTCTTAGCAGATATGCATCGATTGCCTGCAAAGTGAACCTTGGAATCTTAAATTCGGTTTCTTCAAGTAAATGGCTTAAATCATCAAGATGTGCCCTTGAGTTGTATTTTGGAAGTTCGTCTTGGAATGCCTGCCCTAATGCCTGCCTGGCTTCTTCTGGAAACACATCATTAAACTCAAGACCGCCAAAAAGGCAGATTTTATCAAGAGTTTTGGCATCTATAACTGTTGGCCCAGGAGTGGGATATTTTTCAAGTAAATGTTGAATTATTATGGGGGATTTATCATTAACTAAACTTTTTGGTGCCGTTGGAAAAATTAAATCTTCATCTTTAGAGCCAGATAACTCACTAAAATCATGGAATTTAGGCTCATAGGAGGGATTCTTCCTTAATAATTCGATGATGCCATAAGGATCATCTTGAGGCGTTTTTTTCATATGGTCGGGGAGATTCAGAGGAATTTATAAACCTTTCTAAAATGACCACCATCAAGTGATATATCATAAAAATAATTGGGCACAAAATTAGAGATATAAGGCATGTATATGGAGAACAAATCTTCTAACGATTTTATGGGAACTCTACTTCTGGGCTTTCTTCACATCCTCTTCCGTCACCATGCCGTCAGGCCCGGTTCCTTTGACATTATTGATATCAACGCCCAGCTTTTTTGCGAGCATCCTGACTCTTGGGATCGCTCTCACCGCAGGCTTGCTGGGAGCAGAAGGCTCGGGCTGCGCTTCAACTCTCTTAGTCTCTTCGCTGGCCTCTTCAAGAAATCCCACGACACTGCCCGTATAAGGCTCGTCCTTCCCGGCTCCCTTCTTATCCTGCTCTCCCATGGTTTTTGTGCTCAAGAATTAATCTGGGCTACTTCCTCTTCGCTTCTTCTATCGTCACTAAGACAGCATCAACCTTGATGACCTCGCCGGCTTTGGCATGGATAGTAAGGATTTTCCCTGCCTTTGGGCTTGGGATCTCGACTATTGCCTTGTCCGTCTCAACTTTCACAAGGATCTGGTCTGATTTTACTGCGTCGCCTTCCTTGACAAGCCATTCCACAACCGTTCCTTCAGTTATGCCTTCTCCCACATCCGGGAATTTGAATTCAAATGCCATGGTGTTCGCCCCCTTTAAAGTTTGTTTGATAATGCTTTTTTTAAAACTTAAACTTTACTTGTATACCAATGGAAACCTCAACAATGATGGGCTCGACGGTCAAAATTCCTCCGAGGAATTTTGCCCTGCTCGGGCACCCCGATGGGGCGACCCCCGCCCTCGCCTCGCCGATATTGTTGAGGTTTCTTAATGTGTCAAACTTCAAATCTATTTTAACCGGCTGATCTAAGGGAAGGTTATAGTCCTGCGGTTAATATGCCATCACTTTCTTTATCCCCGCAATGATTCTTGCCTCATCGGGGATGTATTCTTTTTCTAATTTTGGGAATGGGAGAGTCGTGTCATAGCCAGTGATCCTGACGATAGGCGCAGAGAGCAGGTCAAGGCCTTTTTCGCTGACAGTTGCGCTTATTTCTGCGCCGAAGCCTGCAGTCCTGGGAGCTTCGTGGATGATGACCAATCTTCCTGTCTTTTTCACCGACTCAAGGATAGCCTTGCTGTCGAACGGATAGATAGTCCTTAGGTCAATGACTTCAGCGTCAATATCATTTTTTATCTTTTCAACGGCATCAAGAGTGTATTTCACCATCGCCCCCCAGGTGACGATGGTAACATCTTTGCCCTGTTTTGCGATCCTTGCTTTGCCGAGGGGGACGGCATAAAAATTGTCAGGGACTTCTTCTTTTATCGCACGGTAGATTCTTGTCGGCTCGAGGAAAATCACAGGGTCAGGGTCTTTGATTGATGCTAACAACAGCCCTTTGGTGTCATACGGGGTTGACGGGCAGACTACTTTTATTCCCGGCGCATGCGCAAAAAATGATTCCGGCATCTCGCAGTGCAGCTCCAATGCCCTGATGCCTCCTCCTGACGGAGTCCTGACAACAAGGGGGCAGGAAAACCTTCCCCTGCTTCTTGTCCGTATCCTTCCGGCATGGCTGACCAGCTGGTCAAACGCAGCATAAAGGAACCCAGAAAACTGAATTTCGGCTACAGGCTTTAGGCCATTGACTGCCATCCCGACAGAAACCCCTGCTATGCCAAGCTCAGACAATGGCGTGTCAACTACTCTTTTCGGGCCAAAGATTTTCTGCAGCCCGTCTGTTGCCCTAAACACGCCGCCATTGACTCCGACATCTTCGCCAAGGACAACTACTGATTTATCTTCTTCGAGGGCGCATTTCAATGCGGAGTTCACCGCCTGCACAATGTTCATGACTGCCATTATTGATTCAGCCTCTTGGACTGGACAATGCCCGTAATATGGATGACTGCCATTATTGATTAAGCCTCTTGGGTTGGTAAATGCTAACGATATTCATGACTGCCATTATTGATTCAGCTTCTCGGACGGAAAAATATCCATCTGCCATCAGAGATGCGACCTCATGAATTCGTCATGCTGCTCCTTGAGCTGTTCGGGCATCTCTTTGAACATGAATTTGAAAAAGTCATCTTTTGCCGGAGGTTCCATAGCTTCGTAGGCTTCAACAGCCTCTTCGACTTTCTCCTTTGCCTTTTCAAGAATCTCCTCTTTTTTTGCGATGGTGAGCAATTTCTGGTTTGACAAGAATTTTTCAAGCCTCAGGAGCGGGTCTTTTTTCTGCCATTCGGCAACTTCTTCCCTGAGCCGGTATCGTGCAGCGTCATCGGAAGTGCTGTGATCGCCAAGGCGATAGGTGAAGCATTCGATAAATGTCGGCCCTTTTCCTGCTCTTGCTTTTTCGACGGCATTTTTTACTGCCCCATAGACTCCAAAGATGTCATTGCCGTCTATCTGGATGCCTTCAAACCCGAAAGCGATCGCCTTCTGGGCGATAGTTTCGCTTGCTGTCTGGGTCTTTCTTGGGACTGAGATTGCGTATTGGTTGTTTTCGACGAGGAAAATGACCGGCGCCTTAAACACTCCGGCAAAATTCATCGCAGACATACAGTCTTCCTTTGAGGTAGCGCCGTCGCCCAGATAGACGAGGCTGACGGATTTTTCGTTCTTCAGCGAAGATGCGATAGCAGAGCCGGCTGCGTGGAGCGTCTGTGTCCCTACTGCGATGCAGATGGGGAAATTGTTGATGCCCTCAGGGGCTTTCAGGCTGCGCTCATCACCGCCGTAATAGGCAAGGATGAGGTGCATGGGATGTTTCCTTGCGATAAGGGCGCCTGCGCTCCGATACATCGGGAAAAGCCAGTCGTCATCTTTCAACGCCATCGCGCTCCCCACCTGGGCAGCTTCCTGGCCTTTGATCTGAAGATAAGTGCCTATCCTGCCCTGCCTCTGCAGGGAAAAAGCCTTGTCATCAAAAGCCCTGACAAGGACCATCATCTCATAAAGCCTGAGCATCTCCTTTTCGGAAAGCTTTGGCATAAGCTGCTGGTCTGCGTTCCCCTCTTCGTCCAATGCCTGAAGATAGGAGACTTCGAATTTTGCGAGGATTTTTTTTACCATTTTTTTCTCAGCGATTTAGCATAATTAGTGGATTTTTCCAAATGATTTTTTTTTGCCGGCCCTCTCTCCCTTTTCTATTTTCCAATTATTTTCTTAAAAAAGCAATCAATATTTAAGCTTCACGGTGCCTGTTTTCATCCTGCACTGGCACGCTAACCGCTGATTGGGCTCAAGCCCCATGTCGGCCTCAGCCTGATTCCTTTCCGAGAGCGCTTCCATGCCCTCCTGCACTTCGACGATGCAGGTTCCGCAGATGCCGTCCTGGCAGCCGAAGGTGACACCCAGCTCTTCGCAGGCGGGGATGATGCTCTCTCCGTCAGCTGTTTCTTTCTCTCTTCCTTCAATGATGATTTTTCCCATCGGCGTTTTTCCGAATTTTTCATATATCTATCAACATTAAATGAATATACTCCATATTAAAAGTATAATTCTCTGCTGTCAAACTGAGCATTTTCCCTCAGAAGCGATAAAATCGGTCGGTTTAAAAACTTTTGTTTTCTGTCGGCGCTCTCAAAATATCCCTATTCAGAAAGATGAAAATGGCGCCTCAGCTAACTCTCGTCATGCCATGATGGCACTAGCGAATTGGCCATAACAACCACCAATAAAGAAATTATCTAATACCCAAATCGCCGTTCATACTCCTTATGGGTTAGCCATTCAAGGATGATGTTAACTATCTTTATCTCATCGGCTTCAATGGTGTAAATCAACCTCCAAGCGTTGGGAAGATTATACTTCCATAGGTTGGTTATCCCAAATTTTTGAACATAGGCTATTGGCCAAAGGTATTTTGGAAATCAAAAAAATCCGACCACCGCCGGTCAATAGACCGGCGGTATGCTCGCTCCCTCCGGTCGCTCGGGTCGGATTTTTTGTTCTCATTTTCCACGAGACTGGTTATCTCGCTGTCAACCACCCATGAAATACATGGGTGGAAAATGAGATTTTAATACCGCACGTCGGGTTCGATTTCAGGTCATCAATAGCTCGTTTAATGAATTCATAGAGCTGCCTATCCTGGAATTTTCCTTTCTGGAGGGCCTCCCATTCTTCTTTAATCTTCTGGGAAATAAAGGCTACAGATATCGCTTTGGTCATCGTATTATAAGTCCTTCTTTCATAAGCCGTTTGATTCTTTCTGGATTATATGTCCATATGATGCAGCCGTCCTTGTCAATCAGAATCTTTCCCGATTGCTCAAGGTAGCCTAATATCACCTGAAATGTCTGATACATCATCTGTTTAGGCAGCTTCTTCCAGAGCTGGTATTTGCCGCATTCCTGGCTGTGTTTTTGAATTGTTTTTTCTACCATGATTACTGACTCCAAAGTTGGGCTGTGCAAGATTGTGGCTTGTTCCATATTATATAAGTGTATATAATAAATACTATATAAACATTTTTGTTTTTTCGGCATCCAAACCATTTCATTTCAGAAAGATGAAAATGGCGCCTCAGCTAACTCTCGTCATGCCATGATGGCACTAGCGAATTTATCCTCATCGGCGCCGGATGTAAGATTCTGCTGCTGTTTTTAAGTGTTCTTAGGCTCGGGTTAGGAAAAACCCAAGCTGGCTTTTCCCCTAATAGTTAAGCTTCCGTTCCCAAAATGCTTAAATATCGGGGCCAATACTATCCCATCATAGCTTATCTCAGGGGGTGCTGCCATGGAAGAAGAAAATAATAAGGCATTGCTGGAGAGGTTCAACGAAGAGGTGTTTAAGGGAAACCTGTCCGTCGTCGATGAGCTTGTTGCTCCGGATTTTATCGATCATTCTGTCCCTCCGGGAATGCCCAACAAAGGCCCTGACGGCGTAAAAAAACTGCTCTCTTACTTCATTAGCGCTTTTTCAGATATCAATGTAGTTTATCATGACATCATAGCGAAAGGGGATAAGGTAACGGGGAGATATGCTATGACCTGCATCCACAAAGGCGAGTTCATGGGCATTTCAGCGACCAGCAAGAAAGTGACTATCAATGGCATCGAGATTGTCCGGATAAAAGATAGAAAGTTTGTTGAGCGGTGGGCAGTTGAAGATATGCTCGGCCTGATGGAGCAGCTTGGGGCAATGCCGAAAAAATAGTATTACTCTTAAACACATCAAAATTAGGCAGGGGTATCCTGCTTATAGTTTTATAATTCCTTCATTTCAGCACCTTTCCAGCCTTCATATACCACATATACATGTCCAACTCACCCGGAGCCATATCTGCTTTATCCGCCAGAGCTTTGAATTTCTTCTCAACTTCGAGATATTGCTTTCTGCCCAAAGATTTTGGAATCTCTTTAATCAGGCCGTGCTTATGCATAATGCTGTTGATGTGCCTGTCAAGGATCGCAAGGCCGAAATAGCCGACATTCCGGAGAAAATGAGAGGCTTCTTTGTAGCCTAATCCTTTGATGTTTTCTGCAAGCCATTCTCTTGCTGCGCTCTCGCCAGAGGACTCGATAATTGGAATTATTATGTCTTTGATGCCTGGATGCTTCCTTGCTTCGACGATAAACGATGCTTTGGTGTTGTGGAAGCGGTGCTTGTTTGCGAGAATGCGCCGGGAAAGCTGTTCCCTGGTCAAAGCCATGAATCCATCATAACCAAGCTCGTTTTGGATATTCCATGCAGTTTTGGCTTTTGAATTTGATGTTAAGAGGCAGAAGCAAAGCTCGGAGAACCAGTCCTGCGCCGGCCTTTTTTGAAAAGAAGAGAATTCCGATAATCTTTTATTAACACTTCTCCCCACCGGAGAATCTTTCAGGGCATTAATCTCGTTGATAAGATTGCGCATGGATGTGTTGTGCCGGATGCCCTATCTTTAAACTTTTTGGTTACCAACTGGTATCAAAAAAGTCCAAGTGAGCTTTTTGAGAACCGGTAGCTTGGCTAAACTTACTTTGGGTTTTTCTTCATTATTTTCCGAGAGAAATCCTGAATTTTGGCCAAAGGGACTCAACTATCTTTATTCTTTACCCCCCCTCACCTAGACTTCTTAACCTCTGACCTTAGGCAATACTTCCTTATCGGACACCGGCTGCACCATGGCGAAATCGGCCTGCAGGTGTTCTGGCCGAATGCTACCAGCATCGAATTGATGTTTTCCCAGTATTTCAGCGGCAGCTTTTTCCGCAATGCCATCTCGGTCTCATGGGGATTTTTTGTCCTGACATACCCCAGCCTGTTCATGATGCGGTGGACGTGGGTGTCGACGCACATACCTGGCTTTCTGAATGCGACTGAAACAACAAGGTTTGCTGTCTTTCTTCCGACGCCGCCTATTTTTATCAGCTCTTCAATCGTTTGGGGAATCATTCCGGCAAATTCGTTTTCCAGCGTCAGGGGGAGGTTCCTGAGAAATCTTGCCTTGTTCTTGTAGAAGCCGACAGGATAGATAAGGCTTTGGATCTCACCGAGAGAAAGATTTTTGAAATCTTCCGGAGCTTTAACCTTTTCAAACAGCCTCCTTGCAGCCTCAAGGGTCGTCTCATCCTTTGTCCTTGCGGAAAGCATCGTTGTGACTAGAACCTTGAAGGGGTCATGGGTCTGCATCTCAATCAGATCAACGACTGGGACTTTAAAGTTAAGAACTTCCTTTTTGAGGATTGAATAAACTTTATTGATTTGAAATCCCGCCATTGACCCCATAGAACACTGCCGGTATTAAAAATTAGCGGAAAAAGGAGTTATCTGTAAATCCTGTCTGGGCGGCAGACACTCATTTCGCTTCCACTCCCAATAATTGGGAAATAGACGACTCCTAACGTTTTTGCCTGTTGTGCAGGGATTTGGCGAAAATTTACTAGTTTGCTTGGGTCATATTTAAGGCATTTGAGAAGCCTTTCTCTTATGGCTTCCAATGGAACTCCGTTGGGACATTGCACGAAAAGGTCCTCAACAATTTCAACTGCCTCTTGGTCAGGTTCACCGGTCAGCAATTCCAAAAACAGCCCTTTGTGATTTCCCATTTTATAGTGAAGTTGAGGCAGGATTTTTAAGCTTTATCTTAATTAAGTATACCTCTCAACCTTGATATCCGCACCCTTGACACCCTTGCCTAACAGCAGCTCCTTGGTGTGGATGACCATCTCCTTCAGGCCGCAGATGTAAAAGTCAGTGTTCAGGACATCGTCAGGGATAAGCTGCTGCACCCTTCCTGTCGGGCCTTCCCAATCCTCCCGGCTCAATGTGATTTTATAATCAAAGTTTTTATGCTCTTTTTTCAGTTTTTTAAGCTCACCCTCAAACAATATGTCTTTTTTTGTTTTAGTGCCAAAAATAAGCTCAAATTGCCTGTCTGGAAATTTTCCAAGATTCTCGTTAAGGATCGACATCATAGGGGCAATGCCTGTTCCTGTGCTTATGAGGCAGTGCCTTATGTTTAAGCTGTCCTTTGCAAACTTAAATCCCCCTATAGGACCCTTGAATGTTATCTTTTCTCCAATGATTATCTTTTTAAAAATCTCCGATGCAAAACCGCCGTCAACAAGCTTTATGCAGAATTCCAAAACACCCTTTTTTGACGGAGCGCTTAGTATTGAATATGGCCTTGGAAGAGCCTTGGTTCCATCACTGAGCTTAAAGTTGACAAACTGCCCTGCTTCGAATTTAAATTCTGAAGATACTTTTAATTCAAGAACAATAACATTGGGTGTTATGCTCTCAACCTTTGAAACAGACCCAATATATTCTACCAATGGCATGGGTTAAAGGAAAAAAAGGAAGTATAAATAGCTATCGAAGGGCTTTGGGGCTCCGTTCAAAATATAGGTTAGCAGCCTAAAGTAAAAATCATTTGCCCATTGAATCAAGCTGACAAGGGGGCCGCCCTCCGTTGCGAAGCAACCGGAACGCAAGATTCTCCCTCCGTCCGCAGACCGGAACGCTGGATTATCCCCATCGGGGAACCGCCTTGCGCGGTGCCAGAAATCATAAAAGATTTCTAAGCATGTCAGCAAACGGAAAGAATATTTACGATTTTTAAGCTGCTAACCCGAGCGAAGCGAGATCTTGAACGGAGCCGAAGGGCTTTGGATAAAGCCCTAAATACTGGATGAGCTGCCTCAATTGCCATATAAGTCATTCTCACGAAATCCTTTTAAAGATTCAAGAAAATGGCCAGTATTTAGCTTGTAAGCCTCACCACCGTTTGAATTCATTCTCCGGTATCGCTCAAAGTATGCATTGCCTATGATGCCGGCTATGTCCACTCCTGAAAGGCCTTCAGTGGCTTTGGCAAAATTTGTGTCGTTTGATATATCAATTCATTATTTTTTAGTAGTGATTGATAGAAATCTTTTTAAAGCCACGCAATTTCCCCTAACTTAGAGATTATATGGCTGAAAAAGACGATGCCAATGGCATTAAACCGGGAAAAAAGACCCTTGATGATGCTGTCATAAAATTGGGGTTGGATCCTAAATTTGGCCTTCTTAGGGTAGTTTCAGAGAGGTTGTACACTTCAAGGGCTTCCCCAATAATTGAATACGTAAGGAATGCATGGGATGCTGATGCAACCTATGTAAGTGTTGATGTTGGACGGGCATCTGTGACAGTTAGGGATAATGGCAAGGGGATGGACCTTAGTGGGCTTGTTAATTTCCTGACCGTTGGAGAAAGCCCAAGGCCAAAGTCAGGAAAGACCGATAAAGGCAGAAGTTATATGGGTTACTATGGAGTTGGGACGATTGCAGGGCTTAGAATGGGGGATGGGCTGAGAGTAACAACAGTTAAAGGCGGTAATAAAATTACTTATAACCTCAATTTTAAAGAAATCGAGGCTGCAGAAAGAGTATCAGGGATAAAATTCCCCGAGTACAAAAAAAGGCCTGAGATTTCTGGCGCTACTGAGCCGAACGGGACAACGATAGAGATATATGGCCTCAATGATAATTTTAAGCAGAGGCGTAATGAGCTTCTCGAACAGCTTAGGGTTGAGATTGGAAAAAGGATGCCAGTCCGAAGGGAGGACTTTAAAGTCACCCTAAATGGAAAGGCGGTTGAGCATTACATTGACCAATACCTCAAAGATTCTCAAGAACATTCAATAGAGTTCCCACTGAAGGATCATCATGGGAGACAGCAGACAGTAAGGGGCTGGTTTAAAGTTGCCGAAAAGGCAATGCATTCAGATGACTCAGGGATATATCCTGTGGTCAACAGCGAAATAACAATCAGAGATGGCCATATGTATGATCCAGATGATATCCTAAATTTTCATCTATTAAAACACAGGGTGTATGGGGAATTTGATGCTGATTTCCTTGTTGACATGCTTTCCGCTAACAGAGATACATTTACCGATAACAACCATCCCGTGTTAAGGACAATTTACGGTCAAATTAGGAGGCGAATGGTTGATCTCGCGAAGGAAGTTGAAGAAAGGAAAAAAGAGACAATTGACGAGGCTGTAGAAAACGTCCTTGACACTGTTTCCACCTATGTTAGCAGTGCTTTGCGCCAATTTAAATTATTTGCGGATAACACTTCAGGAGTAGATGCAGAAAAAGAAGGGTCAACAATAGGTTTACCCCAAAGGGTTTATACTGGGAGAGCAAAGCCAATTTCCGATGCTCAAGGGGAAAAAACGGAAGGAACAGAGCCTGTTGAGGGCGAGCCAAAACCAAGAAAATTGCGTATCGGAAGAAAAGAGCTTAATGTTGCTGGCCATATCTTCATTGTCCGGCTTTACAATGCAGGAGAAGAGGGGCCCCATATCGAGCTTAATGAGCAGGGCGGTGAAGTCCTTGTCAATAGAGATCATCCTATGTTTGTAAAAGCCCTTAGGGGCGGTCCACCTTCTTTAGAGCAATATGTATTTTGCTCGGTATTAAGGGGGGTTGTTGATTATAAGTTTGCTGTTATAGATGGCAACTATGACCCAAATCAAGCTGGAAAATTCTTCGGGAGATTGTTAAGGACAATTGCAAAATATTAAAGGCTTTGAGGTTATCTATGCCAGAATCTCCAAACTTCACATATAGTTACATCTTCAATAAGCTTGCATTTCTTGTAGTTAAAGAGTTGATGGGTTATGCTTCGAAAACATTAGAAGATTCTGCAAAAACACTGAAAAGCAAGAGTGAGGCGATTGCAGCAGTCAGCCGGGAAGGCCATTTTGCACCTTTTAGGGAAAGTAGCAGGCCACCAGTTCATACACTCGAAGATTACTTATCCTATGCCAGGGCAGATTTGCACTCTTTGCGAAAAGAGGTTGATGAATTGTGCCAACATGGAGATCAGCATGAGGGCCAAGCTTCTTCTAAGCAGACGATAGACCAGCTCACAGTGCAATTAAGAACACTTTCACAACAGGCAGAGTCTGCAGAAAGGCTAAGAAAAGTGATTCAACAGCAGGAAACCGTATATATTGCTGTCACACCTATAAAAACCAAGGATTATGAAGGGGTTCGCGTCATTCTCCCAATCGATGCCAGCCTGCCCATTCCACCGCACACCCTCATTGATTTTATCTATGCCTACTTCAATATTAAGATATGGCATGATTTCCAGATAGAGGCATTTGGGCAACCATCTGTTGAATACACAAGGCAGTCAAATGTTAGAGTTTGTGATAACGGGGTTTACCATGCTATAGACATTTGTTTTGGCCTTAAACAATCGAAACTTGCTGAGTTTCTCGGCCATCTTGGGGAATTCCTCCTAAAAGCTGCAACATCGGAGCAGTCTAATACAGAAAAACAAGGGAATGCTGAACTATCAGAGCTTATCGATTCAAATATTCAGATAAAGCCTTTTTTTCTCCCTCCCGGAATTAAGGAATTCATTGAATCTTACTATAAGGAAATAAAGCCGGAAATTGACATGTTAACTTCCCCATTTATGAATTTCTTAGAAACTAGTATTTTTCATGGGAAACCGCAGCCCCTTAAAGAACCTCAGGAAGCAGTCATGTCAAGAGTTTTTGAGTCTCTTGAGCCATACCGCCAGAAACTGGATGAAATCATCGAAATGCACAAGCTACCTGTCAGGGAAAGGGTGTATTCGGACCTCCTCCATAGCCCAATGCCGCCTCAGATAGCCGAATCTGGAGGCATATACCCTGAAGAAGGTCCCCCTAAATATATTGATAGGGAACAAGCAAAAAAGGTCTTGCATCTTCCAGAAAAAATATTTAAGGCAATGATTGATGCGGGAGCAATTAAGGTTGATCCAAAGGATCCGTCAAAAATCGATACTAAGTCTCTTCTCGAATCACCACGCAAGGTTGTTTGGGGTGGAAAATATTTCCGCGGGGCATATCCTGTAGAAGTTATGACAAGTGGAGCTTTTGCCAGGGAAAATAATCTCGACATCGAGAAGTTCACAGAACTTTGCAGAAGAGGCGACATTCCTCTCCGCGCCAAAACATCCCCACCGACACTCTACATTATTGACCTGTCAAATACATCTAGGATAATAGAGATATACCATCGTTTAAACTAAAATGACACCTGATGAAAACAGCGGAACTGGGGATTTATTCGATTTGCGTGAGAGCAGCCTCTATGAGAAAATGGGGGGGCTCAGAAATTTTCTTTCACTTTGCCAGAAATTAGACATTATCCTAAAAGGAGTTAAAATAAGGGTGGAGGACTTAAGGGTCCTTATTGCCTATCATAATGAACTGTTTCCGGATTTTCAAATAATAATTGATAATGATCTTACTTCGGTGGGTTTTGTTAAAAGTCCTCCAACTTCAAGGCCAGTCTCCCCTCTATTGATATCGCCCCTTGAAGAGGCTATTCTGGCAGCTTATGATGTTGAAGGTGATCTTGAATCCACCTTGCCCCCCCAACCTCAAATTTCAGCCCTCCCGCCAGAACCGACGCTCAAAGACTATGTTGCATTGTCACGTGATTTAAAAGAAGATGGCGGAATTGTGGAAAGAGCAGCCAATATCCTCCAGTATTTTAGGGAAAACCCGAAGTTTACCCTCCAAACAAAAGAATTGAAGGAGCTTGTTGAAGCTACCAGCCACATCGTGAAGAAAAATTCCTCCAGGAAACCTCATGCCTTGATAACTGCATCATTTGCCCTCTTGAAAAAGCTTCGTGCCTCCTTATTTTCTCCGGAAATAGTTTATTCCCTTTATACTATTTTTGACAGTATACCTAGATTCCCACAGCCATTGTTTAATGATCCGAATGAAATATGGGCAAGCCATTATAGGACTCTGTTGGACATCAACAAAGAGGCATTCCAATTTTTTGGATGTTTGGGCTATGATGGAAAAAGGTATCAGAGCCGTGCATCCTACTATTTCGGGGCTACCGTCCCAAAGCTCCTCGGTAATCTTAAAGAGGATGGGGAAAAAGTCAATCTTCTCGAAGAGGGTATTAATTTTTATCATGCGATAACAAAGTCGCCAACAGGAAAAAACCCAATCCAGCTTGCGGATGCCCATTATTTCCTTGCACTCTTTTATTTTGAGAAGGTCAAGATCACAAGAGATACAAAAAGTCTTTCTGATGTAAAAAGGAACCTGGCAGAGGCGATGGGATACAATAGAGCTACGTTCAATAAGGCGATTAAAGAATCTACAGAAACCAGGATTAATGTCCTGTCGGAGAGTTATCTTTCTTTTGAAAAACAGCATCAACAAGGTGGCAAGGCTTAACATGGACAAAAATACCATCGATTCTATCCTCGATGGCAGGATAGGAAATCATATGGAACGCTTGGATTATCTGGCAATATGCGCTTCTGAACCTTCGGCAGACTCAATCAGGGAAGGTGTTGAACTTATCCGCAGCCTTGAGTTAAAAATAAAGAAGCAATTTGATCCAGCTCAATTAGATGACTCGATGACAAGCGCCACATCGCTCAGTTCCCTGATGAATGCTAAAAGGATTTCCAGCGCAGTTCAGACCTATAACCTTAACAGGGGCCTTACTCAGCTCTTAAAGAGGGGGATAAACATATTTGCGTCCCTTCCAATGGCAGTATTGTTTAACATTGTTGCTAGGGACTTAGAAATAGGAAATTTTGCAATTATTGCTGAGGGAGATAACTTTGCTCCCCTTTACCATTGCCCTGACTTTGAAGTTTCAATATTCGTAAAGGATGCCCAAAATAGTGGCCTACCTACGAGGTTTTCAAAAGGAAAAGAGAGGATTTCAACGTTAGAGGCGATTGCCCGATTGGCCGGCCACAATAGTGAAAGGCCAAATATGCCTGAGTCAAAAAAGGCCTACCTTAAGGCTTTCGCAGCCTCAATAAGGGGGTTGTTAGGGCACTATGGCCTATTTTCAAGGCCAGCCTTTCCGTCATTGGGGGCAGAATACAAGCATTACCGGACGGTGCTGAATTACACCCAATTTGAGATTGCAGCTCTTGCAGCGATTTCCAGGCAAGCATATGCGAATTACGAAGCCAATTTAAGAAATCCCGACGCAGCGGTTGACAGCCATATAAGGCACGCATTTAACCTTCCGACCCACAATCTGGTTTCTGGAGAAGATTACAGAAAAAGGAGGGAGGAGATGAGAATGGATGTTGCTACTCTAGCCAAAGAAGTTGGTTTGAATCCAAGAACATTGATAAGGTATGAAACCGGCATTGGAACTCCCCCGCTAGATGTAGCGCTAAAAATGAACAGAATACTTGGGCTTCGAATGATTTATTTCCCATCCGGAGATTAATGCGCCAATAACTACAAGCCAGAGAAATATGGTAAATTTTTTGCCATCTTATCGTCCCAACGATTAATCAACTTTAATATTGTAGCAAACGACACAAATATGTCAAAAACCGCAAAAGTAATAATAATTTGTTACGGTTTTTGAGCACTAAGCATTCTGCGGAATGCTTATGTTTAGACAAAAACATGTCGTTTGCTTACCCCTGCGGGATACAAAAAACATAAGTGTTTTTTCGTATTACGAACGGACAACAATTGTATAATTATTTTTGTCCGTAAGTATAGTTCCAATTACAGTTTCAAAAACTCTCTCTTCATCATCAGCGCATCCACTTCGACATTCGGGCTTTCGGAGATGACTGCGCCTTTTATCTTAAATTCCTTCCACACTTTCAGCAGTTCTTTGTAGTTGAAATCAGATTCATCAAGATTGAGATGGTGCTTCTCGCCCTTCTCGCCATACGCAATGCCCGTCATGTGGATATGCATATTGTCAAGCCCTTTTCTGCCCAAAGATTTCTCGACGGAAGAGAGTATCTGCCGGAACTCATCGGGGGAATTGTTCTTTCCATTTGTTCTCGCATGCAGGTGCCCAAAGTCTATGCAGGGCATGACCTGCTCAATTTCCTGGCTTAACTGAAGTATCTCTTTCAGCTCGCCAAACTGAGTGCCTTTTCCTGTCGTTTCAGGCCGGATCCATATATTATTACTGTTCTCATCCAGCTCGTCAGCTATCTTTTTGAGCTGCTCTCTGATGATAGGATAGACGATTGAGGGCTCCCTTCCCATGTAGAAGCCGGAGTGGAAGGTCAGTGACCATGCGCCTGCCATCCTTGCTATTTCAGCTGCCTTGAGGATGCGCGCCCTGCTTGCCCCCTGCTTCGCTTTTTCCAGCGGGCTTAAGTTGATGTAATACTGCCCGTGGCAGGTGAGCAGGACATTCTCTGATCTGTTTGCCTCATAAACCTCAGCAGCCCTTTCCGGAGTTAAGTTGACGCTGTGGACAAATTCCAGCTCCATGGCATCCAGGCCGAGGCGTTTAACCTGCTTAATCCCTCCGATGGTGTTTCTTTCATCGGTAGAGATCGGGATTCCGGCAGTCCCGAAATGCAGATGGCCCGGTTCCTTTACCTTTATTTTTGAGAAGTCGAATCCCATTGTTCTTAATCCGCAAATTCTTTATTTTTATTCTAAAGGGGTATGAATTAAGCTCCCCTCGGAGCGGCACTGCCATGTTTAATAATGCTCACGTATTATTGGCACCCACGAAACTTCGTTTCTTAGGGTTTTCAAAACTCTTGATTGATTTGGCAGAGGCTCTGTGTCCCCGGATGGGATTAAAGAGCGTTCCGGTCTGCGGACGGAGGGCGGCCCCCCACGACGAGCCCGATTCAGTTAGGCAGTTGAGTTTTGACCTTAGGATGGCAGAGCCGCTCTTGCCGGAGCTTAATTCATACCTAAAGGGTAAACCTTATTTCTTTTTCTTATGCTTCAGGCTTTCCCTGAACATCTCGATCCTCGAGGAATATTTGCCGTCCAGATTCATCAGCTCTATTGCGGCAAGAGCAGCGCTCACGCCGTTATTCAGCCCGACCCATAATCCGTGGGCGCTTTGATTCAGCACATTAAGGGCAGCTTCTGCCCTGTCATCTTCCTCAAGCAGGAGAGGGCAGTAGATGACCAGGGCATCCTTCTCAGGGATGTCTTCGTCAAGCTGCACAAATTCTATGTTGATCGCATTTTGCTCAATAGCATCAGATTTCTTGAAGATTATCTCAAACTCCCGCAGCACCGCTTCTGCTTTTTCCATCGCCCTGCTGTGGCTTTCGGACACAAGGTTTATCTCAAAGAACGGCTTTTGCAGCTTTTGTGCAGCTGAAAAGACCGACTCAAACCTGTTGACACCGACGCCGAGAACAGGAATCCCGGGAGGCATCTGCATGATAGAGAGCATCGCATCAAGGCCCTCATAATTCCCTTTGCATGGTATCCCGAAGACAGGCTTTGTGATTTTTGATGCGATGGAGCCAGGAAGCGCAGCGCTTAATCCTGCTCCTGATATGACATAAGAATAATCGCCTTTAAGCAAAGGGTCGAGCCCTTCAGGATTCCTGTGGACTGAGCAGATATGGAACTCATAGGAGATATTTTCTTTTTTCAGCCCGTCAATAAGGGGCCTGAAGACTGCCTGGTCAGATTCTGATGCGAAGATCACCAATGCTTTTGCCATGTTTCCTAGGATACCTCAAAAGCAGAAGTTTAAATATGTATCGGTGAATAATCCTAATATCTTATCCGCTTCTGTAAATTACTGCCTCCTGAAAATGCCTGTTGTGCAGTAATTCATCTGCAATCTCCATCGCCTCTTCTTCCGGATTCACACCTCAAATGCTCTTCGTAAGTTTTATAAACTAATCAGCCTTTTAGATAGATATGGAAGTAAAAATCGAGCAGGTGTTTGAGGAATTGGCAAACATTCGGAATGATATCCGTGAGCTTAAGCCATGTTTTCATGAGGATTTTCTAGAGCTGTCTGAACAAGCCAAAAGCGATATTGAGGAATCAAGAAAGGAGCTGAGAAGCGGGAAAAGGATCCCCTTTAGCGAAGTTCTAAGAAAAGCAGGCTTGGATTGATGTGGAATCTCTTCTTTTCTCCAAAAGCCGAAAAAGAATAAAACATTCTCGATATCTCAATCCCCTTGAGGTGTATTAAAAGTCCCAGTCATTAACCTTTTGCCCCTGAAGTAAAATTATGTTTCTTTCTTTTTTTGCTCAAGCCTTTTCTGTTCTTCCGGTTTCTCTAAAAAATTGCCGCTTGAGATGACACTGCTCCCAAGCTTTTGCTCAATATCCTTTCGCGTTGAGCCGGCAACGTCCCCGCCGTCCATTGCGTCTTTTTCCAGCCTTGGAAACCCCCCGGAATCACGTTCTTTGGTAAATCTGGTTGTTGTGGCCTCTCCAAGCATGGTGAGGATGAGTTCTATGTCATCCATATGGTCTCTGAGGTTTTCTTTTTGCAACCCTTTGAATTTTTTGTATTCGCTTGGTCCCATCCCAAAGGTTGCTTTGGATATCTCAGCTGTAAGAATTGCGTATTCTTTCTCTGTTCGCAGGCCTCTTTTGCCCCATTCATCGGTAAGTTCATCCCTTATGGCTATCCCCCTTACTCTTTTTTCTATCCAATCGGAAGAATAACCCTTGGCCCTAAAGAGCTCCTTCATGCGTTTTTGAGCCAATTCGGGATTTTCAATCTCTTTTACCCTGTCATAGCCGACTCTGGCAAGCCATAACTTTAATGGCTCAGCCTTCGATGAAGGAACGGATTGAATGATCCGAAATGCCCCTTCTGTGTTAGCACAGTTTGTTTCCCTTTTCTTTCCATCCGGGGCAAGGAGCTCAAGGGGGGTACAGAATGTACCCCAGTTCGCATTCAGGAAAGGGTCACGACCTCGCATCTTTTTGATATACTGCTTGGGGTCAGCGCTGCCAGTAAGGACAGAGATGATATCAAACACAGAGAACCACCACTCATTATTATACCAGGCTCTCCTGATGCTCTTTCCCTGAAAGACTGCGATAGCATTGCTTGTTTCCATTTTAACCACACTTACACCAGTTCCCAAGGGAAAAACATTAATTCATGAAGTCCTGTAAACCACCGCCTCCTGAAAATGCCTATTGTGCAGTAATTCATCTGCAACCTCCATCGCATCTTCTTCCGGATTTTTGGCATCCTTGCTAAAGTGCAGTGTCCAGAAGATTCCTCTTTCGATGCCGAGGAGCTCCTTGAATCCCAGGCGTTCCCTCAATGTCTTGAGCAGCCCAATGCATTTATCGCCTGTATCCCGGACAAGAACAGAGACAGCACCTTTTGCCGCATTGAGCTTTTCGCCTTCCTTCAGAACCTTACAGCTGTTCTTGTTCGCGTTGACAAGGACGTCAGCCCTGGAAATCCTCTGTGAAAATGAATCAACATCACCCTCAAAAACAAACTTGTAGTAGATTTCTCTGGACAGCTTTGCCACTCCCTTTTTGCCAAGTGCGTGGACAGCCTGCAAAGTAGTTATTGCCGTAGTATCAGGAATCTTCAGCCCGACAAAGAGTTCAATGGTGTTCATTTTGGTATTTTAAGATTGGATAAAAGAGCAAAGTGATTTTGCCCTTTACACACTTTGATGCCAGCATTCATGACAAACTATTTACTTAATAAGGTAATCCCTCATGCTCTCAAATATCTTCCTTCCTGGCCCGGGAGCTTCACCTTCCCTGATGTGCCCGGGAACCTGGTGCATCCAGGATGCCCGTTCAGGATGGGGCATCATGGCAAGGACGTTCCCTCTTGGATTGATAATCCCTGCGATATTGGACACTGCGCCGTTTGGGTTTATCGGAAACCTGTCAGCCACATTCCCGTTTTCGCCGCAGTATTTGAAAAGGACCTGGCCGTTTTTCTCAAGCTCTGCGATGAGCTTTTTGTCTTTTGTCACAAATCTTCCTTCGCCATGGGCGATTGGTATCGGCATGATATCGGGAATACCTCTCGAAAAGGCATTCTCCTTCCCAGAAATTTTTTTGACATAGACCCATGCGCAGAAATAGCCTGAGACAATCGGATTGACATTGGGGGCAAGTGCCATCGTAATCTTTCCGTTTTGGACACCTTCACTTCCCGTTCCTTCTTTAGCTATTTCCCGATTCCTCTCCCTGGAAGTTTCCCAAATTCCTTTCTCAGTATTCTCAGAATTTCCGGGAATGAGTCCGGCCTCGACCAGAACCTGGCAGCCGTTGCAGATGCCGAGGACAATCTTTCCCCGCTCTGCCTGTCTCTTGACCTCTATGACCAGGGGGTCTTTCGCTGCAATCACTCCTGCACGTATCCTGTCCTCATAGCTCCAGCCTCCGGGAATAACATACCCATCAAAATGCTCAAGATTTTTGGTATCATTCCACCGGATAATCTCTGCCTCCATGCCCGCAGATTCGCATGCCCGTTTGCTCTCATCCTCGCAATTTGTCCCCGGGAACCAGATGACAGCGATCTTCTTTTTTTGCTTTGTCATCTCAGCGCCTCCAGAAGGCCGTTAGACCACGCTTCGTCCATCTGCCTGAAAGCCAAATCAAGAATTGGCTTATCGTTCTGCCTGATGACCAGGCTCCCATTGTCCGTTGTTTTTCCCAACTTATCAACATTGATGGTGTAGCCTTTAAAAATTTCTTTGACCCTGACGGCATTCCCCCTCTTAACCTCGAAGATAAATCCCGGGGTTTCTGAAAACAGGAGCTTATCTGCCCTTAAGCCGGTATTGCCAGATTTATTTTCATAGCCCAAATCACCAATATCAATCTCTGCGCCAACTTTTTCATCGCCCTGCTTTGCCAGTATCATCTCAGCGATTGCTGCCAGCATCCCTCCGTCGGAAATGTCATGGCAGCTTTCCAGCAATCCGCTGCCGATGCAGTCAATGACGGCATAAATCATGTTTCTCTGCTCAGCAAAATCAACCTTCGGGACGTTTGCGCCATACTCGCTGCGAAGGGCATAATAAGCGCTGCCCCCCAATTCATCTTTACGCTTTCCAGCAATGAAAATGATATTCTCCGTGTTCTTCAGCTCCATCGTTATCGCTTTTCTGTAATCTTCCAGAAATCCGATGCAGCAGACGATCGGGCTCGGGTCAATCTGTTTTCCTGATGCGCTTTCGTTGTAAAAGCTGACATTGCCTGAGATAAAAGGGACAGGAGTTTCCTTATGCCCCTTGAGCCAGAGAGCTCTTGCGGCATCGCTCAATCCTTTTACCGTCTCAACAAAATCGTTGAATGACTCCGGGACCTCAGGATTGCCCATGTTCAGGCAGTCTGTCATCGCATACGGAACAGCTCCGACGGCTGCAACATTTCTCATGGACTCTGCAACTGCGTTGGCGGCGCCAAGGTAAGGATTGATGTGGGAATATCTTGGATTATGGTCAAGCGCCGCTGCCATTCCCGCAAATTTGCCGGGGATAGGAGCCTGGACTCCTGCGTCTGCTTCACCCGGCCTTATGACGGTAAGGCCCTGCACCTCGGTGTCATAATGCCTGAATATCGGGGCTTTTGATGCGATATTGGGCTGCCGCAATACCTCAAGCGCAGCCTTTCCAAAATCCCTCGGCTCGGGTATGTCTGGCTCAGTGAATTCTCTTTTTGGAGCTCGTTTTTCCCGCTTGTATCTGATCCCTTCTGTCACAACATCAACAGGCACGTTGCAGACCGTCTTGCCGCCGAAGGTGAGGATGAAGTCTTTTTCTTTTGTCACCTTCCCGATAGCTGAAGCTCTTGCCCCTTCGGAAACTTTGGGCAGCTGAAAATCCTCATTGTAGATTCTTAATATCGTCGGGGTGAATGACGGCGGGCTTATCCAGGTGAACCTTTCCTGCGTCTCTCCGCAGGCGATCACATAAGGGGGCAGGCCTTTCATCGAGACATGAACTTTGCTGAGGTCAACAATCCCGCCAAATCCTCCGGAGCTGCAGAGCTCAGACGTTGAGCACATAATGCCCCCTGCCCCCATGTCCTTGAAGCCAAGAGTGATTTTCTGCTTCCTTGATTCCTCAAAAACTTTTTCTGTCGCCCTGACGATGACGTTCTTGAGAAAAGGGTCTGGAACCTGGACAGCGCCTTTATTGTATTCTTCGTCGGATTCATCTAGGATGACTGAGGCCATCGCAGCGCCGCCAAAGCCCGAATTGTCCGTTGCCTTTCCGACAATGATGATATCATATCCTTCACCGCCTTCAGGCACGCATGAATGGATGACCTGGTCTTCACGAACGATGCCAAAAGCAACAACATTGACAAGGCAGTTTTCATCAAAGCTCTCAGAGAAGAAAGTGTCGCCGCAGATGATAGGGACGCCCAAAGGATTTCCGTATCCCGCAACACCATCAATGACTGCATTTGCAGTATATTTGACTTTGTTCCTGTTCTTTCCTTCAGGATTACCAAAGCGCAAGGCATCTCCTGAAGAGATGACATGGGCGCCCATGCAGAGCACGTCTCTGATGTTGCCTCCAACTCCGGTGGCTGCGCCCTCATAGGGGACGACCTGTGAGGGATGGTTGTGGCTCTCATGCGAAACGACAATGCCATACTGGGCCCCATCAATCTTTGCGAACTTCATTATGCCGGCATCTTCCTTCGGCCCTAAAATCACCGTCGGTCCCGAGGTTGGGAGGAGCTTTAAGGTCTCCTTGCTCGACTTGTAGGAGCAATGCTCGCTCCATTCGATATTGAAGACGTGGAGCTCGGCAAGCGTCGGGTCTCTGCCGATAAGGGCAACGATCTTTCTGCATTCATCAATAGTAAGAGAAAGTGAATTCTTCTTCAGGAATTCCCCTATTTTATTATCAGGCAACAAGCTTACAGGGATGGTTTCGATATCGACTTTGCCCATAAACTTAAGTGGATTTAAACGCAATATAAATGTTTTGATTTGTCATCTTTTTATATATGCCCTACCACCTAAATTTATTTAAGGCAGTTTGAAATCCCTGCCTGCTATGCTATCCTGGCACGGCAAATTATTCAGTGGATGATCAACATTCTGGACTAACCTCAGGGAATTTTCTTTTGAGAATAGGTCTATTCTTGAATTTCTTTTTATTTTATTGTATACCCTTGAACAGGGAGCTTTGGTCTTCTTGACATTTCTCATCAAGGATTCTCAGGCAATTGTTTTCGTGATATCAATATTTGCGATAGTGGTTTTAACAACATTCTCAATTCACAAACTCGTCATGGAGTCTAGGATAAAAATGTTGGAAAGCATGCTCTCAAAGCTGATTGAGGATAAGCATATTTTAGAATTCAAGCTTAATGATGTCTATACAAGGTATGACGGGCTTTATCATCTTTTGGTTGAAAATAGGAAATCAAAAACGAAAGGTATTTATAGGACAAAATCGAAGACTTTGAATAAAGGTGCCCCATGACTGACAAAGAATTCTATGAATTTCTTGAAAATAATAAAGCTGCGGTTGATAAGGCAGTTCAAGAATTCAGGCACCACAGTCTTGAGTTCGATAAAAAGATGGCAAAAATTCTTGCGTCGCTTTAGGGTTTTGTCGGAGTTTTATCGAGGTTAATCTTTGACCGTAAAGAATTCTTAACTCCAACTGTTTGCACTCGCAAATCATAAGGTTAACCTGAACATAAAGCTTATAAATTATTAGCTACTCTTGAGTGGAATCATGTTAGTTCATCTTGAAGAGAGGGTTTCTCATTATTTTGCTGGGAGATGGAAACTCGAAAAGGCGGGGCTGCCAGGCGGTATTGATGCTGCAACTAACTTTAATCACGGGCTTTTTGAGATGTATTGCCATGGCCTCAAGGGAATTGAGCTTTTTGAACAGTCTTCAGGCATTGAGACTCTTGAATCAGAAATATCAGATAAAAAGAGAAAATTGGAAAACATGCAGGAGCATCACAAAACGCTCAAAGAAGATAGTGATATTTTAATGGCAAGATTAAATGAAATGACTCCCGGCAAACTTCGAACAGGGATTGAAAAAGATATTGAACGGCTGCGTGAAAAGGATAGGGGACACACCGAAAAGGAAACCCTGATGAGGGCCCAATTGGAAAACAGATACCATCGAGTTGGGGAATTATATCCTGTCAGGGAAACTGCTTTGTCCCATCTTTCTTACGCTCATAAGCTTTCAAATCAATTCTCTGGCTTTACGATGCCTCAGGAGATTCCCGGCGGCAGCTTTGGGAACTCTCATCATCCCTCATTGCTGTTGGAGCCTTATGCTGAGCGGTATTTTGCCCTGGTTAATGAACAGCTTTCTCAGCAGGAGAGCAGCATGCCAGTTCCGCAAGGCAAGCCGGACAGGAATCGGAGAAGGGCCTTATTCTATGTGGTAGAGGGTATTGCCGCTGCTGTTCCATTATCTTTATTCCTAAAAAATTGGTTTTTTTCCAGGCATTCCCAGCCGTTAGAATTCCTTCTCCCAGATGAATACGAATCGGGGAACAGGCTTTACACTATCAGCATGGCCAATCGTTTCAGGCTTATGGCTGTCGGTGAGGATGAATTTATCCGATTATCAAATGCTGTCAAAACCAGGAGCCTTTCTAAGCTGGGAAATATGCCTGAATATAAGAAAATGTTTGGTGACCAGCTTGACGCGATCTTTGAAAGGGAGCGGGCTTTGTTCCAGGAGTTCCGTAACGCAGGATATCACACGCTTATTCTCAAGGATAAATTTTCACCAGCATTCTTGCCTCTCGGAGGCTATCGGGGTGAAACGGAAATTACCATCCACTCTTCAGCTGCGGATTATCATCTCAGGCTTTATGCTGAAGAAAACAAGGTTTTTATCAGAGACATTGGCATGGAAAGCAAGGGAAAGAGCCCTTTCCTGATCTCAGCGGAAGGGGACAGGGTCACCGCAACGATAACCCCCTTTGGGGAAGAATGGCTGACCGGATACCTCTCCTTCAATTTTCGCCTGATGACTTCGGAGCAAAATGATGCCCTCAGAGGGATAAACATTAAAACAAAGAATAAGCCTGAAGAGAACAATAAAAACCGTTTTGCCCGCTTTGACCTTATGGACAACTGGAAAAGTTACCTTCACAATGGGCAGCTGACGATGGATATTGAGGGGATGGCCGAGCTGGATGGGGGAGTTATAAGCCCGCTGCCAATCATGAAAGGGGAGAGAATATTCCGAGAAAACCGAAAATGAGGAATCACAGGGATTGGCTTCCCTGGCAGTCAATGAGGTAACCAGTTGTTTTCTGAATGGCATTTCAAATCAATGCAACAGCCGATAATTTTAAGTAAAAGCGCTTTCTTAGACAATGTATGGCAGATAAATTTGATAATGAGGAGCTCAGCAGCCATTTCCGGATTGCGCTCTTCGGCTCGGCAAGGATCAAAAAAGGTGATTGGCGCTACAAGATGGTCTATTCGCTTGCAAAACAGATTGGAGCAGCAGGCTTTGACATCATCACCGGCGGAGGGCCCGGGCTCATGGATGCTGCCAGCAGGGGGCATCATGCCGGCAGGAAAGGCCGGAGTGGGCATCATGTAGGCAGGAAAGGTGGAGTGGGGCATTCCATAGGATTGACCATCCAGCTTCCAAAAGAGCAGCGGGACAGCTTCCATCTTGATGTGAAAAAAGATTTCAAAAGGTTTTCAGAGAGGCTGGATCATTTTATGGCTCTGGCGGATGTCGTAGTTGTGGCTCCAGGAGGCATCGGCACTTTGCTGGAGCTGTTTTACACATGGCAGCTCGTTCAGGTGAAGCATATCTGCCAGACACCAATTATTTTGATGGGGAAGATGTGGCCCGGCCTGATTTCCTGGATTAAAAAATGGCCGCTGAAGAAAGGGTTTTTGGGAAAAGAAGATTTGGAAACTATCTTTTATGCTAACGACATTGAGGCTGCAATGAGCATCATCACAAAAGCCAATGCTATGTTTGAGAAGGGCGGGAAAAACCTTTGCTTAAACATCAGGAAGTATGGGCTATAATGTATGGGCTGCAACAATAATGCTGCTATACGTCTCGATTGCAAGTTACCAGTAAAATAGGGATTAAGGGCATCTTCCTCATATGAGAGCAGGCCAATATGCCATATGGACAAAAACTAGAAGTGTTACCCTCCTGTTTGTCCCTTCTCAGAGCCTTTAGTGCAGTAATAGACATGCTTAAGCTTCATTTTTTTTGTGACCGGACATCCGCCGCAGACACAGCCTTTTTCCTCTTTTATGCACTTGCTTTTGCCTATCGTCGGAAAACAAAACCCGCCGTTTTCTTTGCATTCAACCCAGCTGGGGCATGACCTGCAGATACACATACTCAGGACCATATTCCTATTTTCTTCCATTTCAGCCATGCTCATTTTACCAGACCTCCTTTTTAATTTATTAACCGCTTTAAATCCAAATCTTAAACATCAAGCCTATACCATCCAAAACAAGGTGAAGTATTGCAAAAACTGTGGCCAAAAGCAGTGTTTCATGATGGTATCGCTTCAAAAAATCTGAAAATGGCTTTAATCTGTCTGCCCAATGCTGGTTACAGGAAGGGATGTGAAGAAGGATAAAAAATCCTGCGATGAATCCCGTCCAAAATCCTGCCGTTTGGCCAAAAATTTCCATCGTCTAAAAATTATCTCTCGCCTTCAGCCAGGCAGTAATAAAGTTTGTTGAGGCTATTTTCTTTGTAGACATCACATGTGGCGCAGATGCATCCTTTTCCTATATTAATGCATTTGCTTTTTCCAAATGCGCAGAACATACCTTCCATATGGGCTACTTTTGAAAGATCCCCTTTCATCATTGACATCATATTGCCCGGCATATTCTTCATTTTACACATGAACGTGTAGCTTGGGCATTTCATGCATGAACACTTCTTCAGATTTTCTTTGCTTTTTTCAACTTTTGCCATTTTTCATTCCTCCTCTCATTCCACCCTTCATTCCTCCTTTATTCTAATTTCCCTTATTTCGATTTCTGCTTAATAACCATGGCAAGCCTTTTAGGCATCATCACTAACGCTATTAAGATGCCAAATAACAGGACATAAATCCCCGTTAAGATTCTCCCAACACCAACTAATTTCAGTTCCATCAATGCAGAGGGGTAATTTTGAATCTCTGCCAATTTTTGGTTCAATGCTGCACCGTCCGGAGCCGCTTCCCGCGTTGCTTTGGACAACGTGAAATAGGAAGACTGGAGTTCATGAAACTTAGCTTCCTCCGCCGCTACCTTGGCATGCATCTGTATCCCCCATATGGCAAAAACGAGGGAGAGGATCATCAATGCCATCATCACACCCATTATCGGATTCATTTTCATTTTCATACCTCCTTTTTTTAATTTTCACTATATTCATATTTCCAGCCAGTGCATTTGCACTGTTTTTCAACCGTTGCTGCGGTGATCATATTTTGTGCGAGAAGCTTTACTTCTTCCGCATAACATCCTCCCAGTATAATCTCTTTATCTTCAAATGTTGAGTTGCAGATAGAGGACATGGCATACATATTGCTGAAGGGAGGAAACATCATTCCGAAATGATTTAAGGTCATGAACAGATTAGATATTGCCATAGACGCCCCTTCTTCATGCCCCGTAATGATTATACCTGCAACCTTTCCTAAAAACCGCCTCAGCATTCCGCTTCCGGGCACATCCTGATCTGCTGTCAGCTTGACATATTTCATGTGTTTTATATTCAGTGCCTTATCTTTAGGGGATTTTGGATTTGCCGGCTTTAGGCTCCCATCAAGGCTTATACACCTGTCGATGAACGCTTTTAGGAGAGTGGAAATATTAAAGTTGTTAACGGGAGATGCAAAAATAATTACGTCTGCCTCAAGAATTTTATCATACAATATGTTGGACATATCATCGCCCTGAGGGGTGCCTTTAGGGTAGCACGAACAATAAAAGTGGCAGTGGGTGTTTGCAGTGGAATAACAGGCTTTGCAGTGTTCAATTGTGTATTTTCTGAGGGGAATCAGCTCAATTTCTGCGCCAAGAGCTTTGCAATGATCCAAGCACCTTTTCAGCAATTCTTCTGAATTAGAATTTTCTAAAGCAAGGTCAAATTCCTCTCTTGCTGAGCCCGATACGCCTAAAACCCTGATCTTTCTGCTTTTTTTTGAAGCCATTTCTTTAGCTTCTTTTATGGTGGCTGCCCTTACTTTTTTGAATAAATTTAATGTGCTTTTGTCAATTTTCAAAGTTTTAATTATTTCTTCATCTGACATCTCTTTTTTCATAATACTCCATTTTTCATGGCAATGTATATAAATGTTTTTATTGAAAACAGATTCCATCAAGCAAACTGTCAGGAACATAGCGCTATTGTGGGTGAGTCACCTAAGGTTCATTGTTGTCTTAGCTCGTTTGCGCACGCGAGTAATGATTGATTTTAACATCTGATTAAGGTACAGATAATAGAACTTGCCATTGAGTTTGCTTTCCCGATAGTTTTTTAAACACGCATAAAATTGCAAATTCTGGTGATTTCAATGGAGCAGATGGAAAGAAGAGCAATCAAGGGGATGGTCTTTGCTGCGCTGTTTGCAGCGCTTACTGCGGCTGTAAGCCCTGTCAAGATACCGTTAGGGTTTACTCCTGTGCCGATAACTTTGCAGACGCTTATGGTCCTGCTCTCCGGTGCGATGCTGGGGCCGGGATACGGCGCTTTGTCGATGGTGATTTACTTGCTGTTAGGCGCATTAGGGCTGCCGGTCTTTGCCGGCGGCGGCTCCGGAATTGCTTCGCTGTTCGGCCCTTCAGGCGGCTATCTCTTCAGTTATCCGATCGCAGCGTTTGCTGTGGGGTATCTTGCCAAAAAGAATGCTGTCAACAATGCAGTCAGATATGCCTCTTTTGCAGTTGTTCAACTGCTAATCTTAATTGTCAGCATCGACGCTCTTTTTGGCCTGGGTATACTTTCCTTCATCACAAAACTATCTCCTGCATTCAGGATAGTCCTTGTTGTTGTCGGCTTTTCCCTCATTTTCGGGATTTTGGCGCTGCTTATCTACGGGAAGAAAAACAAGGCCATGTCTTCTGATATCATACTTGCGATGTATGCTGGCACGTTGATAATCTATTTTCTCGGAGCAATCCAGGGAAAATTGGTGACCGGAACGCCATGGCCCGGAATCTTTATCGGATGGATATTGCCCTTTATCATCGGCGACACCGTAAAGCTGCTCATTGCCGCTTCGATTGCAAGCAGCGTGAAGATGGGGAAGTATCTGAAGTGATAAACTATTGCGGGGGTTCTCTTCAAACTTAAGCCCGAAAAGCTTATATATTTTCTCACATCTTTTATGTGGATACACATCAAAGACTGATTGTTGGAGGGAGAGTATGGTAACTATGACTTTATCGGTGCCCAGCGATTTACGGCAGAAAATGGAAGCTTTTGGTGAAATCAACTGGTCTGAAGTAGCCAGGCAGGCATTTAACCAAAAGATTAACGACAGGGAATTCTTGAAAAGCTTTAAGGAAAACAGCACCATGACGGAATCTGATGCATTAAGGATGGGGAAGGCAGTAAGCAAGGCGCTTAGCGGCCGGCTTCGGGGGTTTTCCGGCGATAATGGCTCAACTGCTCACTTATAGAAGCGGGGGGCATCAACTTATGCCCCATAATCCATTGCGGCATGAAGATAGTCTGCTGTATCTCCTCGACATCTTCACCTACAGCTGCATGAACTGCCTGCGTTCTCTGAAGTATCTGGAGAAATTGCACAAATCCTATAAGAAATTTGGACTGCAGCTTGTCATCATCCATCCCTTTGAATGGGAGTTTGAGAAAAACGCAAGGAATGTAAGTGAAGCGCTGAAAGAACTGGGCATAAAAGCCCCAGTAATTCTTGATCCCAAAAGAAAGCTTATCCAAAAGCTTGGGATTCATTTCTGGCCGTCTCAGCTGCTTGTCAAGGGCGGAAAGGTCGTTTACAGGCATGTCGGGGAGGGGAGATACAGGAATCTGGAGATCAAAATAAAAAAGATTCTCGGCGTTGATGGCCGATTTGTTTTTCGCAGGGAGCCAACTTATTCTAAGATTCCGGCAGTGTATTGCGGCAAAAGAAAAAACAAAAGATTATTTTGCAAAGATGGCTGCCCGAAAGAATTTGGCTCATTGTTCTTATCCTCCGGCTGGAAACAGGATGGGGAAGGAATCATAAACATAAAACCAGGGGCATCGGAAAAATTGCTGGCAATGGGAAAAAATTGCTTTATCATCTGCAGTGCTGTCGGAAAGGCAAAGGCAAGATTAAAAATTAGGGCTTTTGGGGATTTAAGTTTTTCCAACCAATTATTTTGCCGCTTTCTGGAAGTTAAAACGCCTGGCATATATTCTATTTACCAGAAAGACCGTAGGGTGAAATCCCTGTCTATAACTGCTGAAAAAGGAACAATAAGAATTTATTCGGCTGCTTTTGAGTAAATCTATTTAAAAGCCTAACTTCTTTCTGGAGCAAGATCAGACCGAATATCAACCAAGGTTTAATTTTAAGCAACCCTTTCTGATTCAGCACCGGATATTTCAACACTCTGTTGGGCTGCATATTTCATGCCAAGCGAGGTAAGGCATAAATCGATTTGAAGGGTAATTCCAGATTTAAAAATACTGCCTAATTCTCCAACACGCATAGAGAATGCACTTTCGGGGTCATGAAGCTGAGCAGCAGCCTCTTCCATCTTAATAGGATTATGCCACATCTGGCCGGCTCCTGTCAGGATGGGTGAATAAAAATCTCTTAAGCAGATGGGGGGTTTTTCGATGTATTCATGAACTGATTGAGCGTGACCTCCGTAATGAGCAATCGTTAGGTTCCCTAAAGAGCCGCCTAAGGCAAAAGGGAGAAGGAAGGACTCCTGTGGCGATGTTACCCTCTCAGCGACAGTAATGCCTAAATGCCCATAACTTGAAAATACAAATCCTTTCTTTCCGTCCCGTAAAAGCTCTAAACCGCTTTTTCTTATCTGCCCTAAAAGGCCTTCCTCAGGCATTTGTGAAAATAACAAAACAGCGTGGGCTAAAGTAGTATGGTCATCCTGGCCCCACGAATCAAAAGGCGGATATTGTTGCGATAATCCCCTTATACTTTGGCGAACATCTTCATAGCGGGGCTCTGATTCAGCCAAAATTTCTTCGCCAGTTACTGAGCCGAATTTATGAGTGAGCACTCTTAGCACATCATCGTTTGTCCCGATATTTTTCCCCGGCTTGGAAATTTCAACAAACCTTAATAATTGGCCTGTGGAACTAAGTCTGGCACAATCGTCAACCAAAGATGCAAAATGGCCACCCAATTCACGGCCTACAAGCTCGACAACTTCATTTTGTTTGAAAGCCTCATAAAAACTATGCCATCGCTCTTCTGTTCTAGTTAGTTCCTCGATTTGCCTATCATTCACCAGTTTATCTCCATAGGTTTCGGCAATTCTTTGGGATAACAATGCGATATCAGCAAATGGGCTACCTGCAAAAGAACATCCTATCAAATGTTCAGCGTATCTTAACATAAATTCTAGCCTATCAGCCCTCTTGCCATAATGGGGAGGTTCTCCAACAGCTCGATTCAATCCTTCTGCCAGGTTCCTGCGTTGTTCATCATATGATCTATCTAAAAATACAGGAATCATTGCAAGGGCGGCCAGAGTAGCCTCTAAACCCCTCTGCTCTTGATAAAGCTCCTGAAGATTAGTTTGCGCTCTTCTATAAACTGGCAATTCAGCTACAAAACCATTGATAAATCTGCTCCGGTCAAATCGGCCTTCAAGAAGGTCTTTTGCGCCATCCGAAGCAATCCTGGCTATTTTATCATCACTCATAGATAACGAAGATATTGCCCAGTTTATAAGATTAACTTTTCCGAGCCAACTTTTCCACTATCTTTCCACTATCTTTAAATCCTCTCTCAAATCTACCTTAGCCGTATGATTGAGCTCAAAAAACTAAGCTTCTCTTACGAGAGCAAAGAGATCCTGAAAGAGCTCTCTCTCAAGATTCAGGAAGGGGATTTCCTTGCAGTCATCGGCCATAACGGCAGCGGGAAAACTACTTTTATCAAGCATATAAACGGGCTCCTGCTTCCTGAAACAGGGGAAGTTCTTGTTGATGGCTTATGCACAAAGGATGATGGGCCGGAGCTCAGGAATAAAATTGCGATGGTGTTCCAGAATCCTGAGGATCAGCTTGTCTATTCAATCGTCGAAGAAGATGTTGCCTTTGGGCTGGAGAATGCCGGTGTCCAGCCGGCAGAAATGAAGAAGCGCGTTGCCAACATCCTCAAAGAGCTTAACATCCCGCAGCTTGCCAAAGAAAATGTCAACAGCCTTTCATTCGGGCAGAAACAGCTTGTTGCACTCGCAGGCGCTCTCGTGATAAAGCCAAAATACCTTATTTTAGACGAGCCCACAACCAACTTGGACCCTAAGAACCGGGCAAATATTTTAAGCATCCTTACAAAGATAAACAAGGATGGAATCAGTATCCTGCTTGTGACAAACAATCTTGCTGATGTGCAGTATGCCAAAAACGTCCTACTGCTGAAAAAAGGGGAAATTCTTTTTTATGGGTTGAAGGAGAAATTAACTTCCCAGATGATAGCGGAGGCAGGAATCAATGAATAACTTTGGGCAATACCGTTTTAAGGACACTCTCATCCATAGGATGGATGCGAGAAAAAAGCTCATCGCCATAGTTTTGTTGAGCCTGATTGTTTTTATAGTAAAGGCATATGGGCTGTTATTGTTTACAGCGGGAGCGTTTTGGCTGACAGCAGCAGCTAAAGTCCCTCCTAAAAATATTGCGAGAAACATGAAGCCATTTTTGTTTTTCTCGGTCTTCCTTATCACAATGTATCTGCTCTTCTCTCCGCAGGAGCTCGTGAAAGGCATTTTAGCAGTCTGGAGATTCTTATTATTGGCAGTTTTTTCGTCAGTCCTCCTTTACACCACATCAATTGGCTCGATGATCAATGCAGTTGAATCATTGGCTCAACCGCTTCGCTCAGTCAATGTCAAGCCACGAAACGTCGCGCTTATGCTTGCGATGGCCATCAGGTTCATCCCTCTGCTGTTTGAAGAATCAGCATCGGTAAAGGATGCCATCATCGCAAGAGGCGGCAGTTTCAGGCAGCCAAAGATTATTGTCTTATACACCAAAGCCATGCTGGGAAGGGCATTCCGGCGCGCAGACAGGGTTGCAGATGCGCTGGTATCGAGGAATTATACTGCCGAGGGGCATACAAAGTTTGCTGGATAATTTGAATGCAACCATTCCATCCGGTCTTTGATCGTTCCCGAGCGAAGCGAGCGGAACTAAGAAAATCAACGGATTTTCTGTTGGTGGTTGGAATCAGTTTTCTCTTCCAGAATGGTTGCATGCGTCAAGAACAACCAGATATAATAACCATTGTGGTTGTTCTTGGGCGTGCTCAGGATTTCAAACATTTCAAAATAGATGCTTGGAAATCCTGACATTTAAAAATCCGACCCGAGCGACCGAAGGGATAATCCAGCGTTTCGGTCTGCGGACGGAGGGATAATCCAGCGTTCCGGTTGCTTCGCAACGGAGGGCGGCCCCCCGCGACGGACTCAACGTAGGCCCAGAAGCGTTTCTACCTAAGGAGGCTATACACCTACTAATCATTTAACCTTCTGATGGTCTCAATTAATTTGTTAAAAATCTTGTCGTCTATCTTTCCAAAAACGCCCTGGAGATTATCTTTATAACCCTGGCTGGTGGCATATTCTTTGAATTCCTTTAATTTATCACCAAGTCCATGGCTTTCCAGTTCTGTGTGTACCGTGTTGAGGTTAATGTCTCCGCCTAAAAGCATAAACACATCCCTAAAATCTGATTTCCTGCTTGCCGCCAGCTTCATGATAATGAGAGCCTCAGGGTTAGCTATCCTCACATCAATCCTGACCGGGTTCGCCTTGCCCCGTAATCTTCTTATTTTTGAATTTTCGAAAATCCATTCTGCTGAAAATCTCGAGTTTGTCTTTCTGTCAACAACATGCTTTATCAGAATGTCAAAGGGTACAGAATAACCGCCTACTTTCTTGACAAGGCATGCAAAGTCTCCACAGTATGGAATATCTGGATCAGCTTCCTTTTTTTCATAGCCAGCCTGTTTCAGGGAACTTATCACCTTCTTGGCATCTGCTTCATTCAGGACAACGATATCGCAGTCTACAGAAAATCTTGGCTGCGTATAGGCATTTACTGCATAGCCTCCAATAAGCACGAAATTCAGCCCTTGCAATTTTTCCAACGTTGCCAAAATCTCCTTTTCCCGCAGCTCAAGCATTACAGCGCCTCCCTGGCTTTTTGAACCAGTTCATTGCTAACCTTTACCTTCAATTTGAATTTTTGCTTGACATACGCTAACGTGTATTCAAATAATGGGTTACCCTGGCAAAATCTGACGACTGTATCCAGGTCATCTACCGGAAACCCATCATGCATAGTGTATGCTAATTTTTTCAACGGCTCTATGATGGCAAACTCCCCAATAAAGCTTCCTTCTCTGATGAAGAAGGGTATTCCTTCTTTTGAAAAAAAACTTTTCCAATATACAATATCCTCTTCTTTAACCTCGATGAAATAGGGGCTGCGCTCCCGGCTTCTTTGCAGGTAGGAAAAATCGGACCATATTTCGGCAGCGCTCATCTTTGTGTAACAATACTCTTTTTTAGCATTCTTTAAGACTTCCGGGACTTTGAAATCAAATAATGACATGAATATCTCTTCAGGTTTGTAGCAGGCATAAGCCATTCTTGACTTCTTTTTTATCCATCCTGCATGTAATAAAACAGAAAAAATCTTTTTTCTCATTGCAGAGCTAACAGCCCAATTCAAGCAGTCCTGATTAAATTCTTCCTGAGAGCCGTATCTATTGTACATTAATCCATATGCCCTTAATGCATATTTTGGTAATTCCTGAGTCATATGGATCCCTATAAGGTAACTTATATTTAAATCTTGTGATTTTGGATACCCCTAAGGTAACTTTAATGTTGGCAAAAGGACAGAAAAGAAACAGAGGTAAGCCGCTGAGAAAAGCTAAGAAAAACGGCTGGTGGGGCAGGGATTGATTTATAGCAAACGAGGCTCCGTTCAAAGTATAGGTTAGCAGCCTAAAGTAAAAATCACTTGCCTTCTGAATCCAGCTGACAGGGGGGTCGCCCCAAACGGGGGATGTCAGCAAACGGATAGAATATTTACGATTTTTAAGCTGCTAACCCGAGCGAAGCGAGATTTTGAACGGAGCCGGCAAACGACACAAGTATTTAGGCAAAATTATGCCGTTTGCTTACCCCTTAGAGGGGTACAAAAAACGTCTTTTCGTATTACGGACGGACCACAGCTGTATAATTATTTTTGTCCGTAAATATAATTCTCAAATCACACCTTGACCATCAACTTTTAAATATACTCCTGCATTCTCTTCATCAATGAAGGCGGGGGGGATTTTGCTTGTCGCTTTTTTTGGATTAGCATTTGCGCTGCTCATCTCGTTATATGCCTTGATTGAGATTGTGGAAGGGGGTTTGGCAGGAACTCAAAATGTTCCTAAACCTCAACAGGGGAACCTCAATATTTTTTTTGCGCCGCAAAAACTTTCCGGTATTGACCAGCTGAAGGCACTGCAGCAGGAAACCGCTGAGCTCAGGAAAATGAACAACCTAGGGGAAGAGCGCGACCTTGAAGTCGGGAGATGCATCAGGAAGCTGACAAAGAACTGGAGGAGAAACATTGATGCAAGGTCTTTTGACGGAAAGATCGTGAGGAAGGACTCCAAAAGCAATGTCATCGAAGAATTTGATAAAGCCGTCAATCGCCCAGGGACATCCATCTACGGTTTTGATGAAAGCCTCGACCGTGATTTCAGGAAGAGGCTGGAAAAGAAGTTTGATGATGGTGGGAGGGTTTGTTAAAATGGGGGCTATAAAGTCCATTGTAAGGTGGCATCGGGAGGAAAAGCAGAATCTCCTGGATGCTGGATACGGTAAAAACCAACATTTATAAATAAACTCCAATTTTTGTGTTATACAATGGCAAGGATGCATTCACGCAAGCGGGGAAAGGCAGGTTCGCATAAGCCGGCTAGCCAGAATTTACCGTCCTGGGTGAGATACAGCTCAAAGGAAGTTGAGATTCTTATCACCAAGCTCGCAAAAGAAGGGAACACGGCTGCTAAGATAGGGCTGATACTGAGGGATACTTACGGTGTTCCTAAGGAATCCCTTATAACAAAAAAATCCATTTCTGAAATTCTTAAAGAAAAAAGTTTGCTGTCTGAAATCCCTGAAGACCTGAAGTCTCTCATCAGGAAGAGCATCACGATCCAAAAGCATCTGGCAGCAAACAGGAAAGACGGGACGGCCAAGCGGGGCATCCTTCTGACGGAATCGAAAATAAGGCGGATGCTGAAATACTACAAAAGAACAGGAGCATTGCCGAGCGAGTGGAAATACTCCAGGGAAACTGCCGGGATGCTGGCAGAGTAAGAGGTACGCTGGATTTCTTTTGTTGCACTCAATTTTTCTAAACCTTGCTTTTAGCCATAAATGACAAGGGATATATTTTCTTGAAATGCGCAAAAGCTTCCTTAAGATTTTTCTGGCTGTCAAAAATTCCAAAGACGCTTGAGCCGCTCCCGGACAGGAGTGATTGCACAGCACCCTTCATTTGCAGGCCTTCCTTTATCTTTTTTAACTCGGGATATTTCGTGAAGGTGGCTGGCTCAAAGTCATTATGAAATTTTGGGCAGCTCAATTCCTGATGAGCATAAACTTCATCTTTGCTTGAGCCATCTTCTAACGCTTCACGGCATTTTTCTTTTCCGCAATATCTGTCAAATTCAGCATACGCTTCTTTTGTTGGAATGCTGAAGCCGGGGAAGACAATGAGAAAATCCATCTGAGGCAAAGATATCTTTTCAACAATCTCGCCTTTGCCGCTGACGGCGCAGCTTCCCCCGACGATAAAGAACGGAACATCGGAGCCGATCGCCGCTGCAATCTTCAGCAGATCCTTTTCAGGAAGGTTGATGCCCCAAAGGGTGTTCAGGCCCATCAGGACTGCCGCTGCATCGCTTGAGCCACCGCCGAGGCCGGCTCCGATAGGAATGTTCTTCTTTAATGTTATCTGGGCGCCTTTGGGAATCTGGAACACTTCTTTCAGGAGCATCGCTGCACGATAGCAAAGATTATCTTCGTTCTCAAGCTCCTTAATGTTGCAGGTGAGGATGACTTTATCTTCAGCCAAAGGCTCGAGCGCAATCTCGTCAAAGAGAGTTACTTCCTGGAATATTGAGCTGATCTCGTGGAAGCCGTCATTTCTCCGCCGGAGGATATTCAGAGTAAGGTTTACTTTTGCGTGGGCTTTGAGCATCATAACCTAACGAGATGGAGGTGGAGAATAAAAAGTTTGCCAATGGAGGGGATACCCCCAATCAATCTGGGTGATATGCGCATTTTCAATTACCTTTATATAATCCCTCTTTTTCTTGCTTTTGAGAATGGGGGATAACGGTTCAATCCAACGGGAAGCGAAGGAATCTGATGACGATTCAGAGGAGTTTTCTGTCAACCTTTCGAAGATCAAAGGATTCTTTGGCAGGCTTAAAGGCAGGGTTTCATCACAGAAAGTGGGTCATGAGGCTTCTCCGAAGGAATATATGAAACATAGCCAGATCGGAGAAGATGGGGAACCCGAAAAGGATTTGGAAACTGAAAGAGATAAAGAGCATCATAAAGGTAAAGGTCATGAGAGAGATGAAGACCATGACGGAGATGGGGAAGACGAGCAGTCAATCAGCCTAAACCCCCAGCTGGCTGCAAAGGTAAAAAAAGCACTATTCAAATACTGGCCGTATCTTCTTATCATTATTCCCATCCTCATAACGGTTAATGTCCGGGAGCAGACGCTTAATCTTACTATTGCCGATGACTGGGCAAGGAATGCCGTCTATGACTACTACAGGAACCAGATTACGGGGCAGGTGAGGCAGCAATATCCGAATCTTCCTGATCAGAATATCCAGGGCATCGTCAATGATGAATTCCAGAAGTTTGTTAACAGCAATCAGGCTTTGGTCCGGGATCAGATGAGGGGAACGGCCCAGAATTTCAAGGAGTATTTCCAGTATGAGTCCGGGAGTAAGAAATACGCTTACATGGGGGACATCGATTCTTATTATTGGCTGAGAGCTGCAAGAAACCTCGAGCAGAAGGGAACAATCTGCGATCTTATCGAAGACGGAAACTGCATCGATACGTATACCCTTGCCCCTGCCAAAGAAGGGATGTATCCCAACCTGCACCCGTATGCGATCTTCTACCTCTACAAAGCGCTCAAGCCGTTCAATAAAGACCTTACGCTGATGCAGGCAGAGCTTTTGGTTCCGACGTTCTTCGCCATCATCGTTGCAATCCTTACGTTTATCATGATGTTTGAGGCGTTTGGGCCATTGGCTGCGCTGATATCCTCAGTCCTCATCTCGGTAAGCCCCATGTTTCTGACAAGAAGCCTTGGCTCCGACACTGACGTCTATAATGTTCTTTTTCCGGTCATCGCAGTATTCTTTATTTTTGAGGCGTTCCATGCAAAGTCCTTAAAGCCCCGCATCATCCATTCCTCCCTTGCAGGCATCTTCCTTGGGTTCTACAGCTTCGCATGGGTCGGCTGGTGGTATCTTTTTGACTTTGCCATCCTGGCTCTTGTTATCGATTTTGCCATCAAGCTCTTTAAGCACGGGCACAAGGCAAAAGATTTCAGCATCAGAGGGCTCCGCAAATTCCCACACACCAAAGAATTTCTTTCCATCCTGCTTCCGCTGGCCGTGTTTACTCTCATCACCGTCGGAGCAGTCACCGACATCGGCAACATCACCACATTCTACAAAGAGCCGTTTGCCTTCATGAAAGCCAAATCGGCCGCTAACCCAAGCTTATGGCCGAATGTCAAAACGACAGTCGCTGAATTCAATGAGTCTTCAGTTGAGACAATCGTTTCAAGCATGGGCGGCATCTGGCCTTTTTTCTTCGCATCTACAGGATTTTTGATACTCCTGTTCTACCGGTTCAGAAATTTCTCACGGGATTTCTTCTTTTTCTTTGTTACCCTGATCGCGCTTTACCTTGGGTATAAATGGGCTCCGGCCTATTACCTGCTGCTTGCGGTTATCCCCCTTACTTATTACTTCACCAACAGGTCATGGCCGCCGACAGTGTTTGTGATCTCAACAGCGCTTCTTTACTACCTTTCGACGCCGACGGGCACCAATTTGAGGCCATCCAGTTATCTGTTTATCTATGCCCTGCCTTTTTTGGCCGGAACAATCCTCTCCATCCGGTCGGAAGATGAGCATGACCAAAAGCTTTCTTTCCTTTTCTTTCTTTGGGTCGCTGCCTCGATTTTTGCTTCCCTCAAGGGAGTAAGGTTCATCCTGCTCATGGTTCCGCCTCTTGCAATCGGCGCAGGGATCACCTTCGGGTATATGAGCAGCGTCCTCTCAAGATTGGCAGCAAAGCCATTGAAGATAAAAAAAGCAGTCATCTCGGCAATCCTCTTTTTGGTGTTTTCCTATTATCTGGTCGGGCCTGTCGGCGCAGGGATCAGCGTCGCCAAGAATTATCTTCCAAGTGTCAATGACCAGTGGTGGGATGTTCTTACAAAAATAAAAGACAATTCCCAGCCGAATGCCATCATCAACTCCTGGTGGGACTTCGGGCACTGGTTCAAGTATATTGCAGACAGGGGCGTTACCTTAGACGGCTCTTCACAGAACGCTCCCCCTCTGCATTGGCTGGGAAAAACTCTTCTCACTCCTGACGAGAATGAGGCCAGAGGAATCCTGCGGATGCTTTCGTGCGGGAGCAATAATGCTTTCCACGGCGTCAATGCGCAGGGCAATTTCACTCCGAAAGCGGTCGATGCGCTCCATACCATAACTGCCATCAAGGGCAAAGAGGATGCTGCAAAGGCGCTTCAGAAGCTGGGATACGAAGAAGAGAACATCCGGGCTGCGCTCACCTACAGCCACTGCGATGCGCCTGAAGATTTCTTCATCACCAGCCAAGATATGGTCGGGAAGGGGGGCGTGTGGGCGCACTTTGGCAGCTGGGACTTCAACAGGGCATTCCTCGAAAGGACGTTCAGGGAATCAGGAAGTGAACCTGAATTTGCGATGAAGGTAAAAGAGCATTACAATTATACTGATGAGTTTATCCAGTCCTCTTACCGGCAGCTTTCATCACTGAAATCGGATCAGGCGATCAACCAGTGGATCTCACCCTGGCCGAGCTATCTGGGCGGGCCGTCACGATGCAGGAATGAGTCATCCAAGGCCACATGCAGGTTCCAGAATGTTGATGTGACTGTCAACCTGAGCAGGATGGATGCCTCAATCCAGACGCCGCAGGGGACCAAATATGTTGATGTCCTCAGCTGGACAACTCCTGACTCTGTTGTTTCAAAGAATTTCACCGGTGATACTATCGGCGTCGGTATGGTGCTGCTTATAGAGAAAAGCGGATATAATGCCGTGTTCATGACACCGCAGCTTGTCAACAGCACTTTCACCAAGCTCTTTTACCTCGACGGCCACGGGACAAGGTTTTTTGACCTGTTTTCGGACACCCAGGGCATGAACGGCTTTTCCATCAAGGCATGGAAACTGAACTGGGAAGGGAGAAATGAGTCCATCAAAGTTGACAGGTTTAATGTGACAAACAGGTATTTCGGAAAGAATCAACCTTGACGAGAAGTTGTGTTCGATCTATAACTTACTGATATCACAATGGCTGGAGTTTGCCATCACTTATTGTTATCTCTAGTGAGTATCCTTTATAGGAAAGGCCAGGAAATGTTTCATTTAATGCCTTTATAGCATCACATCTCGGATTCCTTTGAATATGTTTTTTTAAATCTACATCCTGGCGAACAGACAAGCCATAGACAATATGATTACCAACTGGAACCTGTCCAGGCCTTTGAGTAACAAGATACCCAAAATCTTTTATGGCTTCATTTACCATCGGCCAGGCAATAAATGTGAATAAAATTCCAACGCCCCGTTATGTTTAAAATTATACCGGGCTGATTTCGGAATTATTTATGCATCAGCCTAACAAAAAAAGTGAAACCGTCTTCTGCAATGATGAGATGTTGATTGTCCTGCCTTGTTTCATAGACTCTTGTTTGTTGAGGTATCAGATTATAAACGCTCTCGGCCGGATTATGAGGCTTGTATCCTGCTTCACTCAAAACCCCAGCCCGTTTCTCAGGCGGAATAGGATTTCCGCAGATTTCCATAACAGCTGCGACTGGGGGATCCATAATGTAATGCAGCCTCAACCCGTCTTCTGATGAAGCATCACTTATTTGCGAAGGATCTAACCTCAACCAATGCTCAAGGTAATTATGCAAACCAGGAGGAGTTATCCTCATCAATGCAATCGTTGAAGGGCCATCACTTTTTTCAGGCTCGGCCTTACCAATTTGCCTGACCACAGCTATGAGATTATACCCTCCACCGCTAAAACTGTAAATTTGTGTGTAACTTCCTAAAAAGTGAAGGGATCTTTGATAAAAACCTCTTCTTCTTAGTTCTCCAATACCCTTAGCAAAGGGCAGTTGCTGGCCGCAGATGTCTTCTATCGCTTTTACAATCCTCTCCGGAGCTTTGATAGATTCAATCTCCATATCGCCTCCCTGAGGAGGAAAATATTTTAAATTATTTCCGTCAAGCTCTATCCCCCATCTGTTGGTAATCCCATCAATCTGTTGAAAGGTAAATCCACTTCTCAGAAAAAAATCAGAAATCAAATTCACAGGCTTTTCTTCTTGTGGTTCCTGAGGCTCTTGAAGGCTTAAGGCAGGAGGACAATGGGGCATAATCTTTCTTTGCCAAACTCCTTCTTCGCTTAATGCCCATCCTTGTTTACCCAGCAAAGCAATTGTTTCATCTCTTGAAGGCCTTAAACTGGAATCATAAGGAAAATCAGATTGTTGTTGTTCAATCATCCTTAACCTTGACAAATTAATGGGGGGTGAATGATGTGGAATATCCCCATCGGTATCTCCACCATCTGGAACTGTGCCTTCTGGTTCAACAAAATCGTCAAGTGCTCCATTACTATGCACTGGTTGATGAATCTTCATCCCCTCCTTGAGAACCTCTTTTTACTATAGCAAAGGACACAATATTTTAAGCATAATGTAACTGTCCTTTGCTTATTACGAGTGGACAACTATTGCCCATTTATTTTTGTCCACGAGTATAAATAGGAATTTGTATGCTCAATATAAAACTACCTGTTTGCTTTCAGTGTTGGCATGCTTCTGGCATTTTCTTGGCGCAAAAATCATTTTGCCTCTCTTGCATTTTCTCTTTTCTTCAGCAGCACAGCGCAAAAGCACTGGAGCCCTTCACCTTTCCCCCAGGCAGTCAATTCCTCGCCGGAAGTTGCTGCGATGCCGACCTGCTCTTCATTTAGCAGGCAGAGCCTTGCAATATTTGCTTTGATCCTGCCCTCATAGCTGAAAAGCCTCGGTTTCTTCCCTTCAACCATCACTGCGATATTGCTGACTGCAAAGCCTTTTTCTTTAGCCATGCCGAGGGCAACCTCAAGATAGACCCTGCTGGTCTTTATTCCCTGTCTGCAAAGGGGGTCTGCATAGAAGCCCAGGCTTTTGCCGCCTACAGCAGTGCTTATGGCGTTGAACAATGCATGGAGGATGACATCACCGTCGGAATTTGCCTCCAAGCCATTTTCATTGGGAATTTCAACCCCTCCAAGGATCAGCCTTTTTGGATTGATGTCAAACTTGTGGGAATCCTGGCCGAAACCGATGCGGTCAGCCTGGATGACAAGCCTTGCATTCTCCATGTCAATCGGATTTGTTATCTTGAAATTTTCCTTTGAGCATTCGATAAGCTTTACCTTGGCTCCAATCTTCTCAATCAGCTCCATGTCGTCTGTGCCATAATATTGCTCGTTGTAGGCATGCACCATCGCCTGAGTCATCAGATCAAATCTTGCTGCCTGCGGTGTCTGCATATGCCATAAGCGGTTCCGGTCAAGGGTCTTTATGACAAATCCTTTATCATCTGCCTCTTTGACAGTGTCTGCTGCCCTGAATCCTGCCGCAGCAGCCCCGCTCTCCCCTGCTGCCATGATGACCCTTCCGATGAGATTATCGTCGATGAATGGGTTTGCGCCGTTATGGATAAGGACAATATCCGAAGGCTCTGCCTTTATTGCTTTGATGCCTTCATAGGCGCTGTCCTGCCTGTTCTCGCCCCCCTTGACAAGCCCAGTTACCTTTGAAAGCTGTTTTTTGTCGATAAGATACTGTATTTCCCCAAGATTTTCCTCATTTGCGACAATGGTGATGGTGTCAATGAAACTGGAATCCTCAAAAGCCTGCAGGGTGTGCCCAAGAAGAGGCTCTTTGTTCAGGAGCATCAGCAGCTTATTGATGGGGGAGTGCATCCGTGTCCCTTTCCCTGCCGCAAGGATGATGGCGTGGTTCATTGCCTCTGGAAAGCATAAAAATTATATAAAGATTTAGGGGGTGGAATAGCTAATTGGGATTAGTGAGGCTTAAGAACATTTCGGCACCCTTTTGGCTGGCGGCCTAAGATGAAATCTAACAATCCAATTTCTTATTATCTTCCTTTTAAACACTTTCAACAACCCCCGTTTGACTTTACCTTTTTGGTAATACACTTTCTGACCGCCGAAAGTTTTATATATAGGTTATACTTAAATATTTAATATAAAGATTAAACAGGGGCAGCTTGTATGGAAACCATCCAGTCAAAAGCAATACAGATTGGCGGCTCGATTGCAGTAGTGATACCTCGGGCAGTTGTTATCAAAGAAAGGATCCAGCCTAATGACAGGCTATCAATGAAAATAGAGAAAACGATTGATCTATCGCCAGTATGGGGGATCCTCAAAGATGTTAAAACTCCCACACAAAAAATTATGGAAGAAATTGATGAAGGGGAGACTGATGAGTAGGCCTTTATTCTATGATACTTATGCTATTATTGAGATTCTTAAGGCGAATCCCTTGTATCTACCATTCAAGGCCGGAATGGCAGGATTTACAAGCGAGCTTAACTTGATGGAAGCTGCCTATTATCTCATGAAAAACGGGAAGGAGAATGAAATTGGGGCGATAGTCGACACTTACTCACCATATGTGGTTCCAGTTGATATGGATGTCCTTCTTGTTGCAGCAAAGATGAAACTTAAATTCCTCAAAGAGAGGCTTTCCTTCGTTGACTGCATCGGCTATGTTCTTGCGAAAAAGCACAATGCTAAATTCTTAACAGGAGATGAAAAATTCAGGCACAAGGAAAATGTTGAGTTTGTAAAATAAATCAGCTAAAGGACTTTCCCCCTATCCACTAATAAGTCACTCGCAATAAAGCTGAAGCCTTTCTTTTTCTTCAGCAATAGATCCCCCAATGCCCCGTTGATATAAGCGGCATTGACGGCGGACTGGAACAAGCTTAATCCCTGCCCTAAAAAGCCGGCGCATAAGCCCGCAAGAACATCTCCTGTTCCGGCCTTTGCCATCCCCGGGTTGCCCGTTTTGTTGTAGGCAATCTTCTCTTTTGAGATGACGGCATCAATCGGGCCTTTCAGAAGAATAACAATATTTTTTAATGGAAACTTTTTTCTAAGGAGTTCCTGTATTTTTATGGCTCTTTTCTGGATATTTATTTTTCTGTCTGACACAAAGGCAACCGATTTTTTTGAAATCCCTGAATTTTCGAGCAGGAGCTTTAATTCTCCAAGGTGCGGTGTCAGAAGAGAGGCATTGCAGTCATGGAGCCCAATTGATTTGATTCCGTCGGCGTCGATGACAAGGGGATTTTTTGAATCCCGGATGAACTTTCTGGCAAACTTTTTTGACCTCAACCCAAGCCCGTTCCCTATCAGGACGGCATCAAAGCTTTTTTCAACTTTCAATAAATGGGCTGTGAACTTTTCGGTAAAGTTTTTGCATGGAAACTTTTTGACAACTAGATCGGGGCTTAATGCATTGATTGCCCAGCCGACTTTTTCAGGAGCTGCGACGGTTACCCAATCAACACCTGCCCTGAGTGCGGCAATCCCCGCCAATGCGAGCGCGCCAACATAATCTTCTGAGCCGCCAATTATCAGAACTTTGCCGGAGTCGCCCTTGATGGCTTTTAGAGACCGCTGGGGAATAGCAATATCTTTTTTGGCAATATACTCCATACCCCCCACTTGTTGGGCAGATTATATAAAAATATCTAAAATCTATCTGGTTTTCTTCAATGATATCCTGGAATCCTGTTTGGATTCATATTCTTGTTCAGGAAATTAATAATATTTTGAAGAACAACGTCGCTGGTTACAGCCACACTCGCCATCTGTTGAAAAGGTTTACTTACTAAGATGTGGCTGTAGTTTCCCATTATTATACTGGCATTTCCATACGCCCTATAATTATCTTCTAATCTCTTTCTTGAGCCAGGCATAAACGGCCTTAGGAGCACATCCCATTTGCCATATATAAAAAGTTTTGGGGGATACTTAACATATTTTTTCAGATAGTAATCAATAAATGAGAATTTATTATCCCTTTTAGAAAACCTACTGAGAATATTCATTAAGCTTATAAAATCAGCAGGCTCTTTAACCGAACTGAAATACCTGATAAACTCGCTTGGGTTCTCTACTTTCAGATACCACCACCTTAATGCGTGAGTTTTTTCTTCCACATAATTAAAGATGTTGCCTTCTTCCATTATCAGCTTGATCTGGAAATTATGCATAATTGTTTCCCATATCGCTTTAATCCATTTATTGGGTAATCTCTCCAAAAATGAAGCTCCAACAAAAGCCTTTTTGCATTCAGACGGCATAGCCAACAAAACACAACAATCTACAAAATCATAGCCCAGTTTATCTCTGCTTTTTAAAGAGTCTAGAATAATTTCCTTTATCTTTTTGAAATAAGCAGCAATCTCACCCAAACAATCCATAAAATTATCATCCCGCAACATCGCCTGAAGGGATATCTCATCAGTTCCGGGGCGCAGTTTACTGTATCGTTCTCCCTTTTCAATGGACTTTCTTATTCCTTCCCAAAGGAAGTATATCTCCCTTTCAGTTTTCGCAGTATACCCTGCGCTAGCAAGCAAAGTTCCAACAGAACCAAGGCTATGTCCAATCACAGCTACATTTCTCAGCCCCCTACCCCGCCTCAAGTAGGTTACACTATCCCTAATAAGTTCTGCTATATTTCCCATCGTCAAATCCATGCCCTGGTTTAAATTATGTTTTGGCAAGTCAATCGCCAGCACCAAATACCCTAACCGGGATAATACGCTTGCTAAATTCAGAAGATTATATCTAGAACAAGATATGCCATGGGTCAAAACAATACCATTTCTATGCTCTGTCCCAATCTTGAAAATTGTCCCTTTGATATCCCCAATGTTCACATCCTCCTTAACAATACTCTCAAAGGAAACTACCTCGTTTAATTCTACTTGCTGTATTATCTCATAGAATTCTTTTTGGCTCATTCCATCGCCCATCAATTGAGCGTAAAAGCTCTTTAAATCGGCAAGGAATTCTTTCTTGCGCAATGACCCCTCAGTATATGATCTATAAAAAGGATATTTCAATAAGATTCTCTCCAAAAGAATAATTCTGGCAATAACATGGTTATAGGTTCCCTGCGATACGACCCCGTTATTCAACCTTTCAAGAAAAACCCCAGCCTTTGCCCTGAAAAAATTTACAGAAACCTCTTTTTTTCTATTAAACCAACTCATAATCTCAAAACCTAATTTCTCGATAATGTTTCAGGAATCCCTTAATTCTCGGAAACCCGACCAGAGCGGCCAAAGGGGTAATCATGTGTTCCCCTCTGCGGACGGAGGGCGAGCAATCCCTTAGACTATCAAAGGGTTGTTGGATTTTGTTTAAATAATTCCTTTCTGAATCCCAATCCCCTTCACCACAACAAACTCCTTAAACTTCTCCAATCCCGGCTTGATGTCGTGAAACGTGACGATTATATCTGCATCAAATGCTTTCCCGGGAATCTCTCCTGTATCAGGATTGAGGCCGGTAGGAATATCAACAGCGACTTTCAGCGCCTTGGAATCATTCATCTGCTCAATGAGCGATTTGATCGATTCAGTCAAATTTCCAGCAACGCCAGCCCCAAGGATCGCATCAATGATAATATCATAGCGGCCAAACTCGATGACGTCGGCATTTTCGAATAATTGAATCCGGTCATCGTTGGCAATCTTCTCATAATTTTCTTTTCCTTCAGGCTTAAATCTTTCCTCATCGCCGATAAAAAGGACATCCACTTCATGCTCCTCAGAAAGATATCTTGCAGCGACAAATCCATCGCCGCCGTTGTTGCCATGATAACAAACAACAAGGATATTTTTGTTCTTTTGGCCGCTAAGCTTTTCCCTGACCACTTCAGCAACAGCCTTCCCCGCATGTTCCATCAAGACGGATTTAGGGATGCCGCAGGAGTCCTCTAAGGCCTTCATCTCTGTCGTTGTAATCATCTTCCAGCGCATTATCGGGCGGAGGCTTATAAGCTTTGTTGTTGGGGGAGATAATTGTGCTAAACCATAATTATGTTACGGTAGTATCTCTTTGGCGGTTTATGGAGGTACCATGGCATACACCAAAGAGTTTAAACTTAGGATTATAAAACATGTGAGAATGGGAATAACCCCCATTGAGCATATAGCGACGATACGGAAAATTCCAAAGCAAACCATCTACCGGTGGCTTAAATCTATAAGGCGATACGGTGAATCTGGGCTTGAAAATGGATGTCCTGGTGCTAAACCGTTTCAAATTAATGTGACAGCCCAGCAGATGATACTTGTCCGCTGGAAAAAGCGCCCAAGAGGCTCAGCAAAGCTCTGGAGGGAGCTTAAAGAAGAAGGTTTTGGGATCTCTCAGCGACAGATTCAAAAAGCCTACAACCAACACGGTCTTAGAATGAACAAGCGAGAAAGGCCCTCTCAGCTGAAATTCGTAAAATACGAATGGCCAAAGCCCAATATGCTCTGGCATACTGACTGGACAATCTGCCCTTTCACCGGTAACCACCTGATAGCATTCATTGACGACAATAGCCGATACATCGTCCATGCTGAGCTGTTCAACAGCCCAACTACAGAAAACACGCTCCTGGCTTTTCGGGCCGCAATAGCAAAGCATGGAAAGCCAGAAGCCATCCTTACGGACAATGGAACACAATTCACGCCAGCACGAGCATCAAAAGGCCCGTTTTCCCAATGGTGTGAAGAGCAGGGGATAAGACATATTATTGGGCGAGTCAATCACCCCCAAACGAATGGAAAAATAGAAAGATGGTTTGGGACGTACAAACAGGAGAAAAAACAAGAAGAGCCGCTTGATTCGTTCGTTAAGTACTATAATGACGAACGCTTACATCAGGGAATTAACTATAAAGTACCATCTGAGAGGTACAAAAGTAACATTAATGCGGTTTAGTAGAGTTGGGGGAGATAATCATCCGGCGGCCCCTCATGTAGAAAAACTTATCGCTGGATAACATCCTTCGCATCCTCATTTCCATCAAACCTTTTCAGCAATCCCTCAACTTCCGTTTTATTTTTCACTTCAGCCTCAACCAAAAAATCCATCAGATCAACCTTTTCAGCGTTTTCAATCCTTTTCAGGAGAAATTCGTAAGGGTAATGCATCGCCGGCCTTATCTTTTTTGTTTTCATCAGGTCAATGATAGTCTTGTTTATCCATTCGTGCATAAAGTCAAACTGGACGACATTGAGGAATTCTGAGCTGAGAGAATGATACAGCTGCTGGACAAGAGTTTCCTTGCTGCTATCATCTAATCTTGGAAGTATCGGCTCCATCCGGCAGCATGACCCGAACAGGTCTTCCTTCCTGAATCGCTCTCCTGTCTTGAGGAAGGGCCCCCTGTTGAAGGGAAACATCCTGCAGATAAACGCCCGTTTGGTGTAATAGATTGAGCATTTACCTTCCTTCAGAAAAGGGCAGGAATCATAGTCCATGGAATAAGTAACCACGATCGCTTTGCCAGTGTTCAGATCGAGGATAACTCTTGATGGCTGAATCTTTGCATCAACGTCCACTTCTTTTGCCCACTCCCGAAAACGCTTTGCCTCAAAGTCAAAAAGCGGGAAGGACATCTTTTCTATGGGAATGACCTGGACAAGCGGCAGTTGGCCAAACGCAAACTTCCTGAGAAACTCTTTTTCTTCCTCTGCGATCATGCCCCTGATATGGCTGCAGCACTTTCCGCAGGCGGAGCAGGAGAATTTTGGGATGGTGTTTAGTATTGCATTCATAATCCAATGATAATCCTTGTAGTATTTAACTTTTCTCTAAGAACAGGGGCTAAATAGTATCAACATGCAGACTTGGTATCTTACTATAGTGCTTCAAGTTTCGGGTGAGGAGGGTAAGCCCATAGGTTATTCCCGTTGCACCATTGAGTATATCGAAGTCCCCGATAACATTACCCTGCTTCTTCAGATGGGCTTTTATTTTGCCGAATTGGAAGGCTATTGGAAAGTTAACCGGAAGGATGGTAAAGGCTGCCAGGAAATTTTCAAGTGCCCTGAAATGTTTTTCTTTGTTTGTGGAATTGAATATCCCAAAAAACAATTCTGCAACGGTAATGGATGATAAATGGAGATCTTCCAATTGTCTGAGGTATTGAATTACTTTAGCTTCGTTTCTTAAAAACTGAACACAGATATCAGTATCAACTAAATACATATTAATCAAGGGACATATCCCATCTTGTCCCTTTTTTCCTCCCTTCATAGATTTCTTTTATGAGGCTTTTGTCAATATCGGACCAACCCCCAGCGGCAGAGAGAAACCTTCTTTTTTTGTTGAGCTCTTCCAGTGCTTTTTTAATTGCGTAGCTAATGGCGGTGGATAAATTTACTTTATATACTCCTTCAAGAACATCCTCTTTTTCAAGCCTTTCCCTGAGTTCCTTGGCGTCTTCATATGCCCTTTCGTACAGCTTTATGGTCTTCAGCATTTTACCACCTTTTTACTACCAATAATACTCAATAAGGAGAATATATTTTTAAATGTTGTTGTTTGGATTGGGCATATTACCTTGTCAACTCAAATTAGGACGCCATCAAATAAAAATAATTATTTTGCTTTAATCCTGCACCCACCGCTCGGCAATGCCCTGATAATCTCGTCCAGAGAGCCGCCAATCTTGTGCTGGATCCTTTTTGCTATATCAGATGATTTTTCCCTGCCCTGCTCAACCTCAACCAGCTTCTCACAGCGCTTTTTTACAGCAGATAACGGGCCTGCCATCATTTTTCCGTTGAAATTCCCGATGGCGCATGCAACCTCGTTGTCAACATAATTCTTCTTTCCGTAGATCATGAACGCCCCTTTTGCCAGGAATTCTCCGGCCTGCGCTTTTTTCGAGACCTGGCCGGGCAATACCCAGAACACAGGAGTATTTCCCATCCCTAACTTCCAGGCTTTTGAGAATGCAGCTGTAGCAGAGGCAGCTTCTTTTATTGACTGTTCATCAATCTTTTTCCCATCTGCCTTCACAACAAAGAACGGGCTGCCTGCAATGTCCGTATGAAAGACGATATCATCTTTGCCGGCATGCTTCTTGATGATGATCTCATTGGTCGTCGCATCCCGGCCACCTACAACCAGAAAGCCGGCAGAGGAAACAAACCAGCGGAATTTCTCATACCATTCTTTTTTGCCGGCGCTGATGGACTGTTTCTTATCTTCCTGCTGCTGGTGCTCAACAGCAGCTTCTTTCTCAAGCTTTGCGAGCTTTTTTTTCGCATCTGCGATCGCCTTAAGCGCACCTTCTTTCTTTTTTTTGAGCTTTTTGGCTTTTTCGTAATAGAGCGAAGCGTTCTCTTCCAGAGATTTTCGCACATCAAGGGTTATGAGCGGCATTGAAACCCCGGCCTACCTTGCCTTATGGGAAGAGGCGAACATCGACCTCAGATCGTCAGAAAACAGCAATACCAGGAACAGGACATACCCCAGCGAAAATATCAGCAGGGCTATCATCAGCGGCCTTGTGGGCAGCGGGGAAAGCAGTTCGCCGGAATACCTTGCAGCCTGAAGGCGAAGGTAAACCATCCAGGAGACGCTTAATGCCAGAGGCATCCCCAGAATAAATTTCTTCCAGGGCTGCATTAAGGGATGTTTTTTCAGCGGCTCCCGCATTTCACTTTTTTGCCTTTTCATTTTGCTTTCACCGGAAAAATTCAGCATTCACTTATGCTCTCAACGGTAAACCCTTTTTTTGCGCAGATATACTCTTTTCCCTGATAAGAAAATGTCGGAGTAAATAAGCCTTTCTGTATCTTCCCAAAGTTTCCTCCGAGCGGGATGGCAACCTTAACCAGCTCGCCGATAGGGATGTCAAGCTTTGCTGACGAGGCTATGGGCTCCTTATCGGTTGCGAATGCGGCCTTGATGCCCTGCAAGAAAACTCCGCCGTCATTCTGGGCTGTAAGCTGGACATAACTGTCCTTGAGGCAGATTGCGGGCTTTCCGGAAATAGTTACAATAGACAGCGACGCTTTAAGGCAGTCCACTTTTTCGTCAGGAAAATTCGTCTTTCCCCAGCTGATGACTAATCCGCCGAGCCCAATCGCAAAGACCAGAAGTATGATAGTCGAAAGCAAAGGGGAGATGGCTTTTTTGTCCATGGTCAGCGCTTCCTGTAGAGTGCTTCAGCGATCTTCTGGTTGAGCCACTGCTCTTCCCTGTGAGAAATGAGGATGTAAGGGAGTGAACTGATGATGAGGATAAAGATGCCTATAACCACAAGGACATTGAGCATGGCTGAGGTGATATATTTGAACGTGAATCCAAATACTCCTACAACGAGGAATGAGAAATAAAGCATAAGGCCTTTATTGAGGGCAATCTGGGCTTTTTCCCTCCTGACCTTGGAGCGCTCTATCTGGAGGAGGGTAAGCTCAATATTTGACTGGTCTCCGGTATCTGAAGCAGCCTTTGGCACAAAGCCCTTTCCAGGAATGAGATATATAAAGGTTGTGATTGAACCCCCGCAATGGGCTGGGGGTGTTGGCTAAAGCCTGATACATAAGATTGGCATGAAAGAAATCGCGCAAGAATTTATGAAAAATGATATGCAAACGAATGAGCTAAAATCTCCCCCTCAATTACCTCTTATTTCCCTTCCTTCCCCAATTCCTCAATCCTGTTCTTGATATTTTCGATAGTCTTGGTATTGTCCTGCATGTTCAGGAGGCTGCCGCATTCAGGGCATTTGAATGCAAATTCAGTGGCCTGCTCGAAATCAAACCTTGCGCAGGCAGACTTGCAGATGTAAAAATTGCCTTTGTTGGCTTCCTCTTTCTTCAGCTGCTCCCGGAGCTTGTTGAGCTTCTCTTCCCTGACCTTGCTGACGAGGTCTGAAGCGCGCTTCCTGTCAAACGTCCAGTAGCTGATATACCACCCCTTTTTCCTGTCCTTTTTACGTATGTAGGTGCAGACATTGAAAGAATTGAGGTTATAGAGCAGATTCCTGGTAGTCTGCATGTCAAGCTTGAGCTTGTCAGCGATGATGAACTCGGAAACGTTCTTCTTGTCTTTGATGTAGTCTATAATAGAGAGAGCTTCATTTCCGCCAATCTCAGTGATCAGCCCGGATATCTTTTTGTTGCTTAAAGCCATTCGTTCCTCTCATGCGAGAGCCTATCCTCTGGCAAAATTTTAATACCTTACCCCCCAAGAATAGCCCTTCCTGGCTTATTTCTGACCTAACTTCTATATAAATCTTTCTATTTTTTTCACTGAAGAGTTACAAAACGAGAATTTGACAGCATGCCTAATCAAATCTTACTGACAATAAGGAACCTGGCTTATGGGGAACTGCTTCAAGGAATCAGGCTAATGGGGAAACGCTTCAATGAATCTGGCTAATGGGTGGCGGCTTTCTTCTGCCCGTAGCAGTCCTGGCAATAAGTATGAATGGTCACTCCATCGTTTGTGCTCAGTTTGCAGTCATTTGCCGATGAAATCTGCTTGCCGCAGCTTTCGCATTTATTCCACATGCTTTTCCCACCCCACACCCCTATCAGGAGAAAAGGCAAGGCTTCTATATTAAAGTTTCGATAAGAAAAGGCCAAAAATCACACAAGAACTCAGTGATAAAAAATCAAAATAAAAAGAAAAAAGGAATGAAAAAGCTTAATTCTTGGCTTTTCCTACAATCCTGAAGACTTTTGTGCCGCATTTGCCGCAGACACCCTTCATAGCCTTCATACCATTCTTCATGGTGACTTCCTTGGCGTCTTTAATGTCAACCTGCGCCTGGCACTTCATGCATCTTCCTTGTACCATTGTTTCAAACCTCCAAAGCTTTAGAGTTTATCTAATCAGTTATAACATCCTGTTGAAATAGGTTTTATTTATAAAGGTTTGCCAAAAATTGCAGGTTTGGCTTGATTGGGCATTAAGTTCAGCACATCTGCAATCATTTATAGGGAAGACACACTTGAGGTTACTTGGGGTCACTTGACAATCCCTAAAAGCTGCTTGATATCGTCTATGACAAAATCTGCCTTGACATCTTTTGCTTTAGTGTTGCCGTATCTTGCGAAGCAGGTCTTCATTCCAATTTTTCCTGCACCTTCGATGTCACGATGAGGCATATCTCCGACCATAAGGCATTCTTCCGGCTTTAGCTTAAGCTTCCTGAGCGCAGCCTGGAAGGGGAAAGCATGGGGTTTCAGCTTTTTGGTATCCTCAAACGTGACTACTACGTCAAAAAAGTTCCCTAAGCGCATCGCCATAAGCCTGAGCCATGCCTTCAGCTTTGGCGCATCAGTGACAATGCCAAGCTTGAGGCCTTTTCCTTTCAGCTTCAGCAGGACATAGTCTGTATGGGGGTAAGGGGTCAGATGGCCTTCTCTCGTATTCCTGTAAGCCACAATGGCATTTGCAAGAATCCTGTAATCTATCTCTCCGGCCTCTTTCCTAAGGAATTTCTGAAATATCTCATGGTCTTCAAGGCCAACCTCAAAATAAATCTTGAAAAGCTTCTCCATGGCCTCTTCCCGCTTGATGTCGAGCCCTGCGTCAATCATCGCGTCTATCGCAGCCTCGCAGCTCAGCCGTTTGATCCTCATAAAGTCAATAAGAGTATTGTCAAGGTCGAAGAGTATCGCTTTAATCATATCCCTTGGAAATGAGTGATAGTTTAAATTAATATCGGGAATTGGGCCAACCTGTGGCATATTTTCCCGTAATTCACGAGATTTGAGATGCTTTCGGTTTTTAGCTAACTGACCCATTCCCCTTTGGGGCGGCCCCCTTGTCAGCTGGATTCAAAGGGCAAATGATTTTTACTTTAGGCTTCTAACCTATATTTTTTGACGGAGCCCATAGCCTATAGTAAACTATTTAAAGGGCCGATTTACCCTCCGGACAGCAAAGATGAACGAAAAAACTGATGATATCTCCCGTGTTTTACAGTCGGTAAGGTCTGCCGAATCAGAGGCAAAGCAGATTATCGAACAGGCACGGGAAAGAGGAAAGCAAATTGTTACGGATGGCCATGCTCATTTCTTAAGGCTGAAGGAACAGAAGATAGCAGAGTCCAGGCTAAAAACCGAAGAGAGAAAAAAGAATCTTCTCGACGGACTGAAGGGGGAGCATGATAAGATTATAAAAGCATCTGTCCAGGAAGCCCAAAAGCTTGAATCTTCCGCCCAAAAGCACATTTCCAGAGCAGTCAATAAAGTTCTTGAAACCTTTGAAGCTGATATGCCATGAACCGCCAAGAGACTCCTGAACCGATGGCAAAACTTGTTATGATTACTCCTGAGTCTAAGCTAAAGCCGGTGATCAGGGCGCTTCACGCTCTTGGCGCATTGCACATCGAAGAGCATAAAAAATCTGAAACCATGGATATAGGCTCACCGATGAAAGAGTCCGAACAGATATCTTCTTTATTGGTCAGGATACGGTCCCTCCAGTCATCTTTAGCGCTGAGCCTCAAACCCGGCAGGGATTTAGGAGGGGATTTTGGCAGGGAACAAAAAGCGGATTTACACCGGAATTTAGGAAGGAGTGATAAAATCCAATCTGCCAAACAATCAAGTTCCCAGCAGCCGGGAAAAGATGCTTTTTCAGCCTCAAGAATCAGAGAGATGGAATCTTTTTACGGAAAGCTTGATAAGCAGCTTTCTATCCTTCAAGCTGAGTCCGATACGCTTAAGCAGGCTGTTTCCCAGCTTTCACTTGAGCTGAAGAATCTCAAAGAGATCGATGCGCTCGGCATTGACATCCCGTTTTTCTCAGGATTTAGCTCTCTCTCCTCATTTGTTGGGACTGTGAAGGCTGCTGAAGGGCTGCCTGAAAAGCTCGCCGATGCTATCTCTCAAGTGACTGCTGACTTTTCTCTCAGAATTGCCAATCATGAGCAGCCTCTTGTCGCAGTTTTTGTGAGAAAAGATGCGGAGAGGGGCGTCGCAGGAATCCTTGCAGAATTTGATTTTAAACCAATGGCAGTCCCTGTCCTGGGAAAGGGGGAGACCTTAAAGCAGGCCATAAAGGACAAGGCCCGGGAATTGGATCTTGCACAAAAGGGAGTAAAAGAAACACTTCTTGAGATATCCCAAATCGCACACCGGCAAAGTAAAAGGATGCTTCAGGACGAGGCTGTATTATCGGCAGAGATTGAGCGGCAGGAAGCCCCGTTACGATTCGGCCGGACTGATTTTGCCTATGTGGTGACAGGCTGGATTCCGGAAAAGGACTGTAAAAGCTCGATGAAGGAGATCAGGAAAGCAGCTGCCGGAAAAATATTTATCGAAGCTTCTGAGCCCGGGCATCACGACAAAGTTCCTGTGAAGCTCCATAACAGCCCGGGAACAAGGCCTTTTGAGTTCTTCCTCAACCTTTATTCTCTCCCCTCTTACGGGGAAAAGGATCCCACGAAAATAATCTCTATCCTGTTTCCTATCCTTTTTGGCTTTATGCTCGGAGATGTCGGCTACGGGATTGTCACCCTTGCCCTTTCTTATTACCTGAAGAAAAAATTCGGAGACCAGCAGCTTTTTGGGATCATCAAATATGCCTCAATCTCATCAATCTTCTTCGGAATCCTCTTCGGCGAATATTTTGGCTTCGAGGAATTTGGGCATTTTGAGTTCTGGCATATCCTCAGCAGAGCGCATGACCTTACTGAGCTTGGAATCATCGCAATAGCGATCGGCTTCGTCCACCTGAACATCGGCCTTGGGCTGGGATTTTCAAATGTGCTCAGGCATCATGGCTTAAAGATGGCAATCTTTGAAAAGGGAAGCTGGTGGGTGCTCCAGGCCGGAGCGGCATTGATCGGGCTTTATCTTGCGAAACTGCTTCCAACAATCAGCCTTTATGCCGGAATATCTCTTATCCTTGCTTTTGCTGTTATGATTGTCAAAGGCGAGGGAATTAAGGGCCTTGTTGAGATGCCTGCGATCTTCAGCAATATGCTGAGCTATGCGAGGCTTATGGCCATCGGAGTATCGTCTGTAGAGCTTGCTATCGTCATCAACGAGCAGTCATTGGAGATGTTCCATAAAGGGGCTGCTGGTGTTATCGGCGGAATCCTGGTTTTGCTTGTCGGCCATTCCATCAATCTTGGCCTCGGCCTTCTTGGCTCATTTTTGCATTCGTTGAGGCTGCATTACGTGGAATTTTTCAGCAAATTTTTTACTGGCGGCGGCATGCGATACCAGCCTTTTGGGAAAAAAGAGGGGAGTGATTAGCGCTCAAGGTTTTATCGTTCAGGCCGGATAGATGAGGATGATGTTTATTAATCCAAACAGCATAAAGAAAATCGATAGGAAGGATATAAAATAATAACCATAAATAAACAATAAATAAACAATAAATTAATAATAAACATACAATAAATAAACAAAACCAATTGGAGGGAAAAGAATATGGCAGAAATCGGAAGCGCAATCATAGCAACAAGCGCTGCAGTTGCTATCGCTACAAGCGCATTTGCAGCAGCATGGGCGGAATACAAGATAGGAACAGCGGCAATAGGGGCGATGGCAGAAAAGGAGGAACTGTTCGGCAAAGGTTTGATTTTGACCGTCATTCCGGAAACAATTGTCATCTTTGGCCTTGTTGTGGCAATCCTTATCCTCGGAAAAATTTAGCCGGGATAAGCCTATCTTGCTGCCAATATAGCAAAAGACACGAACATTTAGACAATAAACATGTCTTTTGCTATTACGAACGGACAACTACTGTTCAATTATTTTTGTCCGTAAGTATAGTCCATATTATTGGGGAGCCAATGGGACTCGAGAACGTAAGGGTTGAGATCCTTGCATCCGCAAGGAAGGAAGCTGAAGCTGTCATCGCTAAAGCAAACGCTGAAGTCAGCGAGATCGCTAAGCGGGTGAAGCAGGAGATTGATGCTGAGAAGGAAAAAAGCGCAGCAAAGATGGATGCTGAGCTGAAACTGCTCAGGGAGAATGATCTCTCGAAGGCAAGGCTTGAGGCCCGCAAGACAGTCCTTCACATGAAGAGCCGCCTTATCGAAGAAGTATTTGCGAAGGCAAAGAAAGAGCTTGAGCATTCAGGAAAAGAAGCGAGGAAAAAGCACCTGGCATGGTTGTTATCAAAGGCAAAAGAGGAGATGAGCATACGATATATTGAGCTGAACAGGCACGATATCGGGCTGCTCCAGAGCGGAGAGATGGGGGGGATTGAGGCAAAGGAATCAAAGATTATCGGAGGATTGATCGCCCATAATGCCGAAGGCACCTTGTCCCTTGAACTGAGCTATGAAGCCTGCCTTGCTGACGTGAGGGAAAAATCCGTCGGGGATATTGCCGAAATCCTGTTCGGCGGGGGGCGCTGATATGGCAAGCCGACTAAGAAAATTGTTTCAGTTCAGGAGGAGAGTAAGGCTTGGAGAGTTCCCCTATACCTATGTCAGAGTCAGCGTTATGCGCTCATCTCTATACAAGAAATCTGAATATGACAAGATCCTGAAAATGTCTTTCGGAGAAATCAGCAGATTCATGCAGGATTCCACCTACAGCGAGGATGTGTCTGCATTTGGCGTGTCCACTTCCGGACTTGAGCTCATCGAAAAAGCCACAAACAGAAACCTTGTGCGGACCTTTGAAAAACTGAGAAGAATCTCCCCGCCTGAGCTGCAGAGCCTGATAGGACTTTATCTTGGAAGATTTGACACCTACAATCTCAAATCAATATTAAGAGGGATATACTCCGGAAAGCCGAAAGAGCAGGTTATGGAAGCTATGGTCTTCGCCGGCGCATTAAAAGAGGGAGATTTCAAAGGGATGCTTGATGCAGAAACAATTCCCGACGCTATCGCAGGGATGCCTAAGATGGAAAAAAGGCAAAAGGAGACCCTTGCAAAAGCATTCATGGAAAAAGGAAATCTCATCGAAGTTGAGAATTTTCTGGACAAACTCTACTTTTCGCATGTCCTTGATTCGATAAGCCTGTTTTCCGGCCAGGGAAAGCTGTTCAGGGAATTTATGGCTGAAGAGATCGGCATCCTCAATATGATGACGTTCTTAAAATTAAAGAAGAAAGGGCTTTCAAACAGAGAAATTAAGAATATGCTTGTTGACACCGAATCCATCCTCCAATCCAGCGGCAAAGCTTCATTACTTTTGGGGCATCTGCTCTCTACCCATTCAGACGAGGGTATCATCAATCTGCTGCAGCAGTCCGAATATGGCAGTTTTTTGACGCCTGAATCAATCCAGGGGGGTAAAATATCAGATATCTCCCTGACTTCGCTTGAGGAGCAGCTTCATGCCTACCTCCTGCGGAAATCTATGCTGCTCCAGCACCAGAATCCCCTAAGTGTGGATGTCATCCTGGGATTTATGTTCGCTAAAGAGATGGAAGTGCGGAACCTGAGGCTGCTGGCAAAGGCAAAAGGGATGGGGCTTCCTGAAGAGAGGATTTTTAAGCATCTGGTGATGTAACAATTACGGTGACCCTGGTAGGGATGATGGCAGTAATGATTGCATTGATAATAGCAGCGACGATGGAAGGAACATCAAATATGGCGGGAACATAAAATAGGGAAGGAACCTCCAAAAGGGAATGAACACCTAAAAGGGAATGAGCACCAAAAATGGGAGGGACAGAAATGGCAGGGACAGGAAGTGGGCAGGGCAATCGTGCTCCAGCTCATCAAATTGGCAAGAAAGGACAACAAGCGCAAACTTCACAATATCGATCTGGAGATTCAATAGCGGTCTTCGGCACAAAGGAATTCAACCTGGGTTTTATGCTTGCCGGCATCAAAAAAGTTTTTAACTCGAGCGATGAGCCGGACAATGAGTTCAGGGCTTTGGCCTCAGACCATTCGATCAACATGGCAGTCATCGAAGATGATGTTGCAAGAAAGCTAAGCCCATTGCGCCGGAGGACAGTTGAAACATCCATCAAGCCAGTCTTTGTCACGCTGTCAAGATCCATGAGCGATGACGCACTGAAGCAGATGATCAAGCGCTCGATAGGAGTTGATCTGTGGAAATAAACTGCCTAATTAAAAAACTAGGGAGATATCATTCAAAAAAATTCAACAACATCGGCGAGGCGAGGTCGGGGGTCGCCCCATCGGGGTGACCGAGCAGGGCAAAATTTCTCAAAGAAATTTTGACCGTCGAGCCCGTTGTTGTTGAATTTTTAAATCGGTAAAACTGCAGCTGGAAAATAAGTTTTATTTACAAAAGATTGGATGGTGAGAATCTTATGAGCAAAGCAACGATCATTAAAGGAGAAGTAAACAAAGGAACAGCCAGCGATGGAACTTCCAGCGATGGAAATCCCGGCAATCGGGAAGACAGCAAAGGAACAATCTCCAAGCGAACAATAGGAAAAGGAACCATATTCAGGGTAGCAGGGCCGGTGATCGAGGCAAAGAACATTGACGCTAAGATGTATGACGTTGTCATTGTCGGCAAGGAGAGGCTGATGGGCGAGGTCATCAGGATTCAGGAAGAGCTGACGACGATACAGGTCTATGAGGATACTTCAAACATCAAGCCCGGCGAAGATGTTGAAGTGACGGGGATGCCGCTGTCAGTCGAGCTTGGGCCCGGATTATTGTCAAGCATCTACGACGGGATACAGAGGCCGCTGCCTGTCCTTAGGGACCAGATGGGCGATTTCATCAAAAGAGGGGTTCAGGCGCCGGGGCTTGACCACAAAAAGAAATGGGAATTCAAGGCTGCTGCAAAGAAAGGCGATGAGGTGAAGGGGGGTGCTGTCATCGGGACTGTCGAGGAGATGCCGGGCATTGTGCACAAGATAATGGTTAAGCCGGACGTTCATGGGAAGATTGAGTCTATCAAAAGCGGCAGTTTTACTGTCGATGAAGCTGTCGGGGAACTGGAGGACGGCACAGAGCTGAAGCTCTTCCACCAGTGGCCGGTCAGGATACCGAGGCCTGTTGCAAAAAAGCTGATGCCGGAAACACCGCTTGTCACAGGGCAAAGGGTGATTGACGGATTATTCCCGGTAGCAAAAGGGGGCGTTGCTGCGATCCCTGGGCCGTTCGGAGCAGGAAAAACGGTTTCCCAGCAACAATTGGCAAAATGGTCTGACGCTGACATCATCGTCTATATCGGCTGCGGCGAGCGTGGGAATGAGATGACAGAAGTCCTCACAGAATTTCCCCATCTTACCGACCCAAAATCGGGGAAGCCCCTGATGAACAGGACGGTGCTGATCGCCAATACCTCCAATATGCCGGTCGCAGCCCGTGAGGCATCAGTCTATACGGGAATCACCATCGCAGAATATTTCAGGGATATGGGCTATGATGTTGCGCTGATGGCAGACTCCACTTCACGCTGGGCGGAAGCGATGAGGGAGATCTCGTCAAGGCTTGAGGAGATGCCCGGGGAAGAGGGGTATCCTGCCTATCTTTCGACAAGGCTTGCTGAATTTTACGAACGGGCAGGGCGAGTCATCCCTTTAGGAACTGACAAGGCCGGCTCAGTCACGGTCATCGGGGCAGTCAGCCCTCCCGGAGGAGATTTTTCAGAGCCGGTCACCCAGGGAACGCTGAGAGTAATCAAGACATTCTGGGCGCTTGATGCGAAGCTTGCACAGAGAAGGCATTTTCCGTCGATAAACTGGCTGACAAGCTATTCCCTCTATCAGGATACGCTCTCAGGATGGTTCAACAAAGAAATTGCGCCCGACTGGTCTGACAGGGTCAGGCAGATGAAGACGCTCCTGCAGGAAGAGGAAAAATTGCTGGAGATCGTCCAGCTTGTCGGCTCTGATGCGCTGCCGGAGAAGCAGCAAATCACGCTTGAGACTGCCCGGCTCATCAGGGAGTTTTTTCTCCAGCAGAACGCATACCATGAGGTGGATACTTACTGTGATTTAAAAAAGGCATACAGGACGATGGGATTGATACTCCAGTTTGGGCAAAAGGCGCAGGAGGCACTTGGCAAAGGCGCTGACATCCAGCGGATCCTTGGCATCAAGACAAAAGACAGGATCGGAGAAGTGAAGTTTGACAAGAACCATGACGCTCTTCTCAATTTGCTTGAAGCCGAGATGAGGAAAGAGTTTGATGCGGTGGGGGCTGAATAAGATGATAGGCTCTGAATCAATAAGCTCTGAATTGGCAGTTAAAAAATTCAACAACAACAATGGGCTCGACGGTCAAAATTTCTCAGAGAAATTTTGCCCTGCTCGGTCACCCCGATGGGGCAACCCCCGACCTCGCCTCGCCGATGTTGTTGAATTTTCTGGATGTTCTTTTTCATATAAACGATGCGTAGGTGGTAACTTATGAAGGCAGACTCACTGTCGTTCGCAGCCTTCATTTTGAAGGCAATGTTCAGGGAGGTAGTTCAAAATGAAAGCAGACTCACTGTCGTTCGTAGCCTTCATTTTGAAGGCAATGTTCAAGGAGGTAGTTCAAAATGAAAGAGTATAAAACAATCACGAGAATTGAAGGGCCGCTGGTTTTTGTGGCTAAGACTGAGCCTATCGGGTATGGGGAGATCGCTAAGATACGGCTGCCTAATGGGGAGATCAAGAATGGGCAGGTCCTTGATACTTCTGATGACATCGTTGTTGTCCAGGTGTTTGAAGGCACTCGGGGGATTGACAAGAACGCAACTATCAAATTTCTTGGGGATACAATCAAGCTGGCAGTCAGCGAAGATATGCTTGGGAGGATCCTGGACGGGAAGGGGGAGCCTCTTGACAACGGGCCTTCTATCATCCCTGAAAAGAAGATGGAGATCATCGGCGCAGCAATCAATCCTTACGCAAGGGACAGCCCGGGGGATTTCATCCAGACAGGGATTTCGACGATCGATGCGATGAACACGCTGGTCAGGGGGCAGAAGCTGCCGATTTTTTCCGGCTCGGGGCTGCCGCACAATGAGATTGCGCTCCAGATAGCGAGGCAGGCAAAAGTGCTTGGCATGAAGGAGAAGTTTGTCGTTGTCTTTGCAGCGATGGGGATCACCAATGAGGAAGCCCAGCATTTCATCAGGGATTTTGAGCAGACAGGGGCTATCGAGAGGAGCGTCGTGTTTTTGAATCTTGCAGATGACCCCGCTGTCGAAAGGCTGATCACGCCAAGGATGGCGCTTACAACGGCAGAATACTTTGCCTACGACAAAGACATGCACGTCCTTGTCATCCTGACAGACCTTACCAATTACTGCGAGTCACTGAGGGAGATAGGCTCTGCCCGTGAGGAGATTCCGGGAAGGAGAGGGTATCCCGGCTATATGTATACTGACCTTGCGACTATCTATGAGCGGGCAGGGATCATCAAAGGGAGGAAAGGCTCAATCACCCAATTCCCCATCCTCACCATGGTCGGGGATGATATCACTCATCCTATCGCTGACCTCACCGGCTATATCACTGAAGGGCAGATTGTGCTGAGCAGGGAGCTGCATACCAAAGGATTCTATCCTCCTGTTGATGTGCTTCCTTCGCTTTCCAGGCTGATGAATCTTGGTATCGGAAAGCAAAAGACCAGAGAAGACCATAAGCAGGTTTCTGACCAATGCTATGCCGGCTATGCTGAAGGGCGTGACTTGCGAGGGCTTGTCGCTATCGTCGGTGAAGATGCGCTTTCTGATAAGGACAAAAGGCTGCTGAAGTTTGCTGAAGCGTTCGAGAAAGAATTTGTGACCCAGGGAAAGCACGAAGACAGAGATATTTCCAGAACCCTTGACCTTGCCTGGGAGCTGCTGGGGATGCTGCACAAGGAAGACCTCACAAGGATTTCACCTGAGCTGAAGAATAAATATTACAAAGCGCGATGGCTGGACGCTCCCTTAAGTGAGGAATCAAAAGAAGCGGGCAAAAAGGAAGCTGTTGGGAAGGAAGAATCCAGGACAAAAGTCTCTGTAAGGAAGCCTTTGCAGGGGATGGATGAAGAAGATACCAAAGAGTGATAAAATATAGGCCGTAAAAAAGGGAAAAATAAAAGGAAAATAACATCATTAATAAAAGGAAAATAACATCATTAAGAATGGATAAATGCCCTAAAGTTAGGGGTTATACAAGACTCAGACTGCATTTCATAAACGCCCAACAACAAAAATGGGCTCAAACACGGTCGTGCTCCGCACGCCCTACTCACAAAGGATTTTCCCGAACTTCGTAGCGGGAAAATCCTCTGCATTCGAGTTTTCGGCCATTGTTGTTGGGCTGAATGTTTAAAGCGGTTTGAATGCAACCATTCCATCAGGTCTTTGACCGTGGTGGTCGGATTTTTATTGAAAGTTTAAATCTGTGTGAACATTAATGTCATACCATCAAGGCCACACCCTCAGGGCCATACCATTAAGTCCATACCATTAACGCCATACCTTTAACTGATGCAACACAACCTCATAAACTAACTCATGTCGCAGAATATCAAGCCTACAAGAAGCGAACTTATCCAGCTTAAGAGAAAGATAAAGCTTGCCCAGTCAGGCTATAAGCTGCTGAAGAAAAAACGGGAAGGGCTTATCTTTGAGTTCTTTAATGTCATGAAGAAGGCTAAGACTTTGAGAAGCGATCTGCTGAATGCCTATCTTCCGGCGCTTGATGCGCTGCAGACAGCACGCCTTATGGAGTCTGACCTTGCCATCGAATCTATTGCGATGGCTGTCTCTTCAGCGCCGGGAATTTCGCTCAAGACCAAAAATATCCTTGGTGTCAAGGTTCCGCAGGTTGAGGCAGGGGATATGAAGAAACAGTATCTCGAGAGGGGATTTGGCATCATGACTTCTGCTTCTGTCGATGAGGCTGCTGCGCAGTATGAGAAAGTCATTGAAGCAGCGTTGAAGGTTGCTGAGATAGAAACCACGATGAAGAAGCTTCTCAAGGAGATTGAAAAGACCAAAAGGAGAGTGAATGCTTTAGAGTTTGTCGTCATTCCCAGGATGATGAAGCAGCAGCAGTTCATCCGGCTGCGGCTTGAGGAGATGGAGCGAGAGAATACCTTCAGGATGAAGAGGATAAAGAAGAAGGATACTGGGGATGGAGCGGAACAAGGGGAGTTTGGGAATGCCAAAGACTGGTTTGGTGCTGCCAAAGGGATACCTCCTTTGGAGAAGGTAGAAAAGATTGATATTTATTGATAATGTTCAGGTGGGTGGTTGTGCGCTAATTCAATAAATCCGCAGGTTTGGAAATATAATCATACTTTTTAAAATGCTGAAAACAAAATTAAATAATGACCGCCAGAAAAAGTTCATCAAATATATCCTCATCATCAAGCTTGCAGTATTTGTTTTGTCGATTGGTCTGCTGGTGTGGGCGTTCAGGAGATAATTTAGCCTATCGGAAGGTTAGCCTCATTCAAGGAATAGCTATTTTTTCCTGAACTAAAAAACTGCGTTTTTAACTCATCGAAAGGTTAGTATCATCCAAGGAATAAACCCAATAACCCCACCCGGCGGTAAAGTTCTGAAGCCTGTTCATCGACGCATCTCTTCCCTTGACATAGGAGAACCAATCACCCCAACGGAAGGAATAGACTCTGGTGATTGGCGCTGAAACCATCGTTTCGTTGATACCTATGCTTTTTCCTGAGGGGTAACCGATAAGATTCCATCCCCGCTGGAGCTCTATTCCCTGGGATGTGTTAAAAGGAATTCCAGCAATCGTCGAATTCATGTCCCTGATCCCATAGGCCCACAGCGCCATTGAGGTATTCACTTCCGAGTCAGGTGAAAGGTTTAGCCAGTGACCGTCTTTAAATGTAAGGACGGGCTTAATTGGGTCCATTGAGAGCCTGCTGCCGATGCGCCTCACCGTTGCAGGATTGAACCAAGAAGGAAATGAAACGAGGCTCCAGCCTTTGCTGATGAACATTTGGCAGTCATCTCCAAGGCCATTATTATCGGAATCAGGCTGGCCAGGATTATAAACCTCCGGGCAGTTGTCTGCAAGCCTCGGGAGGAAATCCTTATCTAAATCCTGGAATTCCGAAACATTGATGGAAAGGACTGCCGAGCCATTTCCGCCAAGAATATCTATACGCTCAGCATCTATGAAATAAGGCAGGGTTATTGCGTCTTCTGTGAAGTTTACAGAGGCAAAATCTGATTCATTGGGAACAATAACCTGGGAATCATTCTGATCAAAAAATGAGCGGGGAGGGCTGAAGACTGGCTCAAGTGCGAGAGAAAAGTTTAATGAATAAAGAGTATCGTTAAGGGAGGAGAAGACAACTGCTCGGTAGGAGGAATTTTCATCATCAATATTTTCTGCCCTCCCCGATGCAAGTGAGACGTTCCTGACAGAAAGATTTCCTTCTTCAAAAATAATTTCAGCCACAAAGCTCAGGTTATATTCTGGGCTGCTTTCCTCAAATATCCCGAAAAAATTTTTTAGGGAAGCATTGATATCCTTTTCCAGCTCTATCCTGTGGACCTCGCCAAATTCTGCATCGGGCCGATAGGAGTTCCTCATCAATGAATTTTTATAGGGCCTATACCAGTTGCTATAGAAGCACTCGCTGCTGCAGGTGATGCCGGCCAGGGAAGCCCATTTGGGGCAGCCTGAAATATCGCAGTTGGGAACCTTGCCCGGATTTTTTGGATTTGCTCCGGCATTTTTGTATTCATCCATCAGTCCACCGAAGGAATGCCCGAACTCATGCACCAATGTCCTTACAACCTCGAATTTGTTATCTCCTGCATTGGCGCAATCAAAAAATATTCCTCCATCTCCACGGCAGTTTCCGGGGTCCTGCCCGTCCTGCGGCCTTGCGATGTCCAGCGGAAATTCGCACATGCCGAGGTATTCGCATCCCGCAACGATGAAAGCCTCTTTTTTTCCGATACCTGAGTATGGCTTGATATAAGCATGAGGCCAGAATCTCGGCTCAAATGAAAGAAAGACCAGCTGATCCCACTGAGGGCAGGCTGATTTTCCCAGTTTCCTTGCCTGCTGCTCATACTTTTCGAGGGTAAACGCCGGCAGGGAATTTACGGCCCAAAAATTAAACTTGCCCTTATTTTCTTTAAAAGGGCTGACTGACATAAGGCCGCCAAGGGAACCATTGTAATCAACAAAATCGGCTGCAGTCTGAAACCATGAGCTGATATTGGGAAATCCGCTTCCTACAAATACAACATCAATCTTATCCCTGCTTCTCCCGTTGATGGTGAGCCCATTGCATATCGGGCAACCTTTCTTGCAGATCCATCCGCAGTCAATGCCCTCTTCGAAGCCGTTCTGGAACCCGTCATTGCAGCTTACTGTAGCGCAAACGCCGTTGCTGCAGAACTTCCCTTTGCAGCCTGTGTTGGATGCGCATTTCTTTCCGTCGGGGCATGGGCCGCACACTCCTCCGCAATCAACATCACTTTCTAAGCTGTCTTTAATACCATTATCGCACGACCCAATATCTTTCCTCAGCCAGGGGTCAAAATTCACTTTCCCTTTGGCGCCCAAGGACTCTTCATCGTCATAGATGGCCTGCTCGATATATTCCCCTGAGTTAGTTCCCCAGAAGTTGTTGATGGCGGTGACCTGCGCCTTTGCATTGTTGAAAAGCCCAAAGGTTGTGCTGGAGGTGATTGAATTCTGAGAAATTATATTTGTCCCATTATCAACATAAATCCCAACTGAATTCCCCTGGAGAAAGTTGTCAGAAAAAGTATTTCCATAGGAACCCTGGCCCAAATGGGCGCCTCTAGTGTTGTTCCAGAAGCTATTCCTGAGGAGAGTATTGAATAATGAGCCACTTTCAACAAGGATGCCTCTCGAGTTGTTTGAAATGTTGTTGTTGATAATTTTATTGCCATCACTATCAAAAAGATTAATCCCGTAGCCGACATTGTTCTTGAATTCATTATCATTCAGTGTGTTGTTGTTAAGATACTTAAGGGTAATCCCGTCTGCACCATTATTCAGGCCCTTATTTGAAGCAAATGAGCCGTTTCTCGCACGAAAAATATAGCCCTGCGCCGCATTATTCCTTGAGATGGTATTCCTGATAATCGGCCTATCTGCAAGAAGCCCAAGGGATGTATCACTTGTAACGGCAATTCCATTTGAATAATTCTCAACAATGCAGTTCTTAATGAGTATATCATCATCATAAGAGCTTACAATCCCATAGCCTATCCGTTTTCCAACAAGGACTGTATCATCGCAGTCCAGCACAACCCCATGCGCATCAATCTCGATGCCGCCTGAAAGCTTATATGTTCCCGGGCAGAGCGTCGTGTTTTCGATGACAACCATGCCTTGGAGTTGGTGTAGGAGACAGAAGAATCCTGGATGTCATTGTCCCAGATGTCATTAAAGCTTGCGGTGTCGAGGGAGATGCTGTTCTGGGAGTTGTTGTCTATAAGGTTTTTTGTTACGGCATTCCCGCTGCTCTGGTCTATGAGTATTCCGCTTTCGCCGTTCCCCACAAACTCATTGCCAACAAGAGTGTTGTTTCTCAGGTATTTCAGCAAAATCCCATTTCTGCCGTTGTTTACTGCTTTGCTGCCTGTCACCGTGCCGTTGATGGTCCAGAGCTCAAACCCATTGCCTGCATTGCCCCTGGAAATAGTATTGCTGATTGTGGGGCGATCTGAAAAGATGCCAAACACCGTGTCACTTTCCATCACAATACCGTCAGAATAGTTCTCGATAATGCAGTCCCTTATAACGACATCATCATTAAACTGGCTCTGTATGCCGTCATTCAGCCTTGTCCCCCTGAGCGTTGATCCATCGCAGTCCAGCACAACCCCATGCGCATCAATCTCGATGCCGCCTGAAAGCTTATATGTTCCCGGGCAGAGCGTCGTGTTTTCGATGACAACCATGCTCATTGTCCCAGATGTCATTAAAGCTTGCGGTGTCGAGGGAGATGCTGTTCTGGGAGTTGTTCCTTATGGCGTTCCCTGTAATGATATTACCGCCAGCAGATTGGAGATCTATACCATTGCCACGGTTATTTGCGATGGTATTGCCCCGAACTGAATTATTGCCCCTGTCTATAATCAAGATACCACCGGCATTATTAAGAACAGAATTTCGCTGTATCGTGCTGTTGAGGGCCTCAAGGTAAATTCCGGCTGAGGATTGGTTCCTGATTATTGAGTCCTGAACAATAATCTTTGATGAGGCGGTAAACCTCGCTCCGGTTGAAAAGCTTTCAATGATGCAGTTTTTGAGAGTGATGCCTGACAGGCTGTTTCCAACAATCCCATTTCCAGAACCTTTCCCGGAAATCTTAAAGTCATTGCAGTCAAGCGTCAGAAAATTCCTTCCGATAGTGAAACAGGTGGATGTTCCAAAAAGACCCGAGCCCAGAGTGTAGTTTGTGATTAAGGTATCGCCGCAGGCGCATGTTTTAATGCCATTGCCGCAATTTGCGGCATAGGTAAAGCCTGAAGATATCACTACAACAATAATAACAGATAATATCAAGATTATTTTCGTAATATGCATCCCCCGGAGCGATAAAAAGCTGTCAGTATTTAAGATTTTAGCTTTTTGGGGACTGGAGTATAACCGTAATCACATCGACGCTTTGTGATTTATCGAATCGGGCTTCTGTCAAAGCTGCATCTTACTTAGGGATTACATCGAATGCATAATGGGGGCAAATCGCTGTTCTGCCACCAACTCCGATTTTGATATCTAAAGTTTCCCCCTTATGAACGGTCCTTTCAATTAAAGTCCTGCCATCACCAGCCCTGACTGCGTTTTCATCGGTAGGGGCATCATGGGAAGGGACCTCGATATAATCAGTGATTGAACATGGCCCTTCAGAGAGAACCTGAATGACGGCATATCCCTTCCCGTCAATAATCCTATTTCTTTTCATAAAACGGGCAATGGACTCCCTTGTGGGAATGAAGGGATTATCGCTTTTTTCCGGAAGGCCTTCAAGGTTTCTTTCTCTATAAACAACAATATCTCCCGGCTTCAGGTTTTTTGCAGCGTCAAAGGATATAGGCATACCCCCTCCAAAGGGCGGGAATCATCAAAACTTATCCCCCAATCTCTTGTAATTTTTTGATATTGCACATTCTCAGCACTATCAATCTCCACTAGTGCTTATAGCGGATTACTTCCCAACCATCCAGCTTGATGCATTTTCTGAAAACACCCAATACCCAAATCCCGGCGTGAAATTTTGCAGCGTATTCTGGGTGGAATTTCTCCCTTTTTGAAAAGACAGCCACCTTCCGGCTTGAAAGGAAAAAACCTTTGCGGCTGAAACATTCTCAAGCGACTCATTGACATTGCTGCTTCGGCCCGAAGGATACCCTACCAGATTCCAGCCCTTTTGGATGGAAATGTTAGCAGGTGAATCAAAGGCGGCCCCTGCGAGAGAGAAATTCCCCCCCTCAAGAGCGTTTATGAAAAATCCAGATGCCCCATCTAATGAAGAGCTGTTTGTGACTCTTATCCATCTGCCGCCAAAATATGCAATAGGCGGTTTTGCCCAGTTTATGGGAATTCCTTCCATTCCGCCGGCGATTGTAGCGTTATTTGGCTTCGACGGAAAGGAAATAAGGCTCCAGCCTTTACTCAACTGGATCTGGCAGGCATCACCTATCTCATTGCCGTCGGCATCATCCTGCCCGCTGTTTCCGGCCATTGGGCAGTTGTCGGCGATTGCCGGCAGCATATCCCCATCCATGTCGTGGTAAGCAGAAATATTGAAAGAAGTTATGAGGGCATTGCCGGCATTGGCAATCTCCACCCTTTCACCGTCGGGATAATAGGGAAGAGGGATAGCCTCTGTCGTTTCGTTTACCAAGACTGCCGCAGATTTATCAGGGGTTGAGTTCTGGGTCCCATTGGCGTCAAACCAGTCAAGCGGAGGGGCATAGGCAGCCTCAAGATTAAAGCTAAAATTGACTGAGCTCAAAGTCCGGTTGGAAAAGGAAATGACTCTGATAATATACTGCCCGTCTTTGGCATTTGCCGGGGATGAGCTGCCAGAGGAAAGGGAAACCGCTGCGATTGAGGCATTTCCCATGCTGTAATTTGCGATGATAAGGAAGCTGAGATTATAGCTTTCCGGCTCCAATGACAAAATTCCGAAGGGGCCTTTGGCTGATGCATTAATGTCTTTTTCAAGCTCTCTCCTGTTTACTTCACCGTAAGATGATGCAAGGTCGTATTGGTTTCTCATGATAGTGTTATCATAGGCGCGATACCAGTTAGTATAACCGCAGCCCGGAAAGCATCCTGTCGAATTCAATGATGACCATTTGCTGCAATCGCTGCCATCGCAATTGGGGATCCTGAAGGGAGGAAAGGCTGTTGAACTCCCGAAGTCATATTCATCATAAAGCCCGCCAAATGAATGGCCAAACTCGTGGAGGAATGTCCTCCTGAGCTGCGCCCTGGTGTTGCCGTAGACTGAGCATTCAGGCTTTGAGCCTGAGCCCTGGCAGCGAGTTGGATCCTCCCCTTTTGAAGGGTTGGCAATATCGAGAGGAAAGCTGCACGCCCCAACATATTCGCAGCCAGCCATCAGGAAGGCATATTTCCCTCCTTCGCCTGAAAATGGCCTTGAATATGCGTGGGGGATAAATCTAGGCTTGACTGACAAAAGAACCATCTGGTCTATCTGCGGGCAATGGGAAGCAGCTGCTGTCTTTGCCTGGGCCTCATAGGGCTGGTGTCCGCTGCCATCATCCGAGAAATTCTCCAGCTCAGTGACAGCCCAGAAATTGAACCTGGCTTTCTTTGAGGCAAAAGGCTCTTCCGACATCAGCCCGTCCTGCACACCATCGTAGTCAATGAACTCTTCAACAGCCTGAATCCACTGATTGGCATCAGAAAATCCGCTCCCGACGAAAACGACATCAATCTTATTTTCCCCATCTCCATTAACTTTGACTCCATGGCACGTTCCGCAGGGATTAAGGCATGCCCATCCGCAGTCAATCCCTTCCTCAGCGCCGTTCTTTTCGCTGTCGAAGCAGCTCGGGGCTGCGCATTTTCCATTTCTGGAGCAGAACCCAGTCCTGCAGTCGCTGCCTGCGTTGCATGCCTGATCCTTGCTGCATACCCTGCAGCTTCCGCCGCAATCTATATCCCCTTCCTGCTCGTCTTTGTAGCCGTTGTTGCAGGAGCCAACAGCATCCAGCAGCCAGCTGCTAAAGTTGACTTCCCCCCTTATTCCCCCTGACTCTTCGTCGTCATAGATGGCAGCGTCAATCTCAGCCGGAGAAAGAGAATTCCACCAGTTGTGTGTTGCGTTAAGGCTTAACCCCTGCTTATTGTAAAGGTTATAGATGCTGTTGCCAAATATATTATTAGCTAACACATTAATCATACGCTCCTCAGTGTATATTCCATATCGGTTATTAGCGATAGTATTCAGTTTTATCCAACTGTTGGGAGATTGGCCCCAAACGCTGATCCCATACGTGTTGTTGATGATAAGGTTGTTTAAGACGGTTGTATTATGGGTGCGGTCATCCAGAACAATGCCTAACGTGTTATTGAAAACGGAATTCCCAACAAGTGTGTTATTATTGTTTACAGTTATGAATCCAATCTCTAATACATTAATTCCAATTGTGTAGTTTTTTACAATGCAGTTTGAAATTCTGCTTGCATTGTTTCTATAGCTTATAAAAACAGATATTCCGGCGCCGCTCCCATTGCCCGATAAGACTGCATTTTGGCAGTCAAGGCCAGACCCTTCGACACGTATCCCATCAGGAAGCGAATATTGTCCGGGGATTACCATGACTGAAGAATAAATACTCAACCCATTGTAAAGATAAATTCCTTCGCAGGTTGGCCCTGTCGCATTATCACCATAGCGGTTGCCGTATCCCTCAGAGCAGTAGATATTGGAGAAGTAGTAGGGGTAATATATTCTGCTGTGGATGGTATTGTTGACAATGGTATTATTGCTTGCATACTTGACGAGGATGTCGTTGGTATTGTTAAAAAAGGTATTGCCCGTTATGGTATTGTTGGTGAGGGGCCCGAGGGTAGATCCTGAAGGCAGCAAAGTTCCATTTGAGTAATTCCCGATATTGCAGTTTGCCAGCTTCGCATGACTGGGAGAATTGAGAATGACACCGGTGCCCTGGCCGCTTCCCAAGAGAGTTGCATTATTGCAGTCAAGCGTTCTGTTGCGGAAGAGCTCAATCCCATTGGGAAGCTTAAATATCCTATTGAGGAGCTTGATATTTGAATTAACTTTTAATCCGTCATAGGGGTAAAAGCCGTCGCACGTCGGCCCCGTCGCATCACCAATATACATATTTCCAGTGCCGTTGATGCAGTACTGGTTATCATCTGAAAACAGGTAGTAAATCCTGCTGGTGATGAGGTTGTCCCAAATCTTATTGAAGCCGACATTTAACTGCCCCGGGTTCCATCGCTGTTTCAGGAAGATATCGTTTGTGTTGTTATAAAAAGAATTGCCCGTAATGATATTATTCTTTGGGTATGGCCCCATGAAAATTCCATTGGAATAATTTCTAAAGTTGCAGTTGATGATTTTTATATTATTAGCCAGGGTAGTCCAGTCACTGTCGATGGTGATGCCGTTACCGGTGCCATCCCCTATGAGGGTGGCATTTCTGCAGTCAAGGGTAAGGTTACCGTCAAAAAAAGATATCCCTTTCGGGATTTTATAAACTCCCGGGAGGACGACAGGGCTGGAGAAAAGGACAAGGCTATCATAGAGATACATCCCGCCGCACGTCGGCCCAGTTGCGTTCCCAATATAATTATTTCCAACCCCGTCAACGCAGTAAATTTGGGTCGAGATGGAAGTGTAATACACTGAGCTGGTGATGGTGTTGTCCCACACCCTGTTATAATTATTTCCCGAACTGATGTAAACATCCCTGTTGTTGCTGCGGAAGCTGTTGTTGGTGATGTTGTTGAACGATGCCCCGCTAGTGTAATAATCAACATTAATCCCAATGCTGTAATTCTCAATATTACAATTCTTTATGGTGTTATAGTTTGCCCCCCATCCTGCATATCCGAAAAGCTTGATTCCATTATAGGCTCCCTTGCCAATGAGTGTTGCATTATTGCATTCAACCGTTATCCCGTCCGTCCACACCGTCATCCCGGAGGGAAGATAATATGTCCCTGGCAAAAGGCTGATATCACTGAGAATTCCCATCCCATTGTAGGGATAAAATCCCTTGCACGTCGGCCCAGTTGCGTTCCCAATATAATCATTGCCAACACCATCAACACAGTAATTGTTTTCATTTGAATACTGATAATAGATTCTTGAGTGGATAGTATTTCTCCATATTTTATTTCGCTTAACCCATGTATTAATGAAAATGTCATTGGTGTTGTTTATCAAATAATTATCGGTGATATTGTTATACTGGGTTTTCCCGTCGCCGTCAACGAGATGGATACCATCGCCATAATTCTTCACGATGCAGTTCTTTATGGTGCTTTGCTCGACTTTGTTCTGGAAGCCCCCATTTACCCTTATTCCCGTCCTGTTTCCCACCCCTAAAAGTGTTGATTGGTTGCAGTCAAGGGTGATTCCGGACTTCTTGACGGTAATTCCGTTGGGCAAAAAATAGGTGCCCGGAGTGAACGTTGTCCTTACCGTAACCGTGCAGCCGTCGGTCGGCACAGAGCCGCATTCAGCCCCATAGCTTATTCCTGCGGCAAGGAGAAAAAGCAATGCAGAAAATAAAAATCCCCCTGTCTTCCCCATGATTGGCTGTTGAAGGGCGTTTTCTTTATAAAATTTCTTCTCAGAATCAAGTTATTTGTAGTTGTTGAAACAATAACTTTATTAAACCTCCCCTGTTGATTTATACGCTATGGCACACAAAGAAACCAAAAGAGAATTCCTTGATGAAAGGAAACAAGATTCCAAACAGAAACACGATTCCAAAAGAGAGACCTCTCTTGGCCTCACCGCCAAAAAGGAAGGCGATATGTCCACTTGGTATACTGAGGTAATCCAGAAGGCGGATTTAGCTGATTATTCCTCTGTCTCTGGCTGCATCATCCTCAAGCCTTATGCTTATGCCATCTGGGAGAAAATCCAGCATGCTGTCGACACCAGGCTTAAGGCGATGGGCGTCAAGAATGCTTATTTCCCGTTGTTCATCCCTGAAAAGCTTCTGAGAAAAGAGCAGGCGCATGTCAAGGGTTTTTCTCCTGAAGTCGCATGGGTGACAGAAGCAGGAGGCTCAAAGCTTGATGAGCGGCTTGCCATCCGCCCAACATCAGAAACAATTATGTATGAAAGCTACGCAAAATGGATTAGGTCATGGAGAGACCTGCCTCTGAAGCTTAATCAGTGGAACAACGTCGTAAGATGGGAATTCAAACATCCTGTCCCATTCCTCAGGACAAGGGAATTCCTCTGGAACGAAGGGCATACCTGCTTTGCAACAAAGGATGAAGCGGAAAAAGAATGCGTGCAGATACTCAATATGTATTCCCATATCCTTGAAAATTATTTTGCGCTTGCAGGCGTCAAGGGAAAAAAGACCGAGAACGAGAAGTTTGCCGGGGCTGAGTATACCTTATCTATCGAGCTTTACCTTCCCAACGGAAAGGCTATCCAGGGGCCTGACGCACACCATGACGGGCAGAATTTTGCGAAAGCATTTGGGATATCTTTTCTCGACAAGAATGAAAAAGAGCAGTTTGTCTATCAGAATACCTGGGCAATAACCACAAGAATGATCGGCGTCATGATCATGGCGCATGGCGACGACAAAGGGTTAGTCCTTCCTCCGATGCTGGCTCCTCTTCAGGTTGTCATCGTCCCCATCATCTTCAAGGATTCCAAAGAGAAAGTTATGGAGAAAGCACATGAAATTGCCCAGATACTCTCACTCTCTAAGGCTGCATCTGCCTATCTTGATGACCGGGAAGAGTATAATCCCGGCTGGAAGTTCAATCACTATGAGCTTACCGGAGTCCCTATAAGGATTGAGATTGGGCCGAGAGATGTTGAAAAAGGGCAGGTTATCGCCGTCAGGAGAGATACGCTTATGAAAGAGACAATTGCAATTAAAGACCTTCCCAAAAGGATCCCTGAGCTTCTTGTTGACATCCAAAGCTGCCTCTACAAGAGATCGCTGAAAAATCTTCAGGAAAATATCGAAGAAGTTAAGACACTGGACGGGCTAAAGCAAGCTGTTGAAAAGAAGAAACTGGCTCTGGCATTTTTCTGTGGATCAACTTCCTGCGAAGACAGGATCAAAGCAGAATCCAACGGCGCAACTGCAAGAAACATCCCTTTTGACCAGAAGCTTGCGAAAGGGAAATGCGCCGGATGCGGGAAGGAATCAACTGTCCAGGTGCTGTGGGGGAAGAGTTATTAATCATCGGTCGTTCTGTCAATATGGGCCGATATCTCACGTTTAAGCCAATATTTTCCCCTACTGAATTCTGGATGCTTTTTCAGCCAGTTGGCAGTTGCCATATTAATGTTAACAGATTTTCCATACAGCTCCCTTAATGTTCTGAGGCAATCCTGCCCATGGAAAGCCATCTTCAGATAATCCTCATAAGGCCTGAATGCTTCTTTCCATCTTTCCGGCTCATCCAGCGCATCAAGATATTCCAATAATCCTTCTCTCACTTCCTGGAGCTTGTTTACCAATGTTTTTGTCTTTAAAAAAAGATAGCTATGCTCCAATCGCTCACCATCCTGCTCTGCGACCATCTTCTCGAGCATTTTATATCCAAAAGCCACCCACCGAAAGTAACCTATAACTTCTTTTGGCTTTGGCGGATATTTCTCCATCTCATCCCGGTGCCATTGACGGGTTAAGTTACCATCTTTTCCTAAGGGTATTAAGTCAAATTTTCCCAGGGCGGCAGCAGCCAGATTGAGATGAGTCCTGATACCATCAACTGTTCCGCCAAAGCCATGCATATACTCTTCTGTAAGAAGGTCAAGAGTTCCTCCCAGAGAAATAACCTCAGGCATCATCTAGGGAGGTTGGGATTGTCTTATAAATCTATTCAGAAATAAGGTATTATATCTTCATCTGTTAAACGATGTAACAATCTATGCGCCAATCCTGAGATTGCTTATCTGCCGCAGCGCCTCTACTTCAGGCTTCAAATTTTCATGCCGAGCGGAATGAAAAAGATTGGAAAATTGCTCAAGCGGCCCTTTTTGATGCAAACGAAGATAATGCCCTAGCATCTCCAAACCCCCATATTCAATAACTGCCCGTAAATTAGCTGAGAAGAATGCCGGGGGGAAACCATCCTGATAGATGGATTCGGGCGATGATTTTTCAAGCTCAGCCTGCGTTGCCATCTTTTCAAGTGTTCCTAGGGGGATTGTCCTGACGAAGGTAAGCACCTGAGGAGGTGTAAGCTGAAAGGCAGGTTCCCTTATTTGGTGATAGGCCTCAAATAGCGTTTCATATGCAACACCGAGAAGCCTTTCATAAGCAGCTTCATTTAAACGTAATGCCATGAAATTAGGTATCCTGCCAAGTTTATTAATTTTTTGGTTAAGAAGAATTAGGAATTGTTTTCTCTTTTGTCCTCCGAATTTACCGTTCCAAAACGATTTGTTTATCACCAACACCTCTTTAATGTCCTCAGCATACATCCTTTTGCTTTCTCTCCCATATCTTCCTCATTCCTTCTTCCACTTTTCTCACCAATACCTTCCTTCCACGTGGTTACTCTTACCTCAATGCCAATGCTCCCACCCATACCTTCCCTATTTTATCACCAATACTTTCCCCATATCCCCCTCTCCCCTCACTTGTCCCGCTTATACCTACCTCCACTTCTCTCACTCATACCTCAATGCCTCAACAGGATTCTGGCGCGCTGCCTGAAGGGATGGCAAAAGGCCGGAAGCTGCTCCGATAACGGAGGAAAACAGCAGGCAGCCGGCAATGAGCCACCAGGGAAAGACTGGCTGCAATAAGCCAAGCCCTGCATTCTTTGCGATAGAGCCTCCGAGGCTGGCTATGCTCATGCCCATCAGGACGCCAAAAGCGCCGCCGACAAAGCCTAAAAAACCTGCTTCGACCATAAATATCTGGACGATATCTTTTTCTTTTGAGCCGACTGCCTTGATGATGCCGATTTCTTTTGTCCTTTCAAGCACCGCAGTATACATCGTGTTCATGATATTGATCGCTGCGATAAGGACTGAAATCAGGGCAATGACTACCAAAACTCCGTTGAGGACATTGATGACTGTCCCAAAGGTCTCGACTATCTGCTCAAAAGTCTGGACATGGAAATCTTCTTCGCCTTTTTCCTGGCCTTTGCGCTTCCTGAAGCGTTCAGAAACAGCATCAGCAGCTGAGCGGGCATCGGCTCCTTTTTCCGTCCTCAGCAGGACCATATCAAAAACATCTCCACGGGAAAATATTTCCTGAAACCCTTCTTTGGAAAGATAGGCGTTGCTGTCATCCTGCGGATTCCCTATGCTTTTGTAGATGCCGACAACATCAACCTTTTTTCCGTTGAGCAGGATGCTGTCTCCGGCATTGATCGCTTTGCTAAAAACCTTATCGGGGATGCTGTAGCTGAATCCCAATGCAGCCTTAAGCTTGTCCCCTTTCTTGATGTCTCTGCCGGACAATAACTCAAGGCTGAAGACCTGCTGGACAAGCCTCCGCTCCGGCCCGGTAGGGGAGCCTGTGGCATAGACATATTTTGGCTTTGCGCCCTCTTTGAGCTTCACTTCCGCCTGCGCAAACATCAGCCCTGCCGATTCGTCGATGCTGTGCGTTTTTGCAAGAATCTCCAGATCTTCTTTTGAAAAGGAAACACCTCCTGCCCCGGGCGGCGCAAATCCTTTTGCCTGGACGATAAGCTTATCGCTCCCCATCTTCTCTGCGGTTTCCTCAAGATAGTGCTGCAGCCCCTGCCCAAAGCTGACGAGGGTGACGATGGCAGAAACTCCTATGAAAATTGAGATGATGCTCAGGAACGTCCTCATCTTCCGCATCCAAAGGTTGTTCAGCGCATACAGGAAAAGCTCTTTCCTCATCTTCCATCCCTCAGTGTGTGGGCAATCCGAAAAAAAACCATCTTCATCTTCCGCATCCAAAGATTGTTCAGCGCATACAGGAAAAGCTCTTTCCTCATCTTGATTACCTCATAATAAACGTGATAAAACGAAAAACCCCTATATTCATTTTGCATACCTCAGGGCATCGACAGGGTGCATCTTCGCTGCCCTCAGCGCCGGGGCAACTCCAAAAATGATGCCAAGCAAAAATGAAAAAGCCAGCGAGCCGAGGAGCAGGAGGGGGCTGAACCTTGCCTGAAAAAGATCAGTCCCGACAATGCTTCTCCCTAATGCCGCAAGCATGAGCGTGCCAATAACGCCCAAAGCAATCCCAATAATCCCTCCGAGGAGGCCAAGGATACCAGACTCAAGAAAAAACAGCGAGAAGATAGATTGGGTGCCTGCGCCGATAGCTTTCAGGATCCCGATCTCTTTTGTCCTTTCAAGCACCGCAGTATACATCGTGTTCATGATGCCGATGCCTCCAACAACAAGCGAGATTCCTGCGATAAGGAACACGAAGATGTTCACACCAACAAGGACATTGTCAATCTGGGAAATTGCCGAAGCTGCGGTCTCGACAGAAAAATCCTCTTCGCCTTCCTTCACATTACGCTTTTTCCGCAGGAGCTTTTCAATAGAGCCTTTTACAGCATCAACGTCTTTCAGATTTGCTGCCCTTACGCCTATAAAATCGTATTGGTCCTTTGGGAGGCCCATCAGCTCCCGGTGCATATCCTCATTGAGCAGGATTGCGCCGTCAATCACAAAGCTTCCCTTCTTCTTGAGGATTCCGGCGACGGTAAAAGGCTTTCCCTGGATGGTGGCAGAAGCTCCCGGCACAATCTCTTTGTCAAAAGTCTCCTTATCAGCAAGGCTTGCGCCGATCACCGCCAGCGATCTGTCACCGTCTTTCAGCATCCGCCCTTTTGCGGCGGAATAGCCAATAAGTTCCTCAATCTCTTTTCTTTCCCTCCCGTCGGGCATGCTCACTGCCATAGCAAATGAGGTTTTGCCATTAAAGGTCATTTTCACCTGCCTGAGATTCCTTCCGGCAGCCATCCTCACACCATTGAGCTTTGCGATCTGGTTTATGTTATCGGTTGTCAATGGATTTGAAGGTGTGGATGAGCCTGGCGGGCCGAATGCGCTTCCCACATTGACCCTGATGAGATCAGCGCCCAAGAATCCGAACTGGGACGAGACAGCATACCGCAGCCCTTCTCCCAAAGATATCAACGACACCACTGCCGCTATGCCGATGAAAATGCCAAGCATAGTCAGGTAGCTTCTCAGTTTCCTGCTTTTAAGATTAGAGAATGAAAACTTCAGATAATCTGCTATCATAAAAGCTCTTTGTTCTTATGCTTTTTTCTCCTCAGCCTGAAATACACGAATCCAGCCCCTGCAATCAGAATCGCTGCAGCAAAGATCTTCATCCCGACGTTGTTTTTCTTCAGGCCGAGGGACACTGCCTCAGACGAGGAATACAATGGCATGGAAACTGTAAAGTTCTTTTCAAATTCCCTGTTGTTCGAATCCCTGAACCTGGCTGTCAATGGAATAGCTATCGAGCTTTTTGTTTTTGGGGAAACGCTTAAGGAAAATGAGGCTGTCTCATAATCATCAGAATCAATATTTCCCAGGTAGAGAACATGCGAGGATACGATGCGGTATCCTTCCCCTGCCGCTGCAGATGCAGTTAGAAATTTTACATCAGTCACTCCTGCATTGACAAGCCTGATGCTTACCCTGCCTGACTCGCCGGGAGAGAGAATCTCAGAGCTGTCGAGATAAGCGATCAGTTCAGGCTCCCCGCCGACAGCAAGGCCCATCGTATCATTCTTAGTGTAGAAATTGCCAAGGCGGTCAAAAAAACTGATTTTAAGGGGAATCTTGTAGAGAGAAGATTTTGCATCGGGCAAAGGCGCAAGGGTGAACTTTACTGTTCCGGTAGCATTTGCGCCGATGTTGGCAAGGAGCTTCTCGTTTGTTGATTCCAGCGCTGCAAAAGGCACATTGGCAAGGTCCAGATTAACTTTAATATCACGGATCAGCGATTTTCCGATGTTCTCCAGCTGGACAGAAACCTCGCTGGGATTGCCCTGCACCATAGGATAGGGGCTTGAGATCACTTTTCTGACGCCCAAAAGGATAGTGTGGGGTTTTATCTCGATGATTAAAGGGGCTGTTTTTGTCCAAGGCCCATCTTTTACTTTATATCTGACGTCAATCTCATAGTTTCCTTCGACTGCATCTTCTGCTGCGCGGAGTCGGTAGTCGAGGATAACCCCAATCTTTCCGATCTGCTTTCCGTAGACCGAACCTGTTTTCTGGAGTGAAGGCTCTCCCGGGACAAGGGAAAAAGGAAATTCAGGCAGCAGTTCAACCTGGACATCTTCGGCATTCTCCCTTCCGGCATTTTCAACTTTCAATCTGACTAAAACAATCTCACCGGCCTCAGCAGGATCAGGCTCCTGATTGACGAGGGTGGCCTTGATGCTTGCTGCATCAACCATATTATCCCCGATGCTTTGGGCAAACGGGAGGATAAGGAATAATGCGGAAAAAATAACCGTAAGGAGAAAAGGCAGCCTTGCAATAGAATCCTGAGCAAACAGTTTCTTTTTTTTCTTTGACATACTTTCTCCGATGGTTCAGCCCCTTTTTATAATTTTCCCATCTTTCAGATATATAATCCTTTCTGCCTCTTTGGCAAGCCGCTCGTCATGGGTGACCATCAGAATCGTCTTTTTCTCTTTTTTGTGCAGTTCCTTTAGGAAGTCTATGACCTTATGCCCCATTGTGCTGTCAAGGTTGCCTGTCGGCTCGTCGGCAAGAATTATCTTAGGGTCGTTGGCAAGCGCCCTGGCTATAGCGACACGCTGCTGCTGGCCACCGCTCAATTCTGACGGCTTATGGTGGACCCTGTCTCCCAGCCCAACCATGCCGAGAAGCTGTGATGCTCTTGCATTCCTTCTTTCTGAGGGAACACCCTGGAACATCATAGGGATAGCGACATTTGCCAATGCGCTTAACGTGGGGATAAGGTTGAACTGCTGGAAGATAAAGCCGATAAGCTTTCCCCTCATGGCAGCAAGGCCTGAAGGCGCAAGGGCGGCAATATTCTTTCCCATGAGGAGAATCCTTCCTTTTGTCGGGATGTCTAAACAGCCGATAAGGTTCATCAGCGTCGATTTGCCGCTGCCGGAAGCGCCCATGACGGCAACAAACTCCCCTTCAAAAAACTTTTGTCTTTCCCAAGAAAGACATCGGCTTTAAATCTATTTAATGCTTGCGGTCATCAAATCTTTTTTGAGCGAAAGCTATAAAAACAATCAATCAACTTAAAACCTATGGCAGATATTTCTGAAACAATAGTGCCGGAACCTTCTGAACCCCCTGTATCTTCAAAACCCTCTTTATCCTCAAAACCCCCTGTATCCTCTGAGCATCCTTGCCCTATCTGCGGGCAGAAATCGCTGCAATTGACTGAGGCAGAGAGAGACATCCCTTTCTTTGGGAAAGCCTTTTTGTTTTCTATGACGTGCCCATCCTGCAAATTCCATAAGTCTGACATCGAATGCGCCGAGCAGAAAGAGCCTTCACGCTTCACGTTTGAGATCACCTCTGAAGAAGACCTTAAGGTAAGGGTGGTGAAGTCAGCAGAAGCGACAGTGAAGATTCCCTACATCACCGATATCACTCCCGGATCCGCTTCCCAGGGTTATGTGACAAATATCGAAGGCATCCTTCAGCGTGTAAAAAGGGAAATTGAGTCAGTCAGAGACACTGCGGAAGATGATGAAGACAGGACAAAGGCAAAAAACCTGATAAAAAAGCTTATCAACATCATGTGGGGAAAGCAGAAGCAGAAAATTATCATCGAAGACCCCACAGGGAACAGCGCAATCATCTCTGATAAGGCGGTTGTGGAGAGGATGAAAGCAGCTGTAAAATAACTTCCTTTGGGTTTTTTCTGTAAATATTTCCAACTGGCTCCGAAAACTTCTTAAAGAGTTTCACTCTTAAACAACAGAGGGAATTGTTTCAATGGTAAAAATCGGAATCATCGGCGGCTCTGGGCTTGAAGACCCGAAAATTCTCAAAGATGCTAAAGAGATTATTGTTAATACGCCTTTTGGAAATCCTTCTTCTCCGCTTACTTTGGGAAAGATCAATGGTGTTGATGTTGCAATCCTTTCCAGGCACGGGAGGAAACACGAACTCATGCCCACCAATGTCCCCAACCAGGCTAATATCCATGCGCTCAAAGAACATGGCTGCACCCATATCGTCGCAACGTCGGCCTGCGGCAGCCTTCGGGAAGATATCAAGCCGGGAGATTTTGTTTTGGCCGACCAGTTCATCGATATGACGACGAAAAGAAAGTCAACGTTCTATGAGAAAGATCATGTCTGCCATATCGCTGTGGCTGAGCCATTCTGCAAAGGCCTGCGGAACAGGCTTTTTGATGCAGGGAACAAGTTAGGCTATGGAATGCACGAAAAAGGGACTGTAGTGACTGTCGAAGGCCCAAGATTTTCCACACGGGCAGAAAGCCATCTCTGGAGGCTCATGAAGGCAGATATCATCAATATGTCCACTGTTCCAGAGTGCGTTTTAGCGAGAGAAGCAGGATTATGCTATGCAGTGGTCTGCATGGCAACGGATTATGACTGTTTTCTGGAAGGTAGGGAAGTGAACATCGGTGAAGTTATGGCGGTCTTTAAAAAAAATGCCGAATGGGTAAAGAAGCTTCTCTGCGAAGTGATCCCTGCTATAAAATTTAATCCAGACTGCAGATGCAGGACTGACATTAGGGGAGCGGTGATAAGTTAGGAATGTTTGGCAATCGCCATATTAAAGAATTCTCATCTCTTGAGGCGCCAAGCATAAAAAGGTTTTTATAGAAGGTCAGCTCTTTCAGGGAAAATGAGGCAGGTTATTTTGTTTAAAGGTGAAGATGGATTTTGGGTAGCTGAATGCCCAAGCCTGCCTGGCTGTATTTCTCAGGGGAAGACTAAAGAAGATGCAATCAACAATATCAAAGAGGCTATTGATGGGTATATTGAATCTCTGAAAGAAGATAATCTTCCTATACCTCAGGAGAAGTTTGAAGCAATTGCATTGGTTGTATAGATGGATGGTCTTCCAATTATTTCCGGAAAAGAAGCAATAAGAGCGCTGTCTAAATCAGGTTTTTATCTAAAAAGGCAGAAAGGCAGCCACATTATACTGAGAAAAGATATGCCTTTTGCCCAAGTGACCGTCCCAAATCATGATACCCTTGACAGAGGCACCTTAAGGTCAATCATCAAACAAGCAGGACTAAGTGTTGAAGAGTTTAATGATCTGTTATAAATTAGCTAAAAGGTATTAAATCGTCTCAGGCCAATCAACAAGGGATTAATATGAACCTCAAAGAAAAGATCAGGACAGTGCCGCATTGGCCGATTGAAGGAGTCATGTTCAGAGATATCACGACTCTTCTGCAGGATGGGCCGGCTTTTCAGTATGCCTGCGACGAGCTTTATAGGAGATACAAAGAGAAGAAGATTGATGTTGTTGTCGGCATTGAAAGCAGAGGGTTTATCTTCGGGAGCGTGCTTGCCTACAAATTGGGTGTCGGCTTTGTCCCCGTCAGAAAGTCAGGGAAACTTCCCCATATGACTATTTCTGAAGAATATGAGCTGGAATACGGCAAATCAAAGATTGAAGTGCATGCTGATGCTATCAAGAAAGGGCAGCGTGTGCTTGTTGTTGACGACCTCATCGCTACCGGCGGAACCATAGCGGCTGCAGTGAAACTTATTGAGAAGCTTGGCGGGAAAGTGATTGAATGCGCTTTCATCATCGAGCTTCCCGGGCTGAAAGGCAGGGAAAAGCTGAAAGGCTATGAGATCTTTACGATGATGGAATTTGAGGGGGATTAACTTTGAACTCCTGACTTTAATGAGTTTCTCTGATCAGGCAGATTCTAATTAAATGCAACCATTCCATCGGGTCTTTGACCGTTGCCGAGCGAAGCGAGCGCAACTAGGAAAACAGGAGTTTTCCGTGGGGGGTGGCCGGATTTCTTTTGAATTAATGATGCTCCCCCCCATGGCTGCCTTCTGCTTTTCCTTCTCCACCAGAACTGAAGACATACGAAACGAGAGTCACAATGATCAGGACAAAGATGATGACTCCCTGGTAAGTGGGATCGGTGAGCCAGTCCGGCAGCTCCCGGAACCAGCCTCTTTCTGTCCCGAAGACAAACAGCACAATGAGGAATGCGATGATAGTGATTGCACCCTGGACAAAAGTCTCCATCGTAGAGCCTGAGGTGAAGAAATTGATGATGAGGAGGCTGATAAGGATGCCTATCATCAAAGGAGAAAGGCTGGGATAAGCAGACAATGCATAGACTGTTGCTGCTGTAAGGACTACACCTCCGGTGGCATACATCGGCTTGTTCTCAACCTGGCCGCCAAGGAGCCCGATGATGAGCAGAGCGCCTATCGCTGCGACTGCCACAATAGAGATGCTGGGGATTGAATCATTGATGATCTGAACCGGATCCATATTCTCAGGATACAGGCCGGTGACGTGGGGGATGACGACAAAAAGCCCCATGACTAGTGCAACGGTGAGGTTAAGCTTGTCTTTACCGTCGCCAAAAACCTTGACTCTTTGGAGCGCAGCAAAGATGACGACGAAAACAAGAAGAAAAGGCAGCATGACGTCCCTCAGCCCCCATCCATCAAGGATCCTGATGAACTCTTCAAGGTTATATGCCCGTGATGCCATAACACCTTCTGCAGGAAATGGGTTTAAATACTTTACTTCTTTTGTAAGTTAACGATTGCATAATACGATAATCTAGAAACAATGTTTATCTCTCAAACCCCTATACTAGAAACCATCATCACTTATTAAACAATTACTCATTAAACGTATGTATTAAGCTCCGGCAAGAGCGGCTCTGCCATCCTAAGGTCAAAACTCATCTGCCCAACTGAATCGCGCTCGTCGTGGGGGGATGCCCCCTCGGTCAAGAGTTTTGAAGATGGCAGAGCCGCTCCGAGAGGAGCTTAATACATACCATTAAACAATCACTTCTTAAACCTATACAGATACACAATCCTTCTTCCTGCAGGCTCAACGACCTGATAAGCCCTCTTGAACAGGACAATGCCGGCTTTGCGCAGCCTTTTCAGGTTTCCGACGACTGTGTTGAAAGAAGCATCCAGCAATTTTGCGATGTCACGGGCATTGAACCATTTATCCTTGTATTTCTTGAGTAAGTCGTAAACGTCCTGTTGTGACATAGTAACAGGTAAAGAATGGGCTGAGTTTAAAAACGTTACTGATTTTGGAAGGAAATTGAGAAAGTTAGGGTTGTTTTTCTATTTCCTGATGACCGCAGAATTGGGGCGTTATTTTTCCTGTATACCGCTCAAGCTTTTTGTTTCTGCCGCCGGAAGCTCACATCCCCGCTTCCTTTTTGAGAGCGTCGGAATTAACTGCCTTTCCCTCCCTTGAACACGACTTTTGGGTATTGCTGCTGTTCCCGTTTCCAGCGAGTTACTAATACATGATGGAAATTATCCTCCTTGCAGACTTCATTCATTCGACTCTGTTCGATTTGCTGGAGAATCTCAAGCTTAAAATTCCTATCAAATGTTCCTCTTTTTTTCATGGAATTCCTCCTTAAATTACCAGACTTCTAAAACTTAACTATTTGAGAACTTTCAGGGTGCAGCCCATAATGTTATTTTATCAAACCCATATTGCCCTTTGTTTTTGAGGGTGATGTGCAGATCTCGCCCCCATCTTCTCAATATATTTTTGATTAATAACAAGAATTAATCTCCCCTTATCGTCCATTCTAACCGAGCCATTTTCAATAACTATCTCCCCATTATCTCGAACATTTTTAATGGCCTCATTATATAATCGGGAAAAGGAGGGCAAAAAAGACTCATCAAATATTGCCAGAAAACCAGGTAGAAACTTTTGGTCATCGGATAGTTTAACTGACTTATCACCTTTTTCAGCGGCCTGGTATGCTAATGCGCCTAAACCATCATTAAACTCTGCACGTGCCAAATCCAATTCCCAATCACCCCTTATCTCTTGTTTTGCTTCAGGATCACTATACTTTTTTAAGAATTTTGGAAACCAATCGAAATAAAGTAAATCTCTTTTGTCTAATAATTCTCGTTTGGCACTGCGATATCTATCCAAAAAAGCAATAAACAGATCTGCTGCTTCTGGAACAAAGCATTCTTCAAGTGATGGAATCTTTGAGGTATCTTCTCCCCTATCAAGCTCATCAAGAAAATCTTTAATACTTGGGTATGGGCAGGCGGATGCACAGACTATTCTGCTAACTCCTGCATCAACACATACCCCTATATCGTCAGGAAAGAGGGAAGTATACAAAACAATTGGATCTCTTTTGCGGCCATCATGAATCTCAGCTGGATTAGGCGGTAAACCATTCTGAACTAATAATCTGGTGGATGCATAACTAGGCCAGTTTCTATGCTCAGCACATACAAAAATAGGAAACTCATCGGTTTGATTTGTTTCAGACCCCTTGATTTCTCCCCCCACGGAGAGTACTGCCCCCATCGGGTATCTTCCATACTGTTCAAAAGATAGTTTAGCCTGTTTAACAGCAGTACCTAAACGTTGAGAATCAAATTCTGTTAATATCATTTAAGGATGGGGGAATAACGGAGGTTTTAAAAGGTTTCCTATTTTGGAGGCAGTCGGATCTTTTTGAAAAACAAAATGGGAAAACAGGGAAAAAATATTTTCTCTTCAGAAGCTCAAATCCCCGCTTCCTTTTTGAGAGTGTCTGACTTGTATGTATTCTCCCACGTGAAGTCAGGGTCATCCCTACCGAAATGGCCGTATGCTGCTGTCTTGAGGTAAATTGGCCTTCTTAATTTAAGATGCTCGATGATTGCCCTTGGGCGAAGGTCAAAATGCTTTTCAACAAGCGCAAGAATTTTTTCATCCGGGATTTTTCCGGTGCCGAAGGTTTCGACATTCAGTGAAGTTGGCTTTGCGACGCCGATAGAATAGCTGATCTGGACTTCGCACTTATCCGCTAAGCCTGCTGCAACAATATTTTTTGCGACATATCTTGCCATATAAGCCCCTGAGCGGTCCACTTTTGACGGGTCCTTGCCGCTAAAAGCACCTCCACCATGCCTCCCTACTCCGCCATAAGTATCAACAATTATTTTTCTTCCGGTCACGCCGGTATCGCCTTCAGGGCCGCCGATGACGAACCTTCCTGTTGCGTTGATGTGGATCTTTGTTTCAGAATCCATCATACTGCCGCAGACCGGCTTGATGACATGCTCAATGATGTCCTGCCGGAGATGGTCTTCGTGGACCTCTTCAGTATGCTGCTGGGCGATGACTATTGCAGTAATCTTGTCAGGCTTACCGTCAAGATATCTTACAGACACCTGCGATTTTCCGTCGGGGCCTAAACATTTAATAATACCTTTCTTTCTGACTTCAGCCAGCCTTCGTGTGAGCTTATGCGCTGTGATGATAGGAAAGGGCATCAATTCCGGAGTTTCATTGGTCGCATAGCCATACATCATCCCCTGATCGCCTGCGCCCTGGTCCTTGTTGGCGTCGGGATTTTCGTTGACACCCATCGCAATGTCCGGGCTCTGCCCATGGATGCTCACCCAGACTCCTGCATCTTCGCAGTCAATGCCGTATCTTGGGTCAGTGTAGCCGATGCCTTTCAGGGTTTTCCTGACGATTGACTGGATATCTGCAAAGCCTTTCGTGGTGACTTCGCCTGCAACATGCACACTGCCCGTTGTTGTCAGCGTTTCAATGGCAACACGGGAATAAGGGTCCTGTGAGAATAAGCTGTCAAGGATTGCATCGCTGACCTGATCGCAGATCTTGTCCGGATGCCCCTCGGTGACGCTTTCTGAGGTTACGTAATGGATTTTTTTTGTTTGTTGAGCCATATTAATCCCCCCTTTGATGATATCTATTCAGGGATAACTCTGAGTTTAAATAGTTTATTGGCCTAAAAAGTTACCTGCACAAATCGCATAATCTTGGTGCAGATTTATGGCTTGGGAATGCTGTCGGATAACTGGCAAACAATTCATTTAGTCTTTTATCCAGGGTTGCTTGAACTGCCTTAACTTCATCTGCTGCCCTGCAATCTTTATTAGCTGATGCCGAGGTCCCTGCTGCCTTAAGCTCTTTGGCTGCAACCCTTATTTGCCCAATAAGCTGGTCAACCTGTTGGCTGCCCCTTAAGTTTGTATCAACACCTAAAACTGTACTTAAGTATTGTTCGGCGCTAAAATTTGGAATGTCGGCAATCCGTAATTGAGAATATATTCCATTTCCTGAATCTGAGTAAGCCATTTTTTCAACCTCCGATTATCTATCCTATCAAATTAGGATGACTGAACGCTGTTTTAAAAACCCTCCTGCCAAAATTATTCTGATTGGAATAATCGGAAATCTCCCTAATCTGCCAACTCAATATTTGCTTTCGTTAATGACCACCTCAGAGTGACAGGCAAATAATATAAATGAGTAAGCCTTAGATGACTTAAAATCGACTGGCAAGGACAGTTCGGTTATCCTGAAAAGGATGCTATCACAACAGCCTCTGTCAGATGTTCAGCTATGAATATGGTGACTGGACTATGGGAACTTTAACACCGAGTCCAGATGCCGGTTTATTGGCTTAAAAAAGAGGTTAGGTGATTTAAGCGTGGCGAAGAAAAAAAGAGGAAAAAGCGTTACTTCTAAGGTTCAGAAGCACATAAGGAAGGTTCACAAGCAGGCCAAGAAGGTCATTAAGCATATCTCTAAAGTGCCCAGGAAAGCCCTGAAGCACCTTGCCGGAAGGAAGCCGAGCAGGAAGTCAAAAGCATCCAAAGTGAGGAAGCTTATCCGGCTGGCTCTGCAGAGAAGGAGAAAGTAATCTTTCTTTTGCTGCCATTTTTGTTCCTAAGTATTTGTTGCCTTTTTTGTTCTTAGGTTTTATTAATTGTGATGGGTCGATGGTATAATTCTCTGTTCAAATGCGCTTTGAATGAGCTATCTTTATACTTAGGTATATGATTATTCCAAAAAGGATAAATACCACCTCTGATTATTCCTTTCTCTATGTATCCAGAACTCGCAGAAATTAAGCAGGTGAGGAGAAAGCTTGAGCTTACTCAGGCAAAGTTTGCACAGCAGGTTGGGGTTTCCCAGAGCCTTATCGCAAAGATCGAGGCAGGGAGGCTGGATCCCAGCTATTCTGTCGCCAAGAAGATATTCTCTGCCATCGACCTGCTGGGGAAGAAGCAGGAGCAGAAAGCCAGCCAGCTCATGACGAAGCACATCATCTCGGTAAAGCCCAACGACGATATCGGGGAGGCAATCCAAAAGATGAAAAAGGCAAATATATCCCAGATGCCCGTTATTGAAGACCATAAGAGCATTGGGCTGATCTCAGAAGCGACGATATTGGAGGCGCTGCTGAACAAAAAAGGAAGCAGGATAAGAGATATCATGGAAGACCCTGCGCCCATCATCCCGGCGAACACCACAGTCAGCGCAGCCCTAAATCTTTTGAGGTATTGCCCGATGGTGTTGGTCTCTGAGAGCGGAGAGATCAAAGGAGTCATCACCAAAGCAGATTTATTGGGGAAGGCGTTTGGGTAGAGTTTTGCTCGGGTTGAGTTGGCCTGAAGTATGCTTTAATGCTTAAGGATCACCGATTCATCAGTTTCCCTGCATCTTCCAAATCAAAACTTCCATATTCTTTATATACCTCAGCCCCATCCTACCGACTATGGACAAGAAAGTATCTTTTTTTCCCTTCGATGCTATGCATAAGATCATCAACAACAAGGCTGTCGCCTATCTGTTTGGGAGGACTGCTTCGGGAGAGCAAATCTGCGTCACCGACCGCCATTTCCAGCCCTATTTCTATATCATTCCCAAGAAAGGCATGGACATCGAAGAGCGGATCAAAAAAATAATCATTAAGCATGACGAAGGGGCATCTCAGGTTACCAAAGTTGTTCATGTAAAAAAACATTTTCTGGGAAAGGAGGTGGATGCCCTGCAGGTTTTTGTCCCTTTGCCGAGAGATGTTGTTGTGCTGAGGGAAGCTGTAAAAGACTGGGAAGGGATCGAGTCCTGCAACGAGTATGACCTCCCGTTCAAGAAGAGATTTCTCATCGACAAACAGATAATTCCTCTTGCTCTTGTCTCTGCTGAAGGGGATTTTGTGAACGAGACCAGCAGGGTGCCTGTCTTTGAGGCAAAGTCTATCATTAAGGAGAAAGACGAATTTCTTGAAGAGCCCAAGGTGCTTGCCTTTGACATTGAAACCTATTCATCTGACGGTGGCCCGATTGATATGGCAAAAAATCCCATTCTCATGGCTGCTTTCTACGGGAAGCATTTCAAGAAGGTGATATGCTCGAAGCATTTCAAGACAGACCTCCCTTATGTGGAGTTCGTCAGCAGCGAAGAAGACCTTATCAAAAGGTGGAAGGAAGTTGTAGAGATCCAGAAGCCGGACATCCTCTGCGGCTACAACTCCGACGGATTTGATCTCCCGTATCTCAAGGCAAGAGCGGAGAAATACCGCATCAAGCTTGACATCGGGCTTGATTATTCTGAAGTCTCGATAGAGCGGAGGAAAGACACGAATGCCGACATCGTGGGGATAGCCCATGTAGATGTTTATCGGTTCGTGAGAAGGACCCTTGGGCCGACGCTGGATTCCTCAGGGCTTACCCTCAAAGCAGTCTCAGCCCAGCTTTTGGGAGAGACAAAAACTGATGCGAAGGTGGATGAGCTTTCAGGCGTCTGGGACAATCATCCCGAAAAACTCGGGCCATTTATCGAATACAACCTCCAGGACGCTTATCTTGTCTTTGCGCTGATGGAAAAGCTCCTTCCCAACATGCTGGAGATGAACAAGATTGTCGGGCTCCCCCTGCCTGACCTTGCGAGGATGGGATATTCCCAGCTTGTTGAGTCCTTCATCCTGAGAGAAGCATTCCGGCAGAATGAACTTGCTCCTGAACTGCCCCACCATGGCGAATTGAGAAAGCGGATGGCAAGGACTTATATCGGCGGATTTGTTTATGAGCCTGAGCCAGGGATGTATGACAATATTGTTGTCTTTGACTTCAGGAGCCTCTATCCCAGCATCATCTCTTCCCATAATATCGATCCAGGGACGCTCAACTGCGCGTGCTGCGAAGGAAAAGAAGAAGTTCCCCTTGGAGGGAAAAGCAAGCTTTGGTTCTGCCGGAACAGGAAGGGCTTTCTTCCGACACTAGTCGGAGATATTATCTCCAGGAGGATGAGGGTCCAGGAGATGCTCAAGCACCATAAAAGCCCGATCCTTGAGGCAAGGTCATATTCTTTGAAGATTCTTGCAAATTCTTTTTACGGCTATCTTGGCTTTGCCATGGCGCGATGGTATTGCTTTGAGTGCGCGCAGTCAACAAGCGCTTTCGGCAGGCATTATATCGGGACTGTGATTTCGAAAGCCCGTGAGGAAGGATTCAAGGTAATCTATTCAGACACCGACAGCGTTTTTATCACTCTTGGCGGGAGGGCAAAGGCTGATGCCGAACGGTTCAGGGAAAAGATCAATGACAGCCTGACGGGGCTGATGGAGCTGGAATACGAAGGGTTCTATCCTTCGGGGATATTTGTTTCTGCCAAAGTAGGCCGCTTTGGGGCGAAGAAAAAGTATGCGCTCCTCTCAGAGAAAGGAAACCTTAAGATCAGGGGTTTTGAGACTGTCCGGAGGAACTGGAGCAGAATAGCAAAGACGACGCAGGAGAAAGTCCTCCAGATCATCCTTAAAGAAAAAGACACCAAGAAGGCGCTGAAGCTGGTCAAAGACACCGTCCAGCAGCTCAGAAAGCATGAAGTCCCCTTAAGCGAGGTAGTCATCGCAACCCAGCTGACTAAGGAGATCAGGGCATATGAAAATGTTGGGCCGCATGTTGCGATCGCAGAGCTGATGAAAAAGCAGGGCAAAGCAGTCGCTCCAGGAACGATCATAAAATATATAGTGACTCAGGGGGAGGCAAAGATCCGTGACCGGGCAAAGGTGCCTGAAGAGGTCTCCCAGAAAGAATATGATGCAGAATACTACATCAACAACCAGGTGGTGCCTGCGGTAGAGAAGATTTTTGAAGTGCTGGGCTTTACCGTTGAGGAGCTTGCTGCCCAAAAATCACAGCAAAACCTCGGAAAGTTTATTTCATAGGGGAAACGGCAAGGCATTTTTTCATTGCGAGATTTTCGTGGCTCTTACCCCTCCTAAGGGGCTGGGCTTCCCGTGCTCAGGCAAACACAACGTTGTGCTCAAATCCGGCTAAATGAGTTCTTTTTCCTTTTCTGAGGTTATCGATTTTTACGAAATTGGGGGATTCCTTATGGCGTTCCATTGTGTCAAGTAGAAATATTTATATAATGCCTCATTATGGATTAAGCTATGGCTGATAAAAGTGAGGAACTTTTCGGGAATTTTGAGAAAGAGCCGAAGCACCGCTCGAAAGAAGAGGAATTTGAGGTCAAGATACGGTTCAAGAAGCGATGGCTGGTCAACATCGAGCGGGGTGCATATTATGCAATAATCCTTGTGCTGCTCTATTTTGTGATGGTCAAGCCGCTGGTCACTGAATGCCCTTTTGGAAAATCAGCCCAGCAGAATACTACTTCAACAGTATTGGCAATAGAAACTGCTCCTGCGGTGAAGGAAGAAGCCAAAAAGGCAGTTATTCCTGCTGTCGAGAACAAGACTAAGGCTGAAGCGCCAAAAGCAGAAGTGAAGAAAGAAGAGCCTATCGCGCCTCCTGCCGGCGGCGGAAATGTGACTTTGAGCATCGGAGCGATTGACATGAGCATAGGTGAAAAGCTGAACACTTCTGATGAAGCAAATATGCGCTATAAGATTGAATCAATCATGGTGTCCATCAACAACCAGCTAGGGAATTTCCAGCCGCAGCTGAAAGTCTATTGGTATACTGCCTCAAGCCCGGATGTCCTGAAGGTCAAGCCAAGAAAAGATGTCAATCTCACAATAATCCCTCTTGGCGTAAAACCTGTGCGCTTAGATGATGAGATCCCTGACTATCTCTCCGCAGAAGAGTCAGATGATAAGATGTTCCTCAAGATTGAGCTGTATAATCTCAAGGACATGGCATTGATGGCAAAAGCAGAACAGACAAGGGCCCTTCAGTAGCAGGGCATGATGGATAGTAATTCTAAAACGGGTTGGGAAGAGAATAGATATTATGGAGATACAGGATTTTTATGAATTAGGGGGGCTCGGTTATCTCCTGAAGAATTTCAAAAAATTAATGCTGCTCCTTATTTTCAGTAAGGCACAATCCTGGGAATCTCATCCTCGATAGGAAATATCTTTGGCTTTGGCTGGTTTTCTGATGCTGAACTTTGCAGAGGGGTGTTTTCACCGAACATCGCGCCAAATGCGTTCATGGGGGGGCCGTCTCCAGAGCCTGCGGGGGCAGTAAAGCCAGCAGGGTTTTCGAAGATGTTGGGCTGCCGGGCAGGATACTGCTCATCAAGGAACGAGGAGAGAAACTGAATTGCTTTCCTAATCTCTTCGGAAGAATCCTCTTTGGTGTCAATGGTGATTTTCATAATGAGTTCTTGATAGGTTCACTATAAATAACTTTCTGTTGTTTTACTGTATCATCGGCTCTGCTATTTCTAGTTTTATGCCCTGCCAATCACAATCTTTAAAAAAACCTGCCAACATTCTTCGAACCTTGCCTCCGTAGCTCAGCAGCTAGAGCGTCTGACTTGTATAAGGAAGCGGCTGAAGATGATTCGGCCTGCCTTAATGGGATCAGAAGGTCACGGGTGCGATTCCCGCCGGAGGCTTGAATCTTTCCACGTTAAACTGAACATAACATTTAAAAACAAAACCTGAACTTAATTCTTAAAAAACAAAAAGGATAATGGGGTATAGTGAGGAAAGTTTTAAATTTCCCCACCCAAGTGGATGTGCTAGGAACAATGAGAATCATCATCTTCGGCCCTCCGGGAGCCGGCAAAGGCACGATTTCTGCATCGCTTATCAAGCGTTTCGGCATACCTCAGGTTTCTACAGGGGATCTTCTCAGGGAGTCCATACGGAAGATGGATGATATCGGCAGGAAGGCCAAGCCGTTTATGGACGAAGGGCAGCTTGTTCCCGACGAGATTGTGATTGCCCTGCTCAGCGGGAGGCTCCACCAGCCGGATGCTCTCCAAGGTTTTATCCTCGACGGATTTCCCAGGACGCTGAACCAGGCAGAGGAATTAAAGCAGTTTGCCGGCATCGAACACGTCCTGAACCTGAAATCTTCCAGGCAGGTTATTATGAAAAGGCTCAGCGGCAGAAGGACCTGCTCAAAGTGCAATGCAATCTACCATATCACCAATCTTCCGCCGAAGAAAGAGGGCATCTGCGACAAGTGCGGAGGGGCCTTGTTCCAGCGCAACGACGATAATCCCAAAACGATAGCCAAGAGGCTGAAAGCCTACAGGCTCCAGACAATGCCGCTTATCAAATATTACCGCAAGGAAGGGATCCTGAAAGACATCGACGGCGAGCAGCAAAGCATCCAGAAGATTGTGGATGACTGCATAAAGGCGATTGAGAATGGTTGATTTTTGTGCTGGGTGATTTTTGACAGCCAGTTGAATCCTGGCATTTGGTTGATTTCTGCCATTTGGTTGATTTGTGGCAGCCGGTTAATTCCTGACATTTGGTAGATTCATCTAATGGGTGAATAACTCTTTGAGAGAATAACTCTTTGAGAGAATAACTCTTTGAGAGAATAACTCTTTGAGAGAATAACTCTTTGGGAAGAAGAATTATCATTTTCCTCTTCAGGAAAAAAGCTCCCCAACAACCGTCGTCGCATAGGAATGTTTTGGGAGGGAGAAACTGACCGACAGCTTCTTTTTTTTGGGACTTAGCTTATCATCGCCGTTTTCATTGATGCAAAAATCTTTGATATTGATGAAGCCTGCCCTTTCGCCGCCTTCCGAGCTGATTTCAGGAATCTGAGGGATTATAAAATCCCTGAATGAGATCCCTTCCTTTGCCATAATGCCATTAACGATATTTTGGATCTCTTCGCTGAAATTTCTGAGTTCAGTCCCGAAGCCGATGAGGGGGAGAAGAATTTTCTCATCGCAGCTCTTTTTCTTTGCAGTGTTAGGCTTAGCAGTGTTAAGCTTTGTATATTCCCTGAGGGACTGGTTGAACAGGCAGGATTGATAGGCATGGACGAAGAATTTGAGGAACTTGCCCTGTTCTTTTTTCAGCGCGCCGATGAAGTTATTGGAATCCTGAAGCAGATTCATTTCAGGAATTGTATCTCTCGATTGTTTTTTATCAGCACCTGGGGAGGGCATATCATCGCATTTTCGTGTTTTATCATCCCATTTTCGTGTTTCATCAGAACTTGTTGGCGCTTTAACGGCCCCATTTCGTGTTTCATCATCCCCTTTTCCCCCTGATGATGCAAGGATAAGATCCAATGCGCCCTTGAAATCTTTCTTAACCAGCAACCTGCCAACCTTTTCGTTCATTGCTGAGAAGCGCTGCTCTCCGAAATAATTCGGAATTACTATGGGATGAAGGGCTTTGGCCTGGAGCCTGGCAATATCCTTCTTTCCAAGATTACGGACGGTGATGGTGAAGGAGTTTCCGGCATGGGCCCCGATAAAAACGGGGGATTTCGCTTTGCCTAAAAACTCCAGCGAAACATCGTGCGGCATCTTCAACGGAGCTTCCGGATGGGCCAGCCCCATGATCGAGACATACTGCTCTGTCACCGCCTGCTTGTCTTTCATCCCAGCAAAACAGATGCTCTTTTCGGAAATGCGGTTCAGGCCGGCAATATGCCGGACAGCTTCTCTTGTCGAGTAATTTTTTTTCCTAAGGATAAAATAAGCATATCTACCGCCGGAAAAGAAGAGTTTTGGATTGCTGAGGGGGAAAATCTCCCTGACAACAAAGTCTTCCGGGATCTGCTTGATTTTGTACATACCCCCTATAATTGGAAAGGTATTTAAAAAGATAGGGGATTGCCTAGCTGAGGAACATGCGCGGGTAGCTCAGCTTGGATACCAAAAAAGGCAATTTTCCTTGGAAACCTTGAACCCATCCAGCCCAACAACAAAAATGGGGTCAAACTCGGCCGTGCTTCGCACGCCCTACTCACAAAGGATTTTCCCGAACTTCGCCGGGGGAAAATCCTCTGCATTCGAGTTTTCGGCCATTGTTGTTGGGCTCGAATTTAAATGCCAGAATTTGGCCAAAGAGAGCGAAAGGTTCCTAACCTTTAGGTCCGGGGTTCAAATCCTCGCCCGCGCGCTTTATTTTTTTTCAAAGAATGAATCCAGGAAATAATGCGGTGCTGAACGGAGTGAGGCACATGAGGGTTGATAAGGGCAGACTGCCCTTATTTGGTAATCATTGCACAACTGCGTTATTTTATTCTCCAGAAAGAATACCTGCAGTCTAGTTGATTCCAGAGTGCCATCATTTCTTTGGTAAAACTGTTTTGCTCTCGATGCCAAGCTCATCATAGATCAAATGCGGCTGAAAGATGCCTTCCATTGCATTATGGAAAAGAGCAACTACTTCTTTTCCCATTCTTTGAGGCGCTTCAGCAAAATCTTCGATGGTTAAGTCAGGGGATTCCGGGCGTAAAACAAGTGTCCCCGGTTTTAACTCTATAGTTCCACGATGGGCTGGCCGTGGCTTTGGAACCCCGGCATCATTAATTATCATCGAGTAATCCGTTTCACATACCAATGCATTTTCTGTTGGATCCTGAGTATTGTTTCCGTCAAACCCGACCAGGGCAAGATACCTCTTACCCGCTTCTTTTTCTTGGTAGAGGCGCGCTATTTTTGCAGTGGCTTTAACAGCATCGTTGGGGAGTTTCTCACCAATGCGCAAGTCGGGGGAAGAATACCATGCTTGATTTTGCCCTTTAACAGTTGCAAACCAACCAATGGGCACCATTGATTTCCATATTCCCTTCTGGGAGAAAGCATCTACATTAACAAAAAGATTCTGCCTTACACAATCTAGACTCCTTAAATTTCTTTCTGAGAGAAAATAGGTCATCAGGAGAACATGAACCGGTTGATTCCTGGCAAGGCCATCCGCTCGAAGCGGATATTGCGTTGCATCCCGAACTCGTCCAAAACTTTTTTGAATTGTAGCGCCATTTGAGCCTATACCATTCATTATTGCATAATCTATCGTTGGCATGGAAATTGGTATAGAAATTTAGAAAATTAAACTACCTTATAAATGTTACTTATAAACTTAGTCCATTCTAAGTGGTAACGCCCCAGTAATCTTTATAAGCTGTTATTGAGCTGCCTTCCCTATGGCTAAACGAAAGAAAAATCGGCAAGCCAATCCCCTCTATCAACAAAATAGAGAGAAGAATCTTCAACCAAAAAGAAAGTTTTTCACTATCGGAAGGGTGGCTGCAGCGGCGGGATTAGTTGGGCTCTGCGCAATAGCGCACTCCTTTTTTTCTCAAGCAAAAAGGGAAATTCCGCCACATTCTGAAAGTTTCAATGAACAACCAACCATCAAAGAGGCCTGGGATGCAAGATACCATGAAGGGGGCAAGTTCATCAACAGGGATTATCTGCTGCAATTTCCGCTCCTGCAGGAAATTGAAAAAATATCGTCCTTGCCGGAAGAAGAAAAGAGCATTGCCCTCGAAGCGATCCTCCAGCCCCGGGAGAAGGAATACCCCCGTTTTCTCGAAGATGCAATTCCTGAAAACTATACAGATGCTGTTTTTTACAAAGCATTTATGTCGGCATACTCAAATGACGAACTCTTCCTTCCCAGGGAGGTGTCAGGCATATTCGGGCTTGAGCAGCATCCATTATTCAGGGAGCTGAAGGCAACATTGCCTTCAGGAGAAGAAAGGCTTTTCCTAAAAATACTGTCATGCGCTGTCCTTATGGCCCAGCAGAAGATGGAGTATGAATTAGTTGAGAAGGGTGAAACCAAAAAGGACTTTCTTCAGCGTATCACCCAAGGCAGAGGAGACTGCTCTGAGTATACTTATGCAGCAGCAAATCTCTATTACACTATCTGCATGTTCCTTGGGAAATATGAGCTGGAAGAAAAGATAAGGGTTGTTTTGGGCATGCGGGTTGATGAAGGCGGCAAGATCGTGGGCAGGCACAGTTGGCTGCAATTTTTTGAAAAAGAAAAGTGGCGCAACCTTGAAATTAGCTCTTACGATAAGATAACCCCGGAGACGCCGGTTACATTACAAACACCATGCCTCACTCGATTTGAAGCAAAAACTGGGGCCTATCTTCCTTTGATAACAACTATAGTGAAATTTGATCCTGAAAAACGTATAAATCTTTCCTATCATTTTTCGCATTATCAGCCTCATGTTCTGCAGACACAATAGGATGGATGCCCTGAAATCGCAACAATAATAAAGCGATTCGCCTATGAACAAGATATGCCCTTACTCAATCAATCGCTCATTGTCATCGGGTTATTGCTGATTCTTGCTGCAGGCATTGGTTTCATCATCGCTTATGCTTATTTCAAATCCAAACTGCCAAAGCTCAGGGAGGAAGCCATCAAGCAAAGCAGGGCAGTCCTTTCCGGGCAGTTTTCTGAGCAGCTTGCGCCTTTCCTTCCTGACTTCCCTTACAAGCCGACAGAGGCAAGGTTTATCGGCAAGCCCATCGATTTTATCGTCTTTAAAGGCCTTGATGAGAAAGCGACAGAAGAGATTGTCTTTGTCGAGGTCAAAAGCGGAAAGGCAAGAACCTCCCCGACAGAAAAGAAAGTCAAGGAGGCTGTTGAGCAAAAGAAAGTCAGATGGGAAGAGTACAGGGTGCCTGAGCAGGTGACTAAAGCGTCATAAAGCCCGGATGCATTTTTCATTGTTAAATGAAGGGACATTCATCTTATCGGTTACCTGATAAATCTCCATCTTTGCAGGGTCAAATGGATCTAACAGCTCAACGGGGGGCTGGCTTCCTTCCCCGACATCGAGCCATCTTGCATAATCTCTTTTATCCAGAATCACCGGCATCCTGTCATGGAGCTTTCCAACCAACGCATTTGCCGATGTAGTGATGATGGTGCAGCTTCGCACCAATAACCCATTGGTGCAGCCCCTTACCATTGCCCCATCTGTTGAATTCCACTCATCCCACAATCCGGCAAAGCCCATGATGGCTCCATTTTTGAGACGGAAATAAAAAGGCTGTTTCCTATCACCCTTCCCAGAGCCGGTTTTCTTCCACTCAAAAAATCCATCTGCCGGGATAATGCACCGCCTATTGCGCATTAAGCTTCTGAAGCTTGGCTTCTCCAAGATGGTTTCTGCCCTTGCATTGATCATCTTAAACCCGATTTTTGGATCCTTAGCCCAGGAGGGAATCAGCCCCCAGCGGAAAAGGGCAAGGGATGCCTGGGATTCCTGGACAACAACAGGAATGCTTTGGGAAGGCGCAATATTGTAGTTCGGCTCAAAATCAACTCCGGCATCATCCCATGCATTTTCGACAGAAAATTCTTCCCTGATCGCCTTCAGCGAGGAATAGACAGCAAATCGGCCGCACATGATGACGCAGAATATTTCAAGCCATAATAATCTTTCGGATATTTAGAATCTCCTTTCCATCCGGTGTTGCGTAGCGTAGCGGAGCACACCGGTGGTGAATATTGATATACTTCTGATGGAAGAAAGTATTGAAGCTGACCAA
>JACPBV010000008.1 GCA_016180135.1 Candidatus Woesearchaeota archaeon
ACTGCTTCCTGAAATCCTCAAACCATTCCGGTATCTGCCAGTCAGCGATGCTGCCAAGCGCCGCGATCCACATATCCTGCTTTGCAACTTCATAGCATATCCTGGTGATGCAGGTGCTGTCGTGGGGATCGGCAATTCTTGGATTGAAATAGCGAACATTCCTCCTGTCCACAGGGTTATGGTGGTCGATCCAGATGACTTCCACTTTTGCTTTGTCGATAAACTCCTGCTCGACGACAGGCACATCGACGATAAATATCCTGTCAGGGTGGTATTCCTCGACTTTCTTCAGGAAAAGAGCATCGAGGCTGGGCCTCCCTTTCACGATGACGCCATGCCCTTCCCTCACAAGCCGGTAGAGCAAAAGAAAGGAGCATAATCCGTCAGGGTCATCATCGAAGAAGAACAGTGGATTCTTTGAAGACTGCAATGCTTCCCTGATTGCCAGAATTTGCTTTTGGTCGAGCATAGGTGAAAAAGTTGCCCCCCAGTATTTAAATGCAACTATTCCATTCGGTCTTTGACCGGGGGTTGGGAGCAGTCTTCACTTCCAGAATAGTTGCATGCTTAAAAATCCGACCCGAGCGACCGAAGGGAACGAGCAATCCCCCCGTCTGTGGCGGGGGGTGGTCGGATTTTTTTTGAATGGTGGGGTTTTAAAGTTGTTGGGGGAAGTCAAATGTTCATGGCAGCGATTCTCGAAAACTTAAAATATAATGAAAGTAGCTATAGACAAGATTCACGTTAATTTCACATACTGAAGGCAGAGCCTCAGCACTTCCCTGTCAATGCCTGCTCGTGAGTCTACAAACCTCCTTCCCATTGCCCGAATATCGACGGATCTTTCTGGCATTGACAGGAGATGATTGACGGGAACAAATAATTGTTCTCGATCGGTTCGGGAATCCTTCATGAGAAACTCTAAGCCCCTGGTTACCCTCTGTACCATTGCCCTGACTCCAACCTGCCCTCTTACAGATATATCGGGCTCAGCGGCGTATCTTGTGATATTCTCCCGGCCACCAGCGGAAAGATTTCCCAAAGAATCAATCGTCTGCTGGCAGTCATCTTCATATCGTGAGATGACAATTAAGGATGTTGGGCTATCCTTATATTTTATGTTGGGCACCCTTGAGTCATAAAGGACTATTGAAGAGACTTTTAATGTATTTTTTCCTTCAAGTGCGCTTGGGATGGATTTATCCCAGTCCTCCCAACGGTGCTGAAAGGCAAAATCAACATAGTTTCCTTCACGAATCCTGAAGATCCTGATCGGCTGGTGAGGCCTCGGGCCAAGGTTTGCTGAATGGGAAAGGATAAGGGGGCGCTTTCCCATTACGGGGGTTGCAAAATAATTACCACTGCCATCCCTCGAGTTTACCTGAACTGTTCCATATCTTGCCATGACTCAACCTTTCCAGATATTATTTTTACCTTAACCATATTTTGGAATCCGCCATCCCATTATAAACCTATTGTGGCTCAACTAAATAATTGAGCAATAATTTCAATCTTCGATTGAAATCTAAGAACAATTGTGAGTATGAGTATTGGCCGCAATATTCAAGAACACACGCAATTTTTATCAATTAATAAAATTCTTGGTTATACCGAAACCCTTATATTTTCCCGGCACCCCTGAAATACCATGGAAATAAGATCCCCTGCATGCAAAGCGCCGTTGACAGGCAAACTCTGTGAAGACCCTTCCTGCCCGACGTGCAGGAAAGCAAAAAGCCTCTTTAAAGTGAAAGAGCTCCTCAAGTCAGAAAATTTCTCCGGCTCTGCTCCCGGTGTTTTTGTCGGCCATTACGGCTACCCTCACCTTAACGTCGGCATCCTCAGCCCCCCGGAAAGAACAGAGCGCGCATGGCTCTATGATGCGCCAAGGCATTGGGCGCTGAGCAATATGCAGATTCCTGAGATCATTGACTGCCGCACTTCCCTCATCAACTCCCGCTTTAAAGCCCAGGTGAAAGATGTCAACAGATTTCTCAGCATGGGCCAGGAAGTTGCGATGGCATCAAAGCCGGTTGATGTTGAGATCAATCTCGAAAAAAAGCCGAGATTCTCCTTCCAGACAGACGCAGTCATCAACCCGATGGGCCCCAATGCTGCCCTCAAAGACGCAAAGATAACCGAGAACCCAAAAATCTCAGGAAAAGTGGATAAGGTTGTCAGCGGCACTGACTGGAAGGCAGGCGAGGCGATAACCTACCTTTTCAGCAATGAATTTGACGAAAATTTCCTCAGCAGGCTGCTCAGCATCGGCAATGTTGGCTTAAAGCACAGCAGGCGCCTTGTCCCCACACGCTGGGCGATAACAGCGACTGATGATGTTTTGGCAAAGCACCTCATCAAGGAGATCAAGGATTTTCCCTCGATGGATTACACCGCATTTTCCGGCGAATATCTCGGCAACCATTATCTTATCCTCTGCTTCCCCGAAGTGTATTCCTATGAGCTGTTTGAGATGTATGCATCGCCTCTAAACCCTGATGCTCCCAGCATTATGTCAGACTACGAGCCTTATGATGGGAGGAAAAGCTACGCAGAGGAGACAGCAGGCGGATTTTACGCTGCAAGGCTTGCCATCGCAGAAAAGCTGAAAGCGATGAAAAGGCAGGCATCAGTCCTTGCGCTGCGCTTTATCACTGAAGCGTATGAAGTTCCCTTAGGCGTCTTTGTCGTCAGGGAGGCGGCAAGAAAAGCCATGCAGAACAGGCCGATAACTTTCTCTTCACTCGAGCTCATAGAGACTTACGCAAAGCATTATATCAGCAGGAAATTTAACATAAGCTTTGATGCCATAGCCCGGGAAAGCCAGCTTTTGGCTCAGATAAAGCACCAGCAGAAACTTTCCGAATTCGTGTGAACAATGGCTGACATGAAAACTCTTATCGAAAAATGCGAAGCTGCAGTAGCCCATCTTAAAACGAATGGAATTTCCCCGGCCGAAGGATTGGCTAAAAAAGAATCCCTTTCCTTTAAAGCAAAAAAAGATGCCTACCTCCTGAACGCATATTCCTCAGCGATTACCGAGCTGATAGGCCATTTAGGGATCCTCAAAAATCAGAGCGGCTTTCTTGCGGCTGATGCTTCAAATAATGTTCAGGAGATTGAGCAGGAAATCTCAAAGGCATACCAGCAGCATAATCTGGGCCTGCTCCAAAAAGAGTTAGTGAAACTGAAAAGCTTGGCAGGATTGCATGATTTGCCCCAGCCAAAAGAGATCGAGTTTTCCCTCTCAGCCAGGAATCTTCCTGAGCCAGTCAGGGCTGAGATGCAAGCAGACATCGACGAGCTGAAAAGATGCTTCAGCCACGCCTGCTACAGGAGCGCAATCATCCTCTGCGGTAGGCTGCTTGAAACTGCCCTGCACCGAAAATATTTTGAGGCGACGAACAACGACCTCCTCGAAAAGAGCCCCGGCATCGGTTTGGGAAACCTCATCGCAAAGATGGCTGAGAGAAATATCCAGTTCCCTCCGGGAATCACCAACCAGATCCACCTCATCAACCAGGTGAGGATTTCCTCGGTGCACAAGAAACAGGATGCCTTCAACCCTACAAGGATCCAGACAGAAGCGATCATGCTCTTTACCGCAGATATTCTTGAGAAGATATTTTAGCGGGAGCATTTTTTCCAGATTGATTTTTTTGTATTTGTTTAGCATCCTCAGGTCGAAACGCCTTTGCTTTCCCGTCGCTGTCCGTAGCGGGGGGTCGTCCCTTACGGGGACGCAGGACCACTATGTCCAACGTCGGGCGTTTCGAAGATGCTAAACAAATACATTTTTTTCTCAGCCGATTCTGCCTCCCTTGATTTTCATTATGCCTGCTCATTCAATCTTATGCACAATCCATCCTACTCTCCCCTCAAACACACCATTGTCTGCGTTTTTCCGACGCCTGTAACGCCCCACACGAACTGGGTCAGGAACAGATCAAGCTCATTAAGGCTTTTCACCCTTACCCTGACGACAATGTCAGTCTCCCCTGTGACTACATGGCCGCCTTCGACATTGGGGTGCTTCAGCAGCCTCCGCAGAACTTCGTGCTGGTTGATCTCAGCTTTGTTGAGCCTCGTGAAATCGAGAGTGATAAGCGCATAGGCAGTTATGGGCAGGCCGACTTTTTCATCATCCACCTTGATGGTATACTGCTTAATCGTCCCGTCTGCAACCATCTTCTTGATCCTGTGGTGGACGGTGGTGATAGGAATCCCTGTCTTCCTGGAAATCTCTTTGGTCGAAAGGCTGCTGTCATGAGTCAGTATCTTAATGATCTGTTCGTCTTTTACATCCATTTTGGAATAAACATTCCATATTCTATATTAATCTTGCGTTTTATTGCATATTTTTCCAAAAAACAATAAAAAAATATATAAGCCGGATTCGGAATCCCTGCTGCAGATGGTAAAAGAAAAAGACCTTGCGATCATCAGCCATCTGAGGAAGAATGCAAGGGAATCTATCACTTATATCAGCAGGCAAATCCACGTCCCTGTTTCCACCATCTTCGATCGGCTCAGGCTCCGGGAAGAGGATCTGATCAAGAGATATACCTTGCTCATCAATTTTGAGAAAGCAGGCTATCCTGTAAGGAGCAATATTCTCATTAAAGTTTCCGCTTTGGACAAAGAGCGCCTCGGCTCTTTCCTGAAGCAGTGCTGTTTTGTCAATTCTCTCTACGCTGTGGACAACGGATTTGACTTCCTTCTGGAGGGAATTTTCAGGGACAATGCAGAACTCCAGCGATTCACCCAGTCGCTTGAGCAGGAGTTTTCCATCATCCGGGTCATGCGCCACCAAGTCCTGCAGGAATATAAGGAAGAAAGCTTCCTGACAGACAGCGGGAAGCCCCTGTATGTTGGGTAAATCTTATAGGGGATAAGGCAGCACCCCTATCTAATCCAAAAAGCAAACTTTATTAAATCATAAGTCTCTAAATGCATTGATGGAGAAATTCAGAGAGGAGATTCTTCAGCTTCTGAAAAAAGAAGTTGGCCAGGCATCATTGGAGCTAGAGATACCGCCTTCTTCGGACATGGGCGATTTTGCTTTCCCGTGCTTTGGCCTTGCAAAATCACTGAAAAGAAGCCCGCAGGACATAGCAAAAGAGCTTGCGCAGAAGCTGCAGCCTGCGGGAAGCATCGAGCGGATTGCAGCCCTTGGGCCGTATGTGAACTTTTTTATCAGCAGGGAGTCATTGGCCAGAGAAGCCATCAGCAATATCCGCAAGGACGCCAACTTTGGCTCGGGAAATATCGGAAAAGGGAAAAAAGCATTGGTTGAACATACTTCGATAAACCCAAACGCTTCCCCTCACGTCGGAAGGGCGAGGAACGGCATCATCGGCGATGCAGTAGTAAACCTTCTCAGATTCCAGGGTTATGCTGTCGAAACAAGGTATTTTGTCAATGATATCGGGAAGCAGATCGCGATGCTGGTGTTTGGGTGCCAGGGAAGGAAAAATATAACCTTTGATGATATCCTTCAGATCTACATCGACACTAACAAGCGCATCGAGGAGCATCCTGAGATTGAGCCGGATGTCTTTGATCTCCTGACAAGATTGGAATCCGGGGACAGGGAAGTGAGGAAGCTGTTCAAGTCTATAGTCTCAACCTGCGTCAAAGGCCAGACTTCCATCCTTGAGGAGCTGGGCATCCATTTTGACCGGTTTGATTATGAGTCAGATTACCTGTTCAGCAAAAAAACTGCTGCAGTCCTTGATGCTCTCAAAGCATCCGGAAAGCTGTTCAAAGATGAGGACGGGCGATGGGTGCTTGACCAGGAAGGATACGGGCTCGCGATGAAGGCTTCCGTTTTAGTCCTGACAAGATCCGACGGCACATCCTTATACCCTCTGAGGGATATCGCCTACACCCTCGACAAGCAGGCCGACGGCGAAAATATCATCGTGCTCGGGGAAGACCAGAAGCTCTACCACCAGCAGATCACTGCAGCGCTCCATCTCCTTGGAAAGGGTGCCCCAAGGGCAGTGCATTACTCCTTCGTCCTGCTTTCTGATGGAAAGATGTCCACTAGAAAAGGAAATCTTGTCCTCCTCTCAGATTTCATGAAACAGGCATTGGAAAAAGCGAGAGCAGAGATCCAGAAGCGCCATGCCCAGGTCGATGAGGGGATAGCAAAAGCGATCAGCTACGGGGCGATAAAATTCTCCCTGCTCAGGGTAAGCCCGGAAAAAAATGTGATCTTTGACTGGAACCAGGCTCTGAGCTTTGAGGGAGACTCCGGGCCGTATATCCAATATGCGTATGCGAGGATATCCTCAATTTTAGAAAAGCATACCGGCAGGCTGAAAGAAAACATCTCATACGCTGCGCTGGCCGGCGGCAAGGACATTGAGCTTATCAGAGCCCTCTCCCGGTTTCCCCATGTCATCCATGAGGCGACAGCGCAGCTCAGGCCCCACCTCATCGCAAATTATCTTCTCACTCTCGCAAAAACGTTCAATGAATTTTACCATGCTTCACCGGTGCTGCAGGCGGAAGAAAAAGCAAGGGATGCGCGGCTGCTCCTGATCGAGTGCGCAAAAAAAGTATTGAAGCGGGGATTAAATCTCCTGGGGATGCAGGAAACGGAGCGGATGTAGATGGCATTGGCGCTTAACCAGGAGCTGCTGTTGCTGCCCATCCTTGTTGCAATGAGCGCTGTCTTTTCCATGTCCGAGACTGCGCTGGTCGGCATGAGCAGGCTCAGGGTTCTTTTTCTGCTCGAGAAAGGGAGGAAAGGGGCAAAGGCGCTTCACAAGCTCAAGCAGCAGCCGCAAAACTTCCTCGCAACAATACTTATCTGCAACAATCTTTCCAATGTTTCTGCGTCGGTCATCGCAACAGCGATCGCCTTCAGGATTTTTGCAGACCATGCGCTCAGCTATGCTACAGGCGCAATGACATTCCTTCTCCTTGTTTTTGGAGATATCATCCCAAAATCCATCGCTTCAGCATATAAAGAGCAGATTTCGCTTGCGGTAGCAGCCCCTATAAATTTTCTGACCAATCTGCTTTTTCCTATTGTATGGATATTCCAGCATCTCACGAATTTCATCACCAGGAGGGCGCCGAAGAGGCCGCTCATCACCGAAGAGGAGATCAGGACGTTCCTCAGGCTTGGGCAGATCGAAGGGGAGATCACCAAAGAAGAGCAGTCTATGATCCAGCGCATTTTCAAATTCGACGACATCCAGGTATCGCAGATAATGACTCCGAAATCAGAGATGGTGATGCTTCCTGCCAAAGCAAAAGTTCATGACCTTCATGCGCTCGCAAGAAAAAGGCCGCTGTCAAGGGTTCCCATCTACCATGAGGGGCAGGATGACATCATTGGGGTAGTCTATACCAAGCATGCCTTCAGGATTAAAGACCACAGCAAGCCTATTGCAGTCCTTGTTGAGCCGATCAGCTTTGTGCCCGAGGATGAGAACCTCGACAATCTTCTTGCGCAGTTCAAGAAGCGCAGCGAATCGATTGCGATCGCGATCGACAAAAAAGGAAAAGTTACCGGGCTGGTGACGCTGCGTGACCTTCTGGAGGAGATTGTCGGCAAGGTCGTTGAGGAGAAAGAAAAACTGATTCCCTCCATCAGGAGGATCAGCAGGAACTCATGGCTCGTCGAAGGCAAGACCTCGCTTGAGGAGATCGCAGAGGAACTGAAAATAGTCCTTAATGATGACGGCGATTTCGGGACGATAGGCGGCTATATCCTTGACAGGATGCCTAAGATACCCCAGGAAGGTGATATCCTGCAGGAAGACCATTTCAGGATTACTATAGAGAAAATAGAGGGTAAACGGATAAAGCAGGTGAAGATAGTCAAAGTTTGAGATAGCGGACATTATCAAACGATGGTATTTGTGAGGGCAGTTAAGGGATAATGTATCTGAAGATTGTCAACGGGTAATGTATCTGAAGATTGTCAATGGCAGCAAAAGGTAAAATTCTCGACGGATAATCTCTGTAAAGATGGCAAAGAGATATGTCCAGAGAGGATGGTGGGGAGGTTTCCAGGCCCACTCTTATCTTCCCTTTTAACCCCTCTATCTCATAAAATCGTAGGGAGGATACCCACAACTTTAGTTGTGGGGGGAAGCCCGTTCCTCCATTTCAATTTCCTTGCTACACTTTTTACATTTAAAACTATGTTTTTCTTTATCCCCATAAGAAACATAAGAATAAGTGTTCTCACCATTACAATTACTACAATGTAAAGTGACATAATATCTGGGTGGAACAAGGTTAGAAGAATTTCCAGCTTTTTGCATTTTTTCCCCCGATATATTTTTGAGTTACACTCAAATCTGACATTCTTAAATCTCTAAATAAAGGTTTATTTTGCTTTTTAAATACATTATAAAAATGACCTGACTTTCTTTTAACAACATTTTTTTGTGTTATAAATCCACTAAACCAATTTGCAAATAGTTCTTCCTTTTTTTGCCGATATTCATGGTATCCTTTTTTTACCCGTTGAACTCCAATAAGGTTTCCTCGTTTGTCAAATACCTTTTTGCCCTCTGGGCTATAAGGATATAATTTTGTTCTTGTTACTTCTTCTACAGGTTTCCAAACTTCTTTGTAGCTTTTTCTACCTAATTCAACCATGAGATTATTTGTTTTTCCAAAACCATAATCCTTCTTTTCTATACTTTTTGGAACTCCTTTCCAAATATCATACCCTATATTTACTCCTTTTAAAGCATTTCTATCGTAGGCATGACCTAATTCGTGGGTGATTATGGTATTGTAATTATAATAAGAATTGGACTTCTTCACAATCTTTTTTGGCCTTATAATTATCTTACCTAAATCTTTGTAATTCAAGGGGTGGCGTGAATACACTGCAAGAGCATCTCTTGTATCTCTACCCCTTATACGATAAATCCCCCCTTCAGGAACAATAGGGATATTTCCTGCATGTTTGTGAACTACTTTTATTCTTTCTTCCACTAATTCTTTTGGCTGCGTATCTATGCTCCTAACATCATAATATTTAGGGTTCTTCTTCCATTTGTCAACATCAGATTTCTTCTTAATAACATTCTTGGTCACAAGTAAATCCTTGTGTTGCTCCAAAGGATTCAATTGATAGAAATAAGGAAGTAATTCTGCTTTTTCTTGTTCTGTTGGAACATATTCACCTGTGGCTTTTTCTGCCTCTTGTTGTTTAGGTGGAGGAACATATCCTCATTTGTTTCCTAATGTATCGTAACCCCTCACATCACTCCTATTTGGGGAACTTGCATACTCTCGATTAAAACTGCCATAAACGTGTCCTGCAGTTCTGCTTCTGTCAATTGCGTTTGCCCTTGCACTTCTTGTTGCAGCATAAGCTATCATTTCTTCTTTTTCCTCAATTTGAAAACTGCATCATCAAATATTCTTGTCGGGCTTAAATTCTGCTGCCTCATCCAATTATAGACTTCTTCTTGTATATAAATCTTTTGTTCTTAATTTGTAAAATCTCCATCCTTTAACTGGCCGCATTAAACCTTTAGTGCCAGTGGCACGGCCTCATTAGAGGGAAAGGTTTAAGGTAAGGGGTTTGCGTGAGAAACCCCCGACTTCAGTCGGATTACTTTGAAATGCTTTATATTTCTAAGTTCCCAGAAATTCCAAAGGAATTTCTAAGGATATTTTGGGAGTATGTCATTTCGCCTGAGGAATTAAATCCCCACCAGAAGAAGAAAGAGGTTTCCCTTCCAGAGCGTTATGATAAACGCAAGCAGGAAGCTCGGGACGAAGGGGATTCCTTCCTTGATTAAGACGTGCCTTATCTTTCCCCTGTGAAAGAGCGTAACAAGCTGCCTGATTGCTTTTTTCTCGATCCCCAGGTCTTTCGGGCCGCAGATATATTTTCCCTGATGATTAATATTTTTTACAATCCAGTCTCCCTCGGTAAGCTGAAGAGGGGTAACTTTTTTCACCATGCAGGCCTTCTCCACTGCCTTCAGGAAAATCCACAGGATAAAGATTGAGAAGAGCAAAATCGTGAGGATGGACGCAAGGAATTTTGAATTTCCTTCGAGAAAGAATCGGGCAATGAAGAGCAGCATCCCGGAGCCAGTCAAAGCAGCTCCCGCTAACAACACCTTTTTCTGCAATAGTATCTTCTTCACTTCCGCCCTGAATTTTTTGAAATGCACCCCAATAAGGATGGTGCTCCACAGCAGCCCGTAAGCCGCACCGGCTAAAAGCATATTGACAAAAAAGCTCAGCAGGAATGGCGCTTTGCTGAACGTCCAGTCAAGCCCAATCAATGCGCCCAGGCCCATCAGCACCTTTGAATCGCCGCCCCCCCACTGTCCGGAGTAGAACATCAGGAAGGCAAAACCGAGGAAAATGATAAAGCCTGCAAGGCTCTGAAGCAAAGGCGTTATGTCCCACAGCAGCACCGAGAAAAGCAGGCTGAGGCCGAGGCCCATAATCACCATGCCGTAACTCAGCCAGTCAGGAACTTCCCTTTTCTTAAAATCAGTGAAGGAGCCTATCGCCAATGCAGCTATGGAGACTGAGAACGTAATCTCTTCAAATGCCATCGCTTCTGAAAGAAATAGTGGTAATATAAAACTATCTAATCTTTTGTATCTTGAGTTATCCAAAAAGTTTTTAAACAACCTAGTTGATTTTATTTGCGATGAGCGGTCAACAGGTTGGACAGGTTATTTCTGAAATTAGGCCAAATTGCTTTCGAAGGGAATATACTGGCCTTGACGGAAATCAGGTCAACTCCGATTGCTCTTCTGTATGCCCCTCTACCAAGGGTGAATGGAGCCAGGCTGCTGAAAGCGGCAACCATCCCCACGATGGAAGAAAGCCCAATAGATTGATTGGAGCAATAGGCAATAATGGCTCCACTAATTGCGGCAAGGAAGAAATAATATTTTCCTTCCCCCACATGGGGCATTACTCTGCTTTGGTAAAGGGGGTTTTTGACAGTGAGAAGACGCCTCACTTCCGGGTCGTCCTACCGCCGGTCACGACCAAAAGGACAATTCAGATTGGAAGCCAGTTGGCTGAGGCTGAAATGTGCCTCCCTTACAAAATCACGCTCGGAAACCTTGTTGAGTCTATAGAGTCTAATAAAGCTAACAGAGTCTCTATGTTTGATTCATGCGGTGACTGCAGGCTGAAGATCTATAACATTCTGCACCAAAAGACCCTGGAACGGAACAAGTATCCCGCTTCTTTCTTCCCCTTAAGGTTCAGGAGAATCGTGAAGGACCTCAAGGCAATCAACCCTGAGTGGAAAACTCTTCAAATCTTCCGGATTGTATTCAAGACAGCAAGGGCTATCTGGGATTTTGACAAAAAAGAGTTTGAGAGATACGCCAGCCAGAAGAATGATGGAAGGCCAAAGATAGGGTTTACCGGTGAGATATATACTATCCTTGATGAAAGGGCAAATATGGACATCTTCAAGAAGTTCCGATCCCATGGCGCATGGGTGCATAATGCTGTTACCCTGTCTCAGTTCGTGTTTAAAAGAATACTTGGAAAAAAGTATTTGAGAAATCTGACGAGGCTTAAAAGGAAAGACCTGGACTATCATCTCATTGAAGAGTGCGAAAATGAGTCTTACCACTATTTCCCACGGCACGAGATTGGGGGGCATGCCCGGGAGTCCATCATCTTTGCGTTATATTTTGCAAAGAAGAAGTATGACCTCATTGTCCATCTTTACCCGTTTCCCTGTATGCCTGAAGTGACAGTTGCAAAGTTCCTTGACCACCTCAGCCAGGATTATAGGATCCCGCTCATCCATCTTATGTTTGATGCCAATTTTGGAGAGGCCAACCTTGACACCAGGATTGAAGCGAGCGTCAACATGATAAACCTGAGAAAGAAGTTTCTTGCCGCAAGGGAAAAGGACAAGGAGATCACCATCGCCCATGCGTTTCTCCAGTCTGGGGAATATCCGATGAAACAGGGCTGCTACCTCGGGATTGATGTCGGCTCGGTCTCTACTAAAGCAGCAATCATAAATGAGAAACTTGAAGTGATTAACACTGTCTATCTTGAAACGAAAAGCGATCCTATCTCAGCGATGCGTGAGTGCATCGTTGAGCTCAAGAAAAAGGTAGGGGGAAGTGGGATTTCAATAGAGGGTGTCGGGACGACTGGCAGCGGCAGGAAACTTGCCGGAATTCTTCTTGGCGCCGATACGGTCACTGATGAGATCACGTGCCAAACCTTGGGGTGCCTCCTGTCTGAGCCAAAAACGAGAACCATTATTGAGATTGGGGGCCAGGATTCGAAATATATCGAGGTTGATGAGATGGGCATTCCGGTGTTTTTTAACATGAACAACATCTGCTCAGCAGGGACCGGCTCTTTCTTCTCAGGGACTTCAAGGAGGCTGGGTATACCAGTTGAGCAGTTCGGAAAAATAGCAACGTGCTGTTCGGATGAAGTTCTTATCGCCGGAAGATGCGGGGTATTTGCAGAATCTGACCTTATCTCAAAACAGCAGGCGGGAATAAGCAAGAATGCGTTAATCAAAGGCCTTTGCATGTCGATGCCGAGAAATTTCCTTGCCAATGTTGCAAAAGGCCGAGATTGCATTGAGCCGATTGTTTTTTCCGGAGGCGTAGCTTCAAACGAAGGTGTTGTGATGGGATTTGAAAGGGCGCTGAAAAGGAAAGTGAAAGTCATGCCGCACAACAAAGTCTCTGGCTGTATCGGTGCTGCGATGGTAGCGATGGCGAAGATTGCCCGGGAAAAAAGCACATCATCCTTTTTTGGCTTTAAGGTCGCTGATTTTGATTACCAGCAAAAGCTTTTCAGATGCAATGACTGCCCTAATAACTGTGAAGTTTCAGTTGTCACCAAAGACGGCAAGAGCGTCAAAGCTGTTTTTGGTTCACGATGCGGAAAGTGGGAGTCTTTAATCAATAAAGAGATACCTCCTGAAGTTGCGCAGTCGGGGGAATGGCATCCGATGCTGGCGAGATGATTCCTTTTGATGGTAAATTTCAGTTTTGGGACTTTTAAACGCTTTGCCCCATAAAAGAGAGTTATTCATTGATAAAGAAGTTAATAAAAAAACAAGATGATGCTTACCCCTCCCTTCTTTACTCCCGAGTAACCCCATATCTTTAAATATGATTGTTGCATAATGCTTTAAATTGGGGGTTCAAAGGGCGTTTTCCCGGGATAAAGAGGCTGGGCGATTAATAATCTAAGGGGCCATCAATAACTTGGGGGACTATCAATAATGCAGGGGACTATCAATAAATGGATTAGGATTTTCAGAGATTCATTGATGAAGATAGGCAAAGGCATGATGGAATTATCAATACGCTGAATAAGGATTGACAAAACATGATACCGCACAAAAAATTCATGGAGATGGCTTTGGAATTGGCCTGCAAGGGAAAAGGGCTGACGTCGCCTAACCCGATGGTCGGCTGCATCATCATCAAGCGTGGCAGGATTGTCGGGAGGGGATTCCATAAGAAAGCTGGCGAAGCCCATGCTGAGGTCATTGCGCTGAAGGAAGCAGGAAAGAAAGCAAAAGACGGGATATTATACTGCACCCTTGAGCCATGCTCCCACTGGGGAAGAACGCCTCCGTGCACAGAACAGATTGTCCAGTCGGGCATCAGGGAAGTTGTCATCGGCTCTGCTGACCCCAATCCTCTGGTGAGCGGCTATGAAGAGCTTAAGGCAAGAGGCCTGAAAGCAAGGATCGGCATCCTGAAGGATGCATGCGACAGGCTCAATGAATATTTCTTCAAATGGATAAAAGCGAAAAGGCCTTTTGTGATCGTCAAGGCAGCGATGTCCCTCGACGGAAAGATAGCGACAAGGACCGGAGACTCAAAATACATTTCCGGCACTGAGGCAAGGAAGTTTGTCCACCAGCTCAGGTCGGAGGTTGACGCAGTCATGGTCGGCATCAATACTGCGATGAAGGATGATCCCGAGCTGACGGTGAGGCTGGTCAAGGGAAGGAATCCCAAGAAGATCATCGTTGATTCTTTCCTCCAGATACGGGAGAATGCCCACGTCATAAGGAACGAGCCGGAAAAGCTTATCATTGCGACATCAAAAAAAGCAAACAAGGTGAAGATAAAATCCCTTCAGCTCAAAGGGGTGAAGATAATCACCGTTGCGCAGGAAAAGGGCATGCTTGACCTGAAAGACCTGATGAAGGAGCTCGGGCACCATGAGATCACTTCAGTCATGATCGAGGGCGGCGCAGAGCTGAATGCCCAGGCGCTTAAAGCCGGGACAGTTGACAAGATCCTGTTCTTCATCTCGCCGAGGATGATCGGCAAAGGGCTTGCTGCGGTCGGTGATTTGGGAATTTCAAAAGTTGACAAAAGCATCCAGCTCAGGGACCTTGACTACAGGAAGATCGGCAAGGATATCCTGATTGAGGGGTATCTGTAAAATTCTTCAGCTCTATAGTTGGTTCTTTAATCTTTGATTTGTTGTTTTGGAACCCACACCTTTTTAAAAACCCGCCATTTCTTTGATCGCATGCCAGACAATGCGATTCATGAAGCTATGCTATCCCTGCAGCAGGGGAATTTCGTGATAATTCTCGATGACAAAAACCGTGAGAACGAAGCTGACTTGATTTTGGCGGCAGAAAAAGCTACAGAAGAAAAGCTAAACTTCATGCTGAAGGAAGCAGGAGGCATTATGTGCATTGCAATGGCTGGAGAGAGGCTTGACCATCTGAAAATTCCTATGATGGTTCAGGACAGCACCGACCGCTTTCGAACGCCGTTTACTGTTTCCGTCGATGCAAAACAGAACGCCACAACAGGAGTAAGCGTCCATGACAGGCTTCAGGCGATAAAAACTTTAATCAGCCCTGAATCAAAGCCGGAAGACCTGCTGAGGCCCGGCCACACCTTTCCCCTGAGGGCTGCAAAAGGCGGATTAAAAGAGCGCCAGGGGCATACTGAGGCTGCTGTCGAGCTTTGCAGGATTGCCGGGCTTTATCTTGCCGCCGTTATCTGCGAGATAATGAATGGGAAGGGAGAGATGGCAAAAGGTGAAGAGATAAACGCGTTTTCTAAAAAGTTCAAGATTCAGATAATTATGCTCAACCAGTTAATTTAAGAGTGGCGGAGTTCAGAGGCTCTCATTTACGGATGGGGAGCTCTCAGAAATTTTAAAAGAAGACTGATCCAATTACCTTTTTTACCTGGCTCGGAAGATGGTTTCTCTTTAGGTTTTGGGAGAGAATAATCAACGCCAGGTTTAATCTCCAAAACCTTAATCGCATCTTCAGGGTTTAATCTCCCCGGGACATCACCCTCAAAAAAGTGATGGTCTCTCACCAGATGGGGCATTAATGAGGGAAAACTGATCTCGCTATGGTCCTGCTCATTTTTGACCTCAAAGCTACAACTCCCGGCCCCGCAGGTATATTCTCTTCCAAAATCTTTTTCATCACGCACGAGAGAATAGAAAAATGGGCAGGGAATAGAACCCAGACTGCGATGTAAAAAAACCATAAATTTCCCATCAACAGGCACACCTTCACAGTATAATCTGCCAGTACTATTGCTTTCTTCCCGAAAAGCCCATTGCATGAAGAAGCTTAGCCTATCTGCAATTTGCTCGTAGGTTATTCCATATTGATTGAGGGCTTGAGCGTCAGCCTTAATAACCTCCCTTAACGTTTGGGATGGCCCAATAAATCCAGATGATAAAAAACTTCCACCGGGCCTCATCCTTTTCTGAATTTCTTCAATTTGGGGTTCTGTTAAGTCTTCAATGAATTGCTGTTTTGGAACATATATCCCCCCCATCAACAACGGGAGTAAACCTGCATTTAAAAACCTATAGGGGCATCACTTTGAAGTGAATATGTCATGAACAAAACATTACCTAGAAGGAAAAGAACACTTAACCCACAAGAACCGCATTCACAACCCCATCCTGCCCCGGGCGTGAGGTGATCCTTGCTTTGCCGGCATCAGTTTCGACGATAGAGCCTTTAGTAATTATATTTCTCCTGATGAAATGCCTGTTTGCAGGATTCCCGATCTCATTGAGAATTTTTGCCTTGACAAAACTGCCTTTTTTCTGGTCAAGGACATTTGCAGTCTCTACCCGCAGCAGCCGGAGCTTTTCATTGCCGCCCCTCACTCTTATCTTTTTCAGGTGCATTGCCCCGATGTGGGTCAGCGCAGGCAGCCTTCCCAACTCGGATTTTCTAATCTTGCGGAGCCTTTTGTATCTCGCCCCTGCAGGGCTTGTCCTTCCTTTGCCTTGGTATACAGCCATAGGGTAACAGGAAAAATGGGCTGTTTATAAACCTTATGGAAACATTTAAATAGCCGGGCTCTACTCGGAAATTGCAGGGGGTGAATGCATGGAACAACTAAGGCCATTGGATGCATTGAACAGAGCAAGAGACAAGAGAGTTATCGTTGACCTGAAGAACAGCAAGCAGTATGTTGGCATTCTGAAGGCATTTGATATCCACATAAATGTTGTTTTGGAAAACGCAGAGGAGCTCGTCGATGGAAAGGCATCGAAAAAGCTTGGCGTAGTCTTCATCAGGGGAGACACCATCACGGTTATTTCTCCGGAGTAAAGCTTCAGCGGATAGGGGATTTAAGGATTTACCATGAAAGGCGCATATTCAAGAGGCAAAAAGTCAAGGAAGAAGAACATGATCCACTGCCGCAGATGCGGCAAAAGGACATTCACTCTCAGGAAGGGCGCCTGCTCCTCATGCGGCTTCGGAAAATCAGCCAGGATGCGGCACTATAACTGGCATAAGAAGAAATAAACGATTTCTGGATAGGCGCATTAGTCTATTAATCTATTATTAATATCCTTGCAGGGTTACCTTTTTCTCTCTAAGCCAGAAGTATTTGCTGCTGATGCATCACTGTTAAAGACCTCTGTTGAAGACCGCAATTGAAGACCCCAATAAAAACCACTTTAGAAGACCGCAATTGAAAGCCCCTGATGAAGACCAATATAGAAGACCACTTTAAGAGACTGCCGTTGAACCTATTTCGTTCATTTGGTCCCGTTGAGGATTTTTGTGACATCGTCTTTGCAGATGGTCTTGAGCTGGAAAAAGCTGATCTCGGAGCAAAGCTCTATGTCTTTGGTTCTTTTTGCGATAGTGAGGATGCAGGTATCGCCTTCAAAAACGCTTTTAGTCTCTCCGCAGACGCTTGCATTGAGGGTGTTCAGGGCAATCCTCCTGACGCAGGCATCATACGAGCTCTCATTCGAGATGAACCTGCACATTCTCCATTGGCCCGTTGCCTGGGCGATTGTCCTGTAGCAGCTGTCCCTGTCTCCCAGGTGGCCAACTTTGACGCAGCTGGTGGAATCATTTTTTGAGATTGCGATACCCTTGTTGCAGACATCTGCCCAATAGGCTGTGGAGATAGTGTTGCAGTGCGAGAAATTTCCCTCGAAGAATGCGATTTTTGCGATGCAGTAGTCTTTTGCCATCCCGGGTATGCCGGAACACAATGAAATGTCTTTCCGCTGGATCGCTATCTCTGCGAGGCAGGATTCCCGTGTCTTGTTCATCTGGACTTTATCGCAGATGCCAAGATCCCCTTTCTGTTTGGCCTGCTCAAAAAAACAGTCATCCCTGTCTGCAGGCTGGCTGATGCTCTCGCATTTCGCCTGTTTCGAGCAGGAAGCAAGGATAAACGCCAGAATAATCAGTGATATGAAAAGTAAAAATGCCCCGGAAGCCTTAAACCTTTTCAATGCCCTTATCGGTCCAAAATTTCCTGAACTCTGCTTCTGCATTTCCGCCATAGTATGCATGAACATGGGGAGGTTTTTAAGCTTTGCTTTCGTTTGAGGAACAGATTAGCTTTGTGAGGAGAGTAAACCCTGGGGGATATAACCATGATTTTCCAAGAAAAACTGGTTTACACCCTTACCTTCCGGGGAACTTCCGGAGAAACCCCACAATCTTTTTAACAACCTGCTCAGCAGAAATCTTTGTCGTATCAACCACGAGGTCATAATGCCGCTTGTCCCTGTAATTGATTGTGTAATAGGATTGATACCTCTTGTCTTCTGATGCTATCCTCTTTTTTATCTTTTCGAGAGAATCCCCGAGATCCCTGTATGATTCGTGCGCCCGCTGTTCTGCAAAAATCCTTCTTGCCGCTTCCCTGATATCGGCGCTAAGATACACTTTGGCAGAATGGGGGATAAAATGGAACCCCAGCCGTGAATCGATGACAAAATTGCCCTTTTCCCTGCCCAGTGCGATCTGGCGGGCATCAAGCTCCTCATCAATGCTCTTGTCCTTCTCAGCAAGCCTGCCGAGCTCAAGCAGTGATATTCCCCTGTCCTTCGCCATCGCCCGCATCAGGTCTCCGACGGAATAATGGGCATACCCCAGTTTCTTTGCCAAAAGCTTTGCCACAGTGGATTTCCCGCTTCCCGCAATCCCGCTGATGGTGACAATCATAAGGGAATCTGAAGGGCGTTGATTTATAAAATTTTCCTCCTATAAGCCTTCATCCGGAAAAACCCTTCAACAATTGTCCACCCTTGACTTCCACGGAAAAGGATCCAGGGCAGTAACTCCGTTGGGTAATTTGAACTTTATGAAGGGGAAAAAAGTCATCGAAAATCTCCAGCCATGGCGGAGACGGGGGGAGGGTCGCCCTCCTTCCGAATGACAGGAACGCTAGCATCGCTCCGTCGGAGTACCCCGTAGGGCAAAATTCCGAAGAATTTTGACCGTCTCCCGCCAAGGCTGGCTGGAGATTTTCCTCGATTGCAATAAACATTAGCCTAGCTGCCTTTGCAATCAGAGATACTGCCAAGAACCGAAACCATTTAAAACAAAAAAAGAAAAATATCCTTATGAAAGAGCGCATCATGGAGGAAGCGGGGATTTGCCTCCTGAAGGAGGGGTTCACGCTGAAATCGCTTGTCGGAACGTGCTTTGACATCATCGGGAGGAAAAAAGATATTGTGCTGCTGGTGAAGGCGCTCCACGACGCAAACTCCATCACTGAAGAGAACGCTCGGGAGATGGCCCATGTTGCATCCTATCTGGGGGCTGCTCCTTTGATTATCGCTGAGAAGGCGCAGCACGATCTCCTTGACAATGTGGTCTACCAGAGGTTTGGGATAACAGCTTTGACTCTGACGACGGTAAAGGGCTGCCTCCGTTCCCATCTTCCGTTCCTCAAGAGCACCCATGCAGGGCTGACTGCGGACATCAGGGGAGGCAGGCTCCGCCAGGCACGGGAGCAGGAAGGGCTGTCGCTCCAGGAGCTTGGCCAGAAGCTCGGGGTATCCAAAAAGATGGTGCAGCGATACGAATCCGGCAGGGCAGGTATCAGCATCACAAAAGCGATGAAACTGCATCATGCCCTCGGCCCGGAAATTTTCCAGGGGATAGACATCTTTGCAAAACACCCTCTGCCGGAAAGCCCCGCATCCTCGGACATCGCCAGGAAATATGCTGCGCTGGGATTCTCCTCAGCTGACACTTCAAAAGTTCCCTTTGACATCATCGCAAAAAAGGAAAAAGAGATCATCCTGACCAACGTCGGCGACAGAGTCAAGCCTCAGATGGAGGAGCTCTCGGCCCTCCTCGACGCTGACAAGCTGGTGATTTTCAGGAAGAAGAAGCCAAAAAATATCCCTGCGATGACTGAGGAAGAATTCATGGATTTCGAGGAAGCGAAAGAGCTGATCAGGGTCGTGAAGGAATTTTCTTAGGGGGTAATGGATTGGCAAGCTGATTTTTTGCGGGAATGAAATAGCCGGAGAAATCTTGGAGCGGTTTAGGGGATTAACAACAGAATCTCTATCGATTATTGGCGTTCTCCGCTAGATTTATAAACCCCTTGCTATGCCCTAGGGAAGAGGTAATCAATAATGTTCTACAAAGTGCAAGTCCAGGACCACATCAGGGTTCCCCCTGACCTGTTTAACCTCCCTATTGAGGAAGCGGTGGTCAAAAGGATCAAGCATAAGTATGACGGCTTTATCGGCAAAGAACTCGGCATCGTCATTGATGTGACGGGAATCACCGCTATCGGCGAAGGGATCCTCATCCCTGGAGACGGCGCAGCTTACTATGACTCGACCTTTAATCTTATCACCTTCAAGCCCGAGATGCAGGAGCTTGTCTATGGCAAGATCAAGGACATTGCAGACTTCGGCGCATTCATCAACCTCGGCCCTATCGACGGAATGATCCATGTCTCCCAGACTATGGATGACTTTGTGAGCTTCAGCAAGGACAAGACGCTCATGGGCAAGGAATCCAAGAAGATTATCAAGGTGGGTGATTTATGCCGGGCAAGGATTATCGCAGTCTCTTTCAAAGACCTGACTAACCCTAAATTGGGGCTGACCATGCGCCAGCCTGGGCTTGGCAGGGTCGATTGGGCAGGGGATTCTCCAAAAGCAGAAGCCCATGCAAAAGACGAAAAGAAAGAAAAAGACGAAAAGAAAGAAAAAGAAGACAGGAAGGAAAAAGAAGGGAAGAAGGATAAAGAGGAAACAAAGGAGAAGAAAGACAAATGAGCAAGAAAAAAGCCTGCAAGAAATGCAAGATGATTGTTGAAGGGAACGAATGCCCGAGCTGCAAGAGCAATTCTTTCAGCACAAGCATCCAGGGAAGGCTTTATGTGATGGATGAGAAGAAATCTCTTATTGCCCAAAAAATAGGCATCGCCGCAAAAGGCGAATATGCTATTAAGGTCAGGTAATGCTTGGTGTGACAATGGAAATAAAAATAACTGCCGACGTTGACAATCCCCTCCTGCTGAGGCGGGACATCCAGGCAGCTATGGATTTTCCGGGTAAGCCGACTCCGAAGAACGATGAAGTCCTAAAGCTTATCGCAGAGAAGGAAAAAGCTGATCCATCAGCCATCGTCATCAGGAAGATAAGAACCTCGTTCGGGAAAGGCCATGCCATTGTGACTGCCTCCGTCTACAAATCTGAAGCTGATAAGAAAAAGATTGAGCTTGCGAAAAAGAGCAAGAAAGGCTCTGAGGCTGAGAAGAAAGGCCCCGAGCCCGAAATGAAGGGAGCCGAACCTGAAAAGAAAACTGCCCAGCCGGAAAAGAATGAACAGCCAGCTGAAGCAAAGCATGAATCCAAGCCTGAATCAAAAGCCGAAGCAAAACCTGAATCAAAAGCTCAAGGAAAACCTGAAGCAAAAGCTGAAGGGAAACCCGAAGCAAAAAAAGAATAAAACCAGTGATTGAAACTCACAATGGCGCCCCCTTCAAAACCCCAGCAAAAAAAAGCCAAGAAAGGCCTATGGCTCCTCTATAACTCCTCAGGAACGCTGGAGAGGAAGAACAAATTCTGCCCCAAATGCGGCAAAGGCTTCTTTCTTGCGCAGCATAAAGACAGGCTTGCGTGCGGGCAGTGCAAATATACTGAGTTTGTCAAGAAATAAGAAACGAGTTCTTTAGTGTGTGATAATTGAGTTTGAACGTTGAGTTGGGTGGGCATTTTAATAAATCAAAAGGTTGTTTTCCAAAATTTTTGAAATGCCTAAAAACGGCAATGAGGCAAAAGATTTAAAAGTAGAGCTACCTTCTCCTTATTTGAAGGGGTGGGGAGGAATTAAAATGCCAGTTACACTAAGAGAGATCCAAGAGGTTATAGGTGCTCATGTTCAAGTGGATGAATTTTCTGGGCCCACAACAGGTAGAATTTTATTACGGAGGGCAGTAATAACAAATTCTCCAGATAATGACCCGACTCCCGTTTTGGTTTTTAGTTCCGGTGCTAGGAATTTGACTATGGCTTTGCGGCCAAATTTGGAACACGCCCACATAGTTCAAACTCCGGGTGGACTAGGCCATGTCCACGTCAGAGAAGGAGGGTATACTATTATTGACTATACTCTGCCTATAAGTAAAGAAGATAGTGATTATTTAGCAAATAGGCGACTACTCTAAACAATAAAAGCCATAACCTTCCACCCCTTGATTCATTTTCTCGCACCGAGGAAAAACAATATTCCTGAAATCATGAAAAAGAGTGGCAGGAGCAATCCGCCATCCGATAAAAAAATGACTGTAGATATGAGCACAGAAGTTATCCCTGAAATAATGCCGACCAGCCGCACTTCCGAATGATAAGGAATATCTTTTATTGCTGTTTTGCCAAAAGGCTTTATCTTCCTCCTATTTTCTCGGTCAAACTTTTCAGCTGAAAAGTGAGGGATTTCAGCATAATCAATCTCAGGAAAAGTATATCTGAGCAGCCCGCATTGTTGGCAGCTATATCGTGAGGGCATCCCATAATTCCATGAAGCCGCATTGGACGAATCAAGGATTATATCTGTAGAGCCGCAGTTTGTGCAAATTTTCAGATATTTCTTTTTTTGGGAAGATTTCCTGCTCACAACAGCAATAATCTTCCCCACCTTTTTAATTTTATGATTAAACTGCTATGCACATCTTATTGGGGACTTCAAGGGCAAAAATGGGCAGAAGAAAGGCTTTTTTCTTTATAAAAGATTCACCATGCCCCCCTGAAGAGAACTCTACCTCTTCTTCTCATTCCCTACCGCTTCTCTTCCTTCTCAGCCAATTGCTGGTAGAGCAGGATATCATCGACAGTGAGCTTCTGCCTTTTCTTGATCTTCTCTTCGACGGTGGCTTCCCTGGATTTCAGAAACGCAATCTCCTGGCTGTCCCGCTCATGCTTCCGCTCCTCAGCCGCTTTATCAGCCACCTGGCCAAGTTCCCTGAGCTCAAGGAGCTTTTCCCTGAGCTTTTTGCCGATTTCCTGAAACGCCTGCTTCTTAACGACAAAAGCATGCAGGGCTGCTTCTTCCTCCGCTTCAGCAGCATCAATAGCTTTGGATAAGGTGATGACCTGCTCGTGGAGCAGCTGGCTTTCTTTAGCCTGCCCCTGGATCTGGCGGTGGATGCTGTTTGCCTCCCTCCGCTTTTCCTGCAGCCCCCGTGATTTTTCCCTGATTTCGCTGGAAACCCCGGACAGCTCCTCAGCATCCTTGTATTGCGCCTTGAGCTGCTTGATCTTTTTCATAAGCTGCTTTTCCTTCTCAAACGCCAGCACTTCTGTCTCGATAGTAGTCTCAATCCTCTCCATCATCGCCTTCAGCCTTGCCGGGCTGGCATTTGGCGGGATGCCTTTTGCGACGCCGGCTTTCTGCTCATTGAGCCCCTGAAGCTGTGTGGCATCCTGCTTGACATCGCTGTGGAGGCTGTTGCGCTGCCTTTTCTCATCCTGGATAGCTGCGTTCACAGCATCCCTTTTCTTACGGCACTCTTTCAGCTGAGAGATAAGCTCACGGGCCTTGCTGCTCAATTCACGCTTTTTAGAAAAACAGGATTCCTTTTCAGCATGGGCTGCGCCAAGCTTCTGCTGCAAAAGAGAAACTTCTGCCTTAAGCTGATGCAGCCGCTGAAATACACCTTTCACTTCACCGCTTGGCATTCCTTACCCTAAATCCAGTATCATCCTCGCCCTCAGAAAACAAAGGGGAAAAATAATGAGATTGAAAAAACAAAAAAGATAAAAAAATAAAGGCCTGTTTAGCCGAACAGCGCGCCAAGGCCTGCCGCAGCCATCTCTTCGGTTTTCTTCTCTTCCTGGGCAGATTTCTTCTCTTCTTTCTTCCCATGCTGCTCGGAAGCCGCCGGAGCCGCAGCAGCAGCCGGAGCCGCTGCCATGACCATCGAATTCTTGATGGCTTCGTCAATATTCACGCCTTCGAGCGCCGCAATCAGCGCTTTCGCCCGTGCGCCGTCTACCTTAACTCCTGCTGCCTTAAGGACATTGGTCACTGATTCCTCAGTAACCTTCTGCCCTGCTTTGTGCAACAGCATCGCTGAATAGATGTATTCCATGTTTTCCTCCCTCCACCGCAGTGGAGCAATTGGCTGTTTTTATTAAGGTTGTCTCATGAAGATGGGATTAGCCCCCTAATCAGGGATTTCTCCCTATGAACTATTTTTTATACACTATATCTTATGAACTTTCCCATTTAAATTATTTCTTATGAACTATTAATATGATTGTTAGCCTGCCTATTTCCTCAGGGTTCCCTTTTTGAGCAGGTCTCTCGTTAGCTGCTCGACCTTTTTTACTTCCTGCTGTTTCAGTTCGGATGCCTCAATCGCTTTCCTCCTTGCAAAAATCTCCTGCGCAGTCGGCATCTTTGGTTCCTGAACTTTTAGTGCCTCGTTTGCAGCGGACTTGCCTGCTTCTTCAATGGATCTGCCTGCCTCTTCAACGAGCTTCTCGGCATTGGGAATCTCTCCTTTGCTGAACTGGTGGGCTTTGTCCACAAGCTCTTTGACTTTTGTTTCAGTAGTGATCGGAATGTCCTGCCCTAAGGGAATTTCTTTCGGCCTGCCTTCTCTGGGGCTGGCCTCTCTTCGGGTTTCTTCCCTCGGCTTATCTTTGTTCTGCCCTTCATTTTTTTGATCGTGTTTCTGCTCTTGCCTTCTTTCGCTTTTTTGCTCTCCCGATTTGGCTCCTTTTTCCGCAGGTTCCTTTGTATCAGCTGCTTTTTGAGCATGAGAGTTATTAGCGGCAGATTCTTTGGCGGCTGGCTCTGCAGCAGCAGATACAGGCGGAACAGCGCTCTGAGGAGCAGTTTCCTGGGACACAGAATCCGTGGTTTTTTCTTTTTCCGGCACTGCAATATTTGCTGTCTTCTGCAAAAATATCGCTGAGCCTTCTGCTCTGGCCAAAAGCTCTTCCACAATCCCCTCATCTATGATTGACCTTTCTATACCTAAGGTCTTTGCATCCATAAATGCTTTAGTGAGCAGCACAGTGATATTTTCCCTGAGAGGGAACGCCGCAGCGCAGGAAAGGTTGAACGCTTCCCGTGCAGCTGACATTACATTTTCAAGGAACTGCTTCTCATCAATATCCAGGACATTGGCAGAATAAATCTGGCCGTCCTCCAAAACTGCGGTGATGTTCAGGCCGACTTCCATCGGCTCGATGCCCAGCCTTGTGAGCACCTCAGCCTTTTTCTGTGTTATCGTTTCGCCGGCTTTTGCGACCAAAGAATCCTCTTTGATGACTACCTTGCCGCCTTCAACGCCCGATTTGACGCCGATTATCGCAAGTTCGCCGATGATGGGGCCCGGAGCAAAAGGCGTCGGCCCTTTTTGTGCGATAAGATCATACGGGGCAACCTGGCCTGCTTTTGCAGGAGCCTTGGATTTGCTTTTCTTCAGGAGCTTGAATAGTGCAAAAGGATTGAGTTTTGTGAATATCAGCGCCGGCATGCCTTTGAGATGCTCAAGGAGGAGCGCTGCGCTTTTGGCCGCTGCGCCTTGGCCAGACTGTGAAGCCTGATGGAGCGCTATCGAGATGAGCCTCTTTTTTGTCATTGCGATATGGATCTTTCCCCTGATGCTTGCCCGCATCTCCCCAAGCTTGCCTGCAGGAAGGTTTTCCATATTGATGGCTGCGACGACAGGATATTCCTGGAGCATCCGCAGGAGATTATCTACTACCTTCTTCTTGTATCCTGCGACGTGCGCTTCCGGTTTTCCTTTGGCTTTTCCAGTGATATTTTTTTCCATGAGATTACTTCTCCTTCGGAGCTTCTTCAACCTTGCCCATCAGCTGGGCAGATTTCCCCATCGTCAGCTTGACAAAGGCATTCCTCACCTGCTCTGCGCCCTTGGAAAGCTGATGGACTAGGCCTTCATAGGCGGCAAGGATATTATCTGCGATCTCGGCATCGCCCATCTTCTCGCTGCCGACAGGAACCATGATGATAGGATCATTCTTGGTCTGGAGCCTGATAGTCTTCTGCAGCTTGTCGTACAGGGGCTTCAGGTTCGCATTGGGCGGAACGACACAGCCTGCTTTCGGATTTGGCATCTTGCCTTTCGGGCCAAACACTTTCCCGAATGCTGTAGCGATCTTCGGCATGATGGTGGCCTGGGCGATAAAGAAATCATAGCTCTGGGCGAGTTTGCGGATATCTTTTTTCTGCTGGAATTTCCCGAAATCATCAAGCGAGACCTGGCCATCGCAGACGGACTTTGCCTGCTCCATCATCTCCGGGCCGACAAGCGCGCATATCTTCATCTTCTTGCCTCGTGAATGGGGCAGGGTGACAAAGACATTGATGATCTGCTCTGTCTTTTTCAGGTCGATATCCTTAAGGTTGACGATGAGGTCAAAAATCTGGGAGAATTTACGCTGAGGAGAATCAGCTCTTGCCTTCTGGATCTTTTTTATCAGTTCTTCTTTAATCATAAGGCCCTCCTACATCTTGCAGTAGTCCAATCGGGAATGCTGTAGAAATAGCAAGGTATTTATAAATGTTGGCTTCAGATGCCTTTAAGATGGCAAAATATAGGAATCGTGGCTCAAAATCAAAATGAACACGGCGTATGTATCAAGCTCCGGCAAGAGCGGCTCTGCCATCCTAAAGTCAAAACTCAACTATCTAACTGAATCACGCTCGTCGTGGGGGGCCGTCCTCCGTCCGCAGACCGGAACGCTTTTTCACCCTTACGGGGACACAGAGCCCCTGCCAAATCAGTCAAGAGTTTTGAAGATGGCAGAGCCGCTCCGAGGGGAGCTTGATACATACAACACATCAAAAAACAGAAAAACCCCGGCAAAAAATTCACGGGGCATTGGAGGCGAAATGCGCAGTATCGGAAAAATCTTTGTCGGGACTATCTTTATCGGGACTGACCATGCCGGGTTCAGGTTGAAGGAATCGCTCAAAGAATTCCTCGGCAGGCTCGGCTATAAGGTGGAGGATAAAGGAACTTTTTCAGAAGAGCCATGCGATTATCCTGATTTCATCTATCCTGTCGCAAGGGCAGTTGCGCAAAACCCCAAGGCTAAAGGGATCATTCTCGGAGGCTCAGGGCAGGGAGAGGCGATGGCCGCAAACAGGGTCAAAGGCATCAGGGCAGCAGTTTGTTATGGCGGGCCAGGAAGCATCATCAACTCCATCATCAAGCTTTCCCGTGAGCACAACGACGCAAACATCCTTTCCTTCGGAGCAAGGTTCATCACCGAAAAAGAGGCCCAGGGCGCAGTAAAGCTCTGGCTCGAAACTCCCTTTTCGGGTGAGGAGCGCCATAAGCGAAGGATCGCGAAGATTGATGCATAAAAGATAAAAGATAAACGATACAAGATAAAGGATAAAGGATAAAGGATAAAAGATAAAGGATGCTTAAAGGAAGCATGAATAGATCTCTATCGATTGAAAGATTATACCTCATTTGGAAAAAACACTGCCACCAAAGGTGGTTGCCGAGTGGAACGAGCACAACTAAGAAAAACGAAGTTTTTCCGTTGTGTTTTTCCTAGAAAATCCCAACAACATCGGCGAGGCGAGGGGGATGGTTGGCTCCTACGGAGTCCCTGAGCAGGGCAAATTTTTCTCAAAGAAAAATTTGACCGTCGAGCCCTGTGTTGTTGGGATTTTCCAATCCAATCCCTGCTTAAGAGATAAAGGATTCATAAATATTATATAAAAGATGTGAACTGCTATGAACCTTCTCCAATTCTCCTTATCCGCTGCAGTTATCGTTAGCGGCATCTATCTTGGCATTGCGCTTGCCTTTATCGCAAAAGAGGAGATTAAGCCGGGAAAAAAATATCTTGAGCTTTTGAAAAATGCGCTTGCCCTTGGAATTGCGTCGTTCTTTTTGCTGGCGCAGAAGTTCAGCTTCCCCGCAACTTTAATTGTGCTTCCAGCGTTATTCCTGATTGTCCCCGCAATCCTAACCCTGCCCCCATTCCCTTCAATCCAAAAAAAGTTTGGAATATTAGGGGGTTGGAACATAGAAAGTGGGGCTCTTTTGTATCTCATTTTTGGAGTGATGTATTCACTGGCATTTTCCAAACCGCAATTCACTCCTGCGATTGGGTCTTTGATGTTCCTCTATGGCCTCCCTGAAGGCACTCTGCTGGCAGACACAAGATCCCTAAAGCATTCCCTCTTCCGCCCGATAATGCATTTGGTGTTTTTGGCTGCGGGGGCAGGAGTGTATTTTTTGATAAACCCATAACTCAGAAAAAACTTTGCCTGGCTCATCTATCTCATAGAATCCTCTTTACGTATGCAAAAACCTCCCAGCATCAGCAATCCTTCCATTCATGATTGGAATCCCTTCGCTTTTCAGCAAAGTTATCTTTTTGGGATTCTCTTTTTTCCCGCAATACCCTCCCACACTTCCGTCAGAGCGCACAACCCGGTGGCAGGGAACAGCGCCGGGGAAAGGGTTGTTTCGTAATGCGGCGCCGACAGCACGGTATGCCTCGCATCCAAGCTGATTGGCAATAGACTTGTAGGTCGCCACTTTTCCTCTCGGTATTTTTTTTACAGCCGCATATACTTTGCCAGCGAATGTTCTTTTCATGCGCATCGTTGTCAGAAAATCTTCTTGATCGCAACCGGCGAGACCATAGCCAGCGCAAGGAACAGGTAGACATAAGGGAACAATTTAACAGGAAGGCCTGCAAAATAGATGAGGGGGATGATGATGCCGTTGACGGTGATGGGCATCCCGGCAAATGTCCCGGTGAATTCCATGATGTTATACCTTGCAAGCCTCAGCACTCCCGCAAGGACGAACAGCGCAAAGATAGTTGCAGCAAGGGGGCTGCTGTTCAGGGAAAAGCCGAAAAGCGCAGGCGCAACCCCGAAGCTGATGGTGTCTGCGAGCGAATCAAGGTTTTTTCCGAAGTCGCTTTCTGTGTGCTGCATCCTCGCAAATTTTCCGTCGAGAACATCAAAAAGGACTGCCAGGAGCAGGGCGATGCTTGCAGAAAAATAATTTCCGTTGAGCACAAAAAGGATGCTCCCTAATCCCATAAGGATGTTGAGGAACGTAAACAAAGCTGGAAGCCTGATGAGCCTGCTGAACCTGATCTCTTCAAGATCTGTCCGGTATCTCACAATCCTCACTCCGGACCTGAACAAGGTCGCAACAAACGAGAGCCCGACAAAAAATGAAGATATCCCGAGGAGGACAGTGTCCACTCTCCCCAGGAGGATGATGAACAGTGCCAAAAACTGGATAAACGCTGAAATCTTGTCGATGGCATTCGAGCGGAAGATTATTTTTGGGTTCTTAAAAAGGAGAAAGGCTCCGGAGGCCGCAAATACAATATCTTTAACAAGATAGACGCCTAACACCCAGGATGGCAAAGTTCCGGTGACATACAGCGCCCCGGCTGTGCCATTGATGAGGAGTTTGTCAGCAAGAGGGTCGAAAACTGACCTGAACTGGGAGCTCAGCCCCTTGCGCTTTGCAAGAAACCCGTCGAGAAAAGAGATCGCTGCCGTCATCACAAAAAGGAATGCCCCAATATCCTTCTTTTGGCTGAAAAGAAAAGTGATGGCAAGAAGAGAAAGGATGAGCCTCAGCAATATCAGCATGACGCTTGCTTTTTTCATAGTGCATTCATTCTCATAGTGCATTCATTCTCATAGTGCATTCATTCTCATAGTGCATTCATTCTCATAGTGCATTCATTATGGAATCATCTACTATGCAGGAGAGTAATTTTGCAATAGCAAAATTTTCTCGCTGGGTTGGAATCCTCAGGATTTTTTGGCAGGTATTGCGATGATGCTTGTTCCGCCATACACCCGGGCACCCGCCTTTACCAAAACCCGGGCTTCCGCCGGAAGGACAACTGCAGTCTGGCTGCCCATCGAAATCAGGCCGATCTTTTCGCCTTTATTAACCTTCTGTCCCAAAGTTACAAAACAATGTATCCTTCTTGCCAGGAAGCCCGCAATCTGGATGACCGCCATCCTTCCTAGCGGAGTATCAATCATGATCGCATTATTTTCATTGAGAAAGCTTTTTTCAGGGTGGCCGGCATTGAAGAATTTCCCCCGGGTATAGGTTATATTTTTGACAGTTCCGCCGTAAGGGGACCGGGTGAAATGCACATTAAGGGGGGACATGAAGATAGAGATGAGCTGCCCCCGTGCGTCGGGCAGGGAAATTTTTCCCAGCCAGCCTTTCCTGAGAGTCTTGTTTTTCCTGTCCAGTTTTTCAACCCTCATCACTGTCCCGTCAGCAGGGCTTACAATAGCATCCTCTTCAGGGATTGCCCTTTTGGGATCCCGCAAAAAAACAAATCTGTAAAACAGGAAGAAAACTATCACGAGAATAAGGATGCTCAGGATGAGCCATGGGATAAACGCTACCATCGCTCCCCTCTGATTTTCAGGAAATAAGCGGCATGGTTCACCAGTATCAGCCCGGCGACGCTGATCAATACTGCAGTGACGAAAAATTTCAATGAGTAATCTGTTATAAGGCTTCCCATCAGCAGGGCTCCCAGGACAAAATCGAGCTGATCCCAGGGGATGAATGAACTTCCCGGGGCGACATGGAAGCGCCTCTTGAAGAAGCTTTTGATGAGGTCGCCGGCAATTGCTCCGAAGCCGAGCAAAAATCCAATAAGGGGCCACTGCGCATAATCGACGATCGCAAGGCCCTGCATCGCCGGAAGGCCGGAAAGAAGATTCTGGATGAAGGCGGCAGCAAGCCCAAAAATAATCGCAAAAAGAAATCCTCGCACGGTCTTATGGCTGCCGAAAATATCTTCTGCCCCTAACTTTTTTCTAAAGTCAAGCGGAACAGCCCATGAAACAAAAACTTTTCTCATGATGACCGGAGCCATGTTGGCAAAATAGGCGGGAAGCATGAAATAGCATGCCTGCAATATTAGTGAGGCCATGATCTCAGCCCCATCCTGCACGATGCTTTTGCAAAAAAGCTCAGCGACGCCCCAAACAATGCGGTATGGCTCCTGCCGAAGACCATCGTCTTTTTCTTCAGGAGGGCTTCCCGCAGGCTGCCCTCAAAGACGGTGCAGCATTTTCCCAGCTCAAAAGGGAAATGGGTGTCAGAGCCGGCAGACTTCGGCATGTCCAGCTTCTCAGCAAGGCGCCCTGCCAGCGCATTGGCATAAGGGGCAGTCCTTGAGTTGAAGCACTCAATCACATCAGGATATGAATCTTTGGAAAGCCCTTCCCTCTTGAAATAGGCTCTTGGCAAAAATCGGAACGGATGGGCGATGATGGAGATGCCTCCCTGCTGGCGGATCTCCTCGATCACTTCTTCAAAAACACGGGACTTGATATCTTTGTGGAGATAAAGCCCAAGCACATGCCCCCTGTCAGTGTATCTCTCACTGCCAACAATCACCTCAAAATTTTTATCCTTGTTCAGTTTCCTGACAGCCAACCCCCCCCTGAGGGTGTTATGGTCGGTGATAGCCGCACCATCCAGGCCGATCTTTTTTGCTAACTTCAGAAGATGGAGCGGCTTGAAGGTAGAGCAGGTTGAATAATGGGTGTGGTTGTGCAGGTCGTATTTCATCTGTCCATCAGCTTGATTACTCATCATCAATGCCTTCTATAAAAACCTTTCGAGCAAACCTTTTTAACCCGGCAGGATTATTCTCTGCAGATGAACACAATCCTTGACTGCTACACCGATGAGCCTGCAGGATTGGGCGTCCCCCCGTATCTGGGAACTTACCCGAGATATATTGCCGGCTATCTTGGGGGTGAGGTGAACTACCTTACTATTGATGACCTGAGATTCTGGAAAAAATATAATTTCCGGCGGAAGGTTCCGAAGGCATCCGAAAAGTCAGACATCTATACCTACAACCTCACAAATAATGCTGACCGGGTTAAAGAGATCCTGGAAAAGACTGATACTCTGTTTGTCATCCTTGGTGTGCACGTCCCGGGTAAGTATCTCTCGGCGATGCCGGGAACATTGCATGAGCTTGCTCCTTTGCTGGAAGGGCTTTCCTGCAGAAAAATTCTGACCGGGCCGGCAGTATTCGGGACCCAGCTTCATGGGGGGAAAACTTTCGAGAAGGCAAGCCTTGAGGTCTTTGATAAGGTTGACCCTTCATTGTATGGATTTTCTTATGAAACAGTAACAGATTTTGCCGTCAGGGGCGCATCGCTTCTCAGCCAGATTCCCGATCTGAGGATGATGGAGATTGAGACGGGAAAGGGATGCGATATAGGGAGATGCAGCTTCTGCACAGAGCCTTTAAAGAGCAGAGTGGAGTTCAGGAAAAATGAAGACATCCTCAGGGAAATCGCCTCGTTGTATGCTGCAGGAGCAAGATATTTCCGGCTCGGGAAGCAGACCTGCTTCTACACCATCCCTTTTGCTGCCGAACTGCTGAAAAGCATCAGGGAAAGCTGCCCCGGCATCAAAGTCCTGCACATCGACAACTGCAATCCGGTAAAGGTGATGATTGACCACAAGAAGAATGGTGACAGGATAACAAAAGCAATTGTGCAATACTGCACCTCGGGAAATGTCGCAGCCTTTGGGATTGAAAGCTTTGACCTTGCCGTTGTGAGGGATAACACGCTCAATACGCTGCCCCAGGTCGGCTATGATGCGATAAAGGCCATAAACCATCTTGGCTCTGAGCGCGGGCCTGACGGGCTTCCAAGATTTATCCCCGGCATCAACATCATCTTCGGCCTGAGGGGAGAGACAAAAAAGACCCACGAAGAGAATATGCGGTGGCTGAAAAAGGCTTATGATGAAGGCCTGTTTTTGAGAAGGATCAACATCAGGAAGGCTGCCCTCTTTGAAGGGACTTCCCTCCACAAAGACCCCGGGAAGGCGATGAGAAAAAACCAGAGATGGTATTGGAAATGGAGGAATGATATCCGGCAGCATATCGATTTCCCCATGCTGCAGAGGCTTGTCCCCAAGGGTTCTGTGATCCGGGAATGCTATGCGGAGATCTACGACGGCAACACAACCTTCTGCAGGCAGTTCGGAACATACCCCCTGATTGTCGGCGTCAAGGGAAGGCTGCCCCTCAAGGAGTTCTTCGACCTCAAAGTCACGGGCCATATGCTGAGGAGCGTGACCGGTGAGGTTGTGCAATGAGAATCCTCCTTTATCTCCCGAACATCTAACTTAATTCCTGTTTCTTCTCGTATCACCTCAGGATTGAGAATCCCTAGATATCACTATAATCTCTAACCTAATTCCTGTTTACTCTTGTAACTCGGGATTGACAAGGCCCAGTTATCACCATACCATCTAACCTAAGTCCTGTTTCCTCTTGCATCATCTCAGGATTGAGAATCCCCATTTATCACCCGAACATAAGAGTTGGGCAGCACGCCTCCAATAAACAATCAAATTTTTATATACATTGATTCTGGATAAGCATTACCATGCCCTCAGGACAGATCAGCACCAAAGGCTTCTACTATCTTCTCGTGGTTATCGCAGCAGGCCTCACGCTCCTCTATGGGTTTAATGCGGTGCAGAAAATCAGGCAGTCTTCAGAACAGCTGGACGTCTCCTATGTCGCTGCGTCGCTGCAGGGCTTCATCAAAAAATCACAGAAGGGCTCCTTTGGCAGCATCGAAGAGCATATCCTTGGCCTTCCTGCCAGCGCAGAATATGTGTGCTTTGCCGACCGGTCAAAAAATATTTCTCCGTTGGTGAACTGCCCGCTGAATGCGCAGCTTGAGTTGTATCCTGGCAAGGATGTCTTTATCAGCCCTTTCAGCGAGTTCAGTCCGCTCGCAATAGGGGGCTATGAGCTTGATGAAAAAGAAAATCCCCTCTGCCTTAAGGCCTCCAAAGGAGTCATCCGCCTGAGCACAACAGCCAACGGCCCTAAAGCGGTGGTGAGCACTTTCGATTCCGGCAGAAAGCGGCAGGACTGCGTTGCGGTCTCCGCCAAAGGGAACCCTGATGATTCTTTGGACATCGTCTTTCTGGGATTGGGGTATACGGGCTTTGACAATTTCGCAAAAGACGTTGATGCTAATATGAAGATTCTCCTTGCGGCAGAGCCGATGAGATCGTTCGGTGAAAAAATAAATCTCTACAGGATCGACCGCTTTGAAGAGATGGGCTGCGAAGTTGGAGACTACATCAAATGTGATGAGTTTGAGGTAAAGAAGCTTGCTGCATCCTGTCCCCACGATTTTGTCATCATCCTCGCAAGCAGGAGCAAGATCAAAGATTTCATCAAGCCGGTCCGCTCAAGCAGCGTCTCGAATATGGTCAAGGTCAATACTGCAGATAATCCTTCTGTCATCATCCATGAATTCGGCCATGCGTTTGGAAGCCTGGCTGATGAATACGTCGATGAAAAATATTACAGCTCTCTGGGCATTAACATCGCATCGTTCCCCAACTGCGATTATCCGGAATGCAGGAAGTGGTCGCTGATGGAGGGCACAGGATGTTTTGAAGGCTGTTCGCTCAGCAGCCTGGCAAGGCCGACAAAAAACTCCATCATGAGGTCATTGCAGGCCGATGAGTTTGGAGTCCTGAACGAGGGAGTCATGAGGGAAAAGCTTGAAAAGTATGGTGGGCCGGCATGGCAATGAAAAAATTCGGAAAAGCGGGAAAAAAATCTTCCTGGCTGCAGCTATTGCGGGTATTTCTTTCCCTCTTTGCCTCTTTCCTTTTGGCGTCTTCCCTCTTAGCCTATTTCCTTTTGGCCCCTTCCCTCTCTGCCATTGCAGCCTCATCCCCATCATCCTCATCCCCACCCCAATCACTTTCATCCCCATCACCCTCATCCCCCTCACTCTCATCCTCATCACCCCCATCTCTATCAACTCCATCCCCCTCATCCGCATCATCTTCAGTCCTGATCGTGAATTTTAATTATGACAACGGGCTTATCTCCTACAAAGACCGCATCATCAAATGCGGCTTCAGCCCGGATTACGCCCTCCAGCCGGAGGAAGGATACAGAGCAGAGCTTATTTCTGTGAACAATGAGGTTCTTTACAGCTTCACCTTCGAAATTCCCCTTAAAGTCAATGTTGATCTTGGAGATCCCGTCTTCAAGACATTATCCGGGGGGATGATCATCCTGAACAGGACCGACTTTGCCCTGACCTTTCCCGGATTTGACAACGCAAAATCAGCGGTTATCTACAACCCGAGAAAATACAAAGTTCTCGAGGTTCCGCTCATCGAGGAGCAATTTATCGGGAAAAAGGGAAACTGGATGTGGCTCCTGGCTTTGATCCTTTTGCTGATTATCGCTTATGCTGCATATAGGCATTATCGGAACAGGGATGGGGAGAAGAGATAATCCTGGGAAGTGTTGGGCCGGAAAAGAAGTTTATTGCCTGCCGGCCAACCTTTTTTACAGAAAGCCTTATAAATAATTTCCAAGTTTCTCTGGCTATGCCCCAGTAGCTTAGCAGGTAGAGCGTGTGACTGTTAATTTCTCAATCAAGGGAAACATGACATCACAAGGTCACCAGTTCGAGTCTGGTCTGGGGCGCTTTCATTACTTATCAGGAGCAAATTTTCTAATTTTTTTGAATTGACAAGAAACGGAAAAGGGAGGTCCTACCTTTTACCCCGACGAGAGAAACATTTAAATATAACCTACAATTAGTATCAACTGATATTATGAATGACATAAATGGTATAAATATTATAAATCGTATAATAAAATGGCAACGAAAACGCAAATCGAAATCATGAAGCTGCTGCTCACCACTCCTGAAAGGTCATTTACCATAAGAGGCATCGCGAAGGCATTGCGCAAGTCCTATACGCTGGTGTATAACAACATTGCAGACTTAGAAAAGAAACGCCTGACAGTTAGCGAGATTGTCCCTCCGGCGCACATTATCAGGCTTAGCCCTTTCGCACCAACTGAGATGCTGGCTGCCCTTGAGCAGGAAAGGAAAACAGAATTCCTGAAAAAACACTCCTGGGCACAGGTGCTGTTAGATGATGCATTATCGCGCACAAAAGACATTTTCTTCATCATCCTGGTTTTTGGAAGCTATGCAAAAGGAAAAGAAACCGCAAAGTCTGATATCGACCTTTTAGCTATCGTTGATGGCAGGCAAAAGATAGCCGCCATGGAAAACATTTTTCATGAGGTATATACAAAAATTAAAAAAGGCATTCATGTTGTTCCTGCAGATGACTTTGTTGAGATGATAAAAAACACAAACGAGTTAAATATAGGGAACGAGGCAAAAAAGCACCACATCATCCTGTATGGGGCAGAACTGTATTATCAATTATTGAAGAATGCCGGAAGCATAATACCATGAAAGCTTTAGACAAAATAAGCGAAGAGATAAAGAGGGCTGAAGCCCAGAGTAACCTTCCTTTATCAATCCGCCATTTTGCTTACATGTAAGCAACCTTTATATATAAGTGCCTATACTTACATCCTATGAGGGGCGACAAGCGGGAGAGAATACTCAGAGTATTGCTGGACAGCAAGGAAGCATTGAGCAAGAATGAGATAGCAAAGAGGGCATTATGCACGAGGCAGTGGATCATCCTCTTTCTCAAAGGCCTGGAAAAGAAAAAGCTCCTCAAAGGGACAGGACCAAAAGACAGGAAAAATCTTTTGGAGTTCTGGATAAGCATATCAAAAAAGCCAAAAAAGTTCAGGAGCTATATGGTAAAAGAGCCATTGGAGCTGCTGAAGAAAACGAAATTAGAGTATGCCCTTACAACCTATCAGGCAGAAAATCTGGTTCAGCATTATCTTTTTCCATCACGGATAGATATTTACATCAAAGAAGCTGATTTGGGCAGATGGCATGAATTGGTAATGAAACAAGGGCTTTATGGGAAAGGGAACTTCAGAATTATAATAGCGGATGAGCACGTTATGTTTGGAAAAAGAAACATCAATGGGCTTTCTATAGTTTCACTGCCTCAGCTTATCGTTGATTTGATAAAGGAAGGGGGGCCATGCCAGGAAGCAGGTGAAATGCTTTTGAGGAGGCTCTGATGTACAAAGAATTCGAGACAAGAACATCGTATCAATATCTGCAAAAGGTAATCGACAGCCTTAATGAGCCCATTTCGCTTCTCGGTGGCTGGGCAGTTTTCTTTCACGTCAATGGCCGGTTTGAAAAAGCGCAGGGGAGGCCATACCTTGGCAGCAGAGATATTGATCTGGGGTTCACTTTGGGTAAAGACCCGACAGGCTCTGCCCTTGCACAGGCAATAAAGGCTTTGAAGGAAAAGCTTGGCTTCAAGCCATTGAGCTTTAGGCTTATGAAAGATATCCATACAGAAACGGGGGAGGAGATTAAAAAGGGAGAAATGGTTCCTGCACATTTCATTTTTCCGATGTATGTTGACCTTATCGTCGACGTGATACCAAAAAATTTCAAGGAAACATTTGGATTTAATCCTATCGATGAGCCTCTTCTCAAATTTGTTTTTGAGAAAGGAGAGCATACCTTCCTGAAAGAGTTCGGTAAGAAACTTTTAGTTCCAAAGCCAGAACTTCTTCTGGCAATGAAGATAAACTCCCTTCCCAACAGGGATAGGGAGCATAAGCGAATAAAGGATATCTGCGATATATTTGCTTTGGCATGGTATTCTGGACTAAATCCAGAAAATGCCGGATTGCACAGATATGTCTCCAACAAATGCCTTAAAGATAGCTCTGTTCTCATCAGCAAAGAAGACTGCCTTAAAGCAGGCGCCCAGCTGGGCCATGATGCCCAGGAGCTCAGGAGGGCTTTTGATGCCATACTATCCCATTAAACGTCAATTCATCCTAACCATCTATATGGGGAATCCAAAGAATAACGGGCTTGGACCATCTCCAAAGCGATAATCTGGAACGTTAAGGGCGTTAAGGGGAGGGGGCGTGGACGTTTTGTCGGCCTCCGGTCTGGGGCGTTCTTTCTTCTGTGAAATTTCTTTATTTCCAATGCGCCATCGTATGAATTAAGCTCCCCTTGGAGCGGCTCTGCCATCTTCAAAACTCCCGATGGGTCTAGCGATGGCCCTGCGTCCCCGGATGGGAGAATCTTGCGTTCCGGTCTGCGGACGGAGGGCGGCCCCCCGCGACGGGCTGGCTGTATTTTTGGATGGAGTTTTGACCTTAGGATGGCAGAGCCGCTTTTGCCGGAGCTTAATTCATACGCCCCATCGAAACGTTTATAAAAAAACTTTAAACCTTCCTTCCTATCTGGGTCCGTAGCTCAGCCTGGTTAGAGCGCTGCTCTGATAACTTCCAATCTCTCAAGGCAAAGGAAGGCAAAGAGGCAGAGGTCGCCGGTTCAAATCCGGTCGGGCCCATAATATACTCCCTCCCGCAAGCCAGATGGAGAATTGCCTCAGTTGGGCTTCAGCCCGACGATTTTTCCCAGGTTCGTTAATAACCTGAAGGGTTTTAACGTGCCAAAAATCCCCAAAGGATTTTTTAGCATTTGCGCAAGCAAAAAGCTGTGGCGGATCCAGTCGGGCCCATTGATTAATCCGTGCGGCCTTCTGCTTCCCCGATTATCAGGGATTCAATCTCCCCCGCATATCTCTTGCCTTTGCAGAAATCCCTGATTTTCCGTCGCAAGCAGTGATAACAGAAATATCTTTTTAACTACCCAAAAGTTTATATAGAAGTTACGTATTTAAGAATAATAACATTTTTCACGTAAGGAGGGGATTTCATGATGAAGCGATATCTTGCTGTTGGTGTGATTCTGGCATTGGTGCTGTTGGGGGGGTGCAAGACTATCAGAGAGCTCTATGGCCTTGAATCAGCTCCGGATGCAGAGACAGTTAATCTTGAAGAGATTGTGGTTCAGCCTGAGGAGGATGAAGAAACGCCTCCGGAAATTCCCCAGGAAATCCTTGATGAAGAGCAGGGTTCAAATGGGCAGGAAGATGAGATACCGGTTCCTGATGCCCCTGCTGAAGAAGTCATGGAAGCGAAAAAGCCCTCTAAGGTTCTCATCGTCCAGGAAACAGAGGCCGTGAGCCTGCAGCCAAAAGTTTCTGACCCTGATAAAGATACGGTAAAGCTCTCTTATACCACCCCCTTAGATGAAAGGGGCAGATGGGCAACAACTTATGGGGATCAAGGAGAATACACTGTGACAGTTACCGCATCGGATGGGCAGCTGACCACCTCCCAGGAAGTTCTCATCATCGTCAATAAAAAAGAAGAAACTCCGACGATAGACAACGCCGCTCCCGCTGAGGGCAGGCTTCAGGCAAATGAGAATTCCGAGGTAGCATTTTCCATTGAAGCCTCTGACCTCAATAAAGATCCCTTGGCTATCACCTGGTCTTTAGACGGCAATGAAGCGGCGAAGGATTCCAGCACGTTCACCTATCAGCTTGATTTTGATGCAGCAGGAGACCATGAGATCACCGCAGCTGTCTCCGACGGCAATGCTGAAGCAAGGAAGGAATGGCAGCTGTCGGTTTCCAATGTCAACAGGAAGCCTGAACTTGAAGCCCTTTCGGACATCACAGCAAAGGAGACAGAAACCATAACGCTAGCGCCTGCAGCTGTTGATCCCGACGGGGATTCTCTTGAATTTTCCGTGGACAATGGGAAGCTTGTTCAGGATGAAGACAACACTTTTATCTGGGAGACCACCTATGATGACGCAGGAGCATATACAGTGACCGTAACAGCATCGGATGGGACAGACAAGGTCAGCAGGTCAATAACAATCACAATCGAGAATGTCAACAGGCCGCCTGTAATCGATGATATCGTGCTGGGATAATTAATCATCTCAAGAGGCTGGCTCGGCTAATTATCTCGGAGAAGCAGGCTGCCAGATTAATCCTGGCGCCAGGATTCCATCTTAGGGGGTATGATGAAGAGGGTTTTTTGCTACGTTTTACTCTTTTTGTTAGCTGCCGCTCCGATGAGAAGCGCAAAGACAATTGAAGTGAATGAGACTCAGCTTGTCAACTTGGGTGTTCTGGCATCTGACCCTGATCAGGATGCCTTGAATTACACATTCTCAGCCCCGTTCAGTGAGGAAGGCTCCTGGCAGACAGACTATGGGGATGCAGGGACCTATAATATCACCATCACCGTCACTGACGGAGAGCTTTCCACGTCTGAAGAAGTCACCCTGGTTGTCCATAAGGTGAACGTTGCGCCTGAAATTACGGCAGCCCAGCCAGCAGAAGACAGCATCGCAGCCAAAGAGGGTGAGTCTGTTGCCTTCAGGATTGAAGCGGCAGACAAAAATAAGGATGCCCTCGAAATAAATTGGGAGAAAGACAATAGTGAAGCTGGGCAGGGGAATGATTTTTCTTATTTTGCGGATTATGGCGAGGCAGGCACCCACACGATCGGCGCGCTTATCAGCGACGGCGAGGAGAAAATTTTAGCGGAATGGACAGTAAATGTCGAAAAGGTTGATCGCGCTGCGCTGCTTGAGGGTTTCCATGATATCACTGTCTTTGAGACTGAAACGGTTTCCCTCAGCCTTCCTGATTTTTCCAGATACGGCCTTGAGTTCGAGATAAGCAAGCCCCTTGAAGACAATCTTTGGCAGACCACGTATGATGATTCAGGTGAATATGACATCACGGTGACTATTAGGGACAGGGAATTCTCTGCATCCAAGAATATACGGGTGGCGGTCCTGAACAAAGACAGGGCGCCGTCGCTTTCTGGCGTCCCCAACTATTGGATAAAGGAAACTGATCAGCTGACATTCAATGTTCAGGCAGACGATCCTGACGGCGATCCCATCACGATAACTGCAGAAGGCATCCCTCCCGGAGCATCCTTTGACGGAGAGGTATTCACCTGGAAGACCAATTTTGACACCATCAGGAAAGACAATCTGATAAAAAAGATTGCCGATAAATTCCACCTGCTGTATGTCCCCCATAAGGTTGTCTTTACCGCCTCAAGCGGTGAAAGCTCTGATTCAGAAACATCGATTATCTTCGTCAACGATGTGAACAGGGGGCCAGTGCTTGAGCCGATCGGCCCGATTGAGATAGAGGAAGGAGAAAGAATTGTCCTTGGACCTCAGGCTGCCGATCCTGACGGCGATGCGATAAGCTTCTCATTCAAAGGATTCATGGATCAGGCAGAAAAGCTCACTGGTTTCGATGATGCCGGGATTTATCAGGTTGAAGTCACGGCTTCTGACGGATTCCTTGAAGACACCCAGACAGCAGAGATCACCGTCAGGGAAAAGAACAGGGCCCCTGAATTCCTGCCTATCCTTCCGGCATCAATCAGGGAAAATGAAACTGTTGAGATAAAGCTCAAAACTTTTGACCCCGACGGAGATCGGGTTTCAGTTGTTGCAGAAGCGCTTCCGGGAGGGGCATCGCTGAATTCAAATATCTTTTCCTGGAGGCCGGACTTCACTGCAGTGGATGACGGAAGTGAGGTATTCACAATAAGCCTGGAGGCTGATGATGGAAGCCTTAAAACCGGGGGAGAGTTCAACATTACGGTGAGCGATGTCAACAGGGCCCCTCAAATAAAGGCGTTAAAGCCTTCTGCCAGGGCATCAGCTGTTGCCGGCCAGCCCATTATCTTCCAGGTTGATGCAGATGATCCTGACGGAGACAGGCTTTCCTATGTCTGGAATCTGGGATTGTTTGAGTCCTACAACGCTTCGAACAGGCTGAAGCGGACATTTACCTCACCCGGCGAAAAAGAAATCTCTGTAACGGTGAGCGACGGAGAGCTCTCTGCCGAGAGGGCATGGCAGATCAGGGTTGTCCCGCCTGCCCAAAAGAAGAAGTGAGGTATAGAATCCACCAGGACTATTCCCGCTAGCCTAAGGGCAATTATCAGAATTCTTATTGGGTAGGTATTATCTTCCAGTTATTTGCTGTTCTTTTGATAATAACTCTAGAAGATACATCTCATAGTGGTCTAGACTGGAATTCACAATCTCCCGATTGAGCTTTTTTTTAACAATAATAATTGGGGAGTATCTTCTCAAAAGAAAATTTCAACAACATCGGCGAGGCGAGGTCGGGGGTCGCCCTCCTTCCCGAAGGGACAGGAACGCTATCTTACCCCATCGGAGTGACCGAGCAGGTCAAAATTTCCCAGAGAAACCTCCAAGCGGTAGCGAGCGAGGCACAAAAAATGGGGATATTTTTTTGTGATTTTACCGTCGAGCCCATTGTTGTTGTTGAAATTTTCTGCGCACTGCGCGCCAAAAAAGGTGTTTTTTGAATAAGGCTGCTCTAAAACCAGCTTTTATAAACCCCAATTCTTTTCCAGCCCCATGAACATCCCCATTGAGAATCTTTCTGAGAACCTTGCTTATAACCTTGCCCTTGATACGCTGAAGATAGGCAAGCAGGCATTGATTTTTGCAGGAACGAAAAATGGGGCTGAGAAGCTGGCTGAGGAGATTGCTGTTAAGATAAAAACTTCTGATGATACCCTGCTGAAGCTTGCGCAGGAAGCTCTGGAAAGCCTCCCCTCGCCGACAAAACAATGCAGGCGCCTCAATGCATGCCTCAAAAAAGGGATTGCATTTCATCATGCGGGCCTGACAGCAAAACAGCGTTCGCTTATTGAGGAGAATTTCAAAAAAAGTGCCATAAAGATCATCTGCTGCACGCCGACGCTTGCTATCGGGATAGATCTTCCTGCCTATCGCTCCATAATCAAGGATATCCGGCGATACACCCAGCGCGGCATGGCTTTTATCCCTGTCCTTGAGTATCTGCAGATGGCCGGAAGGGCAGGAAGGCCCAGCTATGACAAAGAAGGCCAGGCAATCATTCTCGCACAGACTGAATCTGAAAAAGAGCAGCTGACAGAACAATATATTTTGGGTGAGCCGGAAAGCATCCAGAGCAAGCTTGCAGTCGAGCCTGTTCTAAGGACCTATATCCTCAGCCTGATCGCTTCGGGCATCGTCTCGACAAGGAAACAGATTTTTGGATTTTTTGAAAAGACATTCTGGGCATACCAGTTCAGGGACAGGAAGCAGCTTGAGAGGAAGATTGGGCAGATGCTTAAGCTTCTTGAGGAATGGGGATTTTTGCAGGATACCAAGAAGGAATTTGCTTCTGCTGATGAGATTGATGAGGCGAGGTTCCTGGCAACACTGCTGGGAAAGCGTGTGTCTGAGCTTTACCTTGACCCCTACACAGCCCAGGGGTTTATCCTTGCGATGCAAGAAGCTTCTAAGAAACCATTGATAGATTTCTGCTTTCTCCACATGCTCTCAAGCACACTCGAGATAAGGCCTTTATTGAGGGTAAAAGCAAAAGAATATGATGCCGTCAACGAAATAGTCAACAGGCTTGGCATCAGCCTTTACATCCAGGAGCCGAACCTGTATGATGAAGAGTATGATGAGTTCCTCAATGCTATCAAGACAGCCCAGTTTTTGAATGCGTGGATTGAGGAAAAAGATGAAGAATACCTGCTTGAATCGTTCAGCATCAGGCCGGGAGAGATACGCAGCAAGATTGACCTTGCAGACTGGCTCTGCTACTGCGCAATCGAGCTGGGAAAACTTCTTGAGATCAATCCAGTTGTGAAAGAGCTTCTCAAGCTCCGGATAAGGATACAGGACGGCGTGAAAGAAGAGCTGATTCCTTTGCTGAAGCTCAAGGGAATCGGAAGGGTGAGGGCAAGAAGGCTGTTTAAGAACGGAATAAAATCCATTGGTGATGTTGCTGCTTCCGATGTGGTAACCTTAGGGCAGATACTCGGAAAGGCCATTGCGCTTGACGTAAAGAAACAGGTCGGTCAGGATTTGGAGAAAGACAAAGTTCCCGAAAACAAGAGGAAAGGCCAGATAAGCTTGGGGGATTATTAGCCAAAAGTAAATGCAGGAACCCAACGCTCAGTTCCCTTCTCCAATTCATACCTGCTGGTGCTTATAAGTTTTGAAGTGAGGATATCTTCCAGGGGAGGCATAAACCACGGGCTGGCTATGATAGTAATGTTCTTCCTCTCTCTGTGATGATATATAGAATCCACCATCACATGCCTCAGGTGCCGGTATTTCGCCTGGTTGATTAACACCATAGTCTTAACTACCAAGTTGTCAGGGACGATGCCTTTAGGTATCGGCACATTTGCTTCAACGATAGCTGTAACAAAATAATCCCTGTTGATCGCCCCCCGAACATAATTCTCTGCAGTCAGGCGCAATGAGAGATTTTCAAGGTAAGCCTTGAGATTTTGCCAGCTGAAATATTTTGCCATAAATGAAAGCTCATCGTCAGGGTCATATCCGACCTGCACCAGAGATATGCCGTTTTTCTTTGGGACTTTAGAGCTTCTTATTGCATTTTCCCAGCCTTCGCAAAGGTAGGGATTTCGCAGGTCCACCTTATCTAATCCTTTGGTAAGCTCTTCATAAAAGGTTGGAGGAACTAAGTCAATCTGCCTGATTTTACCGCTTGAGGCCCTCCCAGCTCCTTTTTTTTCCTGAACGACTGGCCCCTCAAAGAGGATAAACTGATATGGCGCCAGTAACTCCTTCAATTGGGGATTATACTGATTATCTCCTATTGGAAGAGCTGACACTAATTGCAGAGTTACATCTCCAATTCCACTTATTGGAATCTGCCGCCTATACCTTCTTGAGGAAGTCTCAATAGTATTTCCCTTTAACCTGAGAAAATCCTTGGGGAGGTCTGAGAGGAAAAACTCTGAATTCACCCGTTGGATTAGTTCTTCATCCGACATGATATATAGAATATATAATTTATATAAAAACCTTCCCATGTTTAGGTGCAAAAAGGTATACTCCGCTCTTGGAATAGGAACTGGGCTGGAAAAGGAATGCGCTTGAAAAAAGAACTGGCATCTCAAAATGACAAACCTTTTTTAAGGGAGCCGGAATTCACCGGATTATGCCGCTTGCAAAGCTCCAGTCAATGAAGGGCTTCCAGCCGATCGTCTGCCTGACTGCTTATGATTACAACATAGCAAAGCTCCTTGAAGAAGAGCAGGTTGACATCATCTTAGTCGGCGATTCTCTGGGGATGGTGGTCTTAGGATATGGGTCCACAAAGGAGGTTACTATGGAAGACATGCTCCGGCATACGGGCGCTGTCCGCCGTGGCGCTCTCACCTCTTTTATCGTCGCTGATATGCCTTTTGGCTCTGACGAAACACCGGAAAAAGCATTGGAAAATGCGGGAAAGCTGATTGATGGGGGAGCCGATGCAGTCAAGCTCGAGGGAAAGCCCGGCATTGCAGAGCATCTCGCCAGGCATGGGATGCAGGTGATGGGCCATACCGGCCTTCTGCCCCAAACGGCGCCAGAATTCAGGGTTCAGGGAAAAGACAAAGCCGGCGCAGATTTGATACTGAAAGAGGCAAAAGATCTGGAAAAGGCAGGCTGCTTTGCGGTTGTCCTCGAGAGCATCCCGGCTGACCTTGCAGAAAAGATAACCTCGATGCTTAAGATTCCGACGATTGGCATCGGCGCTGGGCCCTACTGCGATGGCCAGATATTGGTCATCAATGATATGCTGGGGATGTTTGAGGATTTCAGGCCGAAATTTGCCAAGAGATACGCCCAGGTTAATGAGCTTGTGAAGAAGGCAGTGAAATCCTACATCAAAGAAGTGAAGCAGAAGAGATTCCCCGGGGAAGAATATTCTTTTTCGTAATAATACTCCCCAATAAACTCCCCCCAATAAAACCATACCCAATAAACTCCCCCCAATAAGAAAAGTTTTTAAGCAGCAAATTCTAAATGGGTCTTTATGCTCCGCAAAAAATTCTGCTCCATCTACCTCTTCCGCCACGGCCAGACTTATTTCAACAGGGATAAGCGCTTTACCGGCTGGAAAGATTCCAGGCTGACACCCCTGGGAAAAAGACAGGCGGAGAAGATTGCCCGGATGCTGAAGGGCAAAAGGGTTGATGCTGCCTTTCAGACAAGGTTATCGAGGTCAAAAGACACCTTAAGGCCGGTTTTGCGGTTCCATCCGGAATGCAAGGAGGTCATTACCGACGACAGGATGATCGAGAGAAGCTATGGGAAGCTTCAGGGAAAGCACCACTCAACTATTGAAAAGAATCTTGGAAAGGCAATGCTTCATACTATCAGGAGAAGCTATGGCACTTCACCACCTGGCGGAGAGAGTGTCAAGATGGTCGAGAAGAGGGTTCTTGCATTCCTTAAGGATCTGCTCAAAAAGATAAAGAAAGAAAAAGTCAATGTGGCCATTTCCGCTCACGGCAACTCAATGAGGCCCTTCAGGAGATATTTTGAGAAGCTCACCATTCCCGAGATGATGCAGCTGGAGAATCCATGGGATGATTATTTTGAGTATAAGGTAAGAGTATGAGCTTAGAGTGGGAGTTTAGCATTTGCTCTGTAAAGAAATTTAGGTCCAGCGAAAAACAATAGAAAATGGCGCCTCAAAAGTTATCTGGCCGGGAAGATGGATCCAGGTTCATGCGAAAGCATAAAGCATTGCCTCCGCAGCCAATTGAAGACATCGTGGGGCTCTTTGACGAGGCACCAAAACTTCTTCTACAACTTGAACGTTTTCTTAGGTTCAAAAAAAGCTTAGCTGGATTTTGCGAGAGGGTTATCGGCTACGGCAATCAGGAGTTTTTCTTCTTTAACAACCAGAGAGTTCCCTTTTCTGATGCCAGGAAAAGATTTGAAGTGCTTTGCACCATCAACCAGCAGCAGGAAAAGACAATTGGGAGGATATATTCTTTGACCAATTATCTTTTAGGCTCATTGCCGTATGACTCAAAAAATCAAGAAACTTCAACTTTATCGTGCAAGAGGGGAGTTTTACCGACGCTGGAAGTTTTAAGGAGCTATGGTAAATAAGTGAGTTTAGATATCATTTGTGCCACCACTTCATTGACATCAACCCGGCCAATAATCCTTTCCAGCCACCCTCGCCTTCTTCCCTAATTCCTGCTCAATCTCCATCAGCCGGTTGTATTTTGCGACCCGCTCGCCCCGTGTTGGCCCAACCTTGACAAAGCCGGCATTCACCGCAACAGCGAGGTCAATCATGAAAGAATCGTTAGTCTCTCCGCCGCCGCGATGCGAAACGATCGTCAGGAATCTGTTTTTGCGCGCTAGCATGCATGTCTGGATTGTCTCTGTCAGCGTTCCGGCCTGGTTCAATTTTATCAGGATGGCATTTGCTGCCTCCGTTTCAATGGCTTTCTTCAGCCTTACCTCATTGGTAACAAGCAGATCATCACCGACAATGGCAACATCCCTTCCAAGCTTTTGCGTTATCGCTTTCCAGTCTTCCCATTTGTCCTCATGCAGGGGATCCTCAATAGTTATCAGGCCCCTGATTTTATTCACCCATGTTGTAAAGTAGAAAATCATCTGCTCGGGCGCCAGATACCTGTTTTCTGATTTCAGGAAATATTTTCCGTTCCGGTAAAGCTCTGAGCATGCGCCGTCAAATGACAGGCCGATATCTTTTCCGACGGTGTAGCCTGCTGCCGCAACCGCCTCAGCAATAAGCCTGAACGGCTCTTCGTTTGTCTTTATCCCTGCAGGTGCAAAAGCGCCTTCATTCCCGACGTTGGTATTGAGTCCATTTTTTGCCAAGATACCCTTCAGAGCATGATACACTTCGATGCCCGCCCTTATCTCCTCCCTTGCAGAATTGCCCATAAGCGGAGAGATGAGATATTCCTGAAAATCAGTTGAATTGTCTGCGTGCTTTCCCCCTTCAATCACCACCATCATCGGATTTGGCAAAACAAATTCTTTCAGCTTTATCTTATAGCATTTCCTGATATAGTGATGCAGGGGGATGTTCCAGTCAAGGGCAGAAGCCCTTGCAACTGCCAATGAAACTCCAAGGATTGCATTGCCGCCGAGCCTGCTTTTAGCTGGAGTTCCATCAAGGCTTATCATAAGCTCGTCAATTTCCGCCTGATGCGATGCCTCCTTGCCCGCTAATTTTGGAGAGATTATCCTGTTGACATTGTGGCAGGCTTTCAGCATCCCTTTGCCTTTGAATCTTTTTGCATCGTTGTCAAACAAAGTAACTGCTTCATGCGTCCCGGCAGAAACGCCATAAGGGACAGAAGCTATCCCAACAATCCCGCTCTCCAGGATAACTTTAACCTCTAGCGTCGGAAGCCCGGAAGAGCTCAGAATTTCCCTTGCAGAGATAGAGCGGATTTTGGACATAATAGAACTAATCCCAAGAACCTGCCTATAAATAACTTATGATTTTTACCGACTCCGTTCAAAATCTCGCTTCGCTCGGGTTAGCAGCACGAAAAAATATCCCCATTTTTTGTGCCTCGCATCGCTACCGCTCGGAGGCTTAAAAATCCTAAAGTGATTTTTTAGTTGATGACATGCTTAGAAATCTTTTATGATTTCTGGCACCGCGCAAGGCGGTTCCCCGTTTGGGATAATCCAGCGTTCCGGTCTGCGGACGGAGGGATAATCAAGCGTTCCTGTCCCTTCGGGAAGGAGGGCGGCCCCCTTGTCAGCTTGATTCAGGGGCAAATGATTTTTACTTTAGGCTGCTAACCTATATTTTGAACGGAGCCGATTTTTACCCATTAATCCCTGAAGTATCTCACCCGATATAATTCACATCCCCTTTTCCCTTCAGGGCTTTTGCGCCTTTCCCTGAGATCATCTTGAGGTCTTCTGACCTTCGCAGCATCTGGGATTCGATCTCTTTAATCTCGCCTTCAAGCTTGTTGGTGTGGATCTTTAGGTGCAGGCTCTTGTTGAGGATCTTCAGTATCTCCTTTGCCCCTTTCACGCCGAGATACATCGGATGGCCGAAGGTCTCTGCAAGCAATGCTGCAGCCTTTATCTTCTTCCTTTCCGCAAGCCCGAGCAATAATCCCGAAACCCCGATGATCGGCCCAACAACTCCATACAGCTGGTTCTTCGCATGCAGTGCAGTATACTCTTTGATCAATGCCGGCGAATTGCCGGTGCAATACACTTTTGGGTGTTTTGGAATCTGTGACAGGCCGATTCCCCCTAAGGTGAGGATCTCCCTTGCGCCCCAGGCTGCCGCAAGCTCCAGTATCTTTTCAGAAAAAGCATACGAGCAGTCCTCATCGATCGGCTGGACATCTCCTGCCATAAGCAGCAGGTCTCTCTCCTTGCCTCCCCGTTTCTTGTAATACAGCTCGACTTTGGGAAGCTCTACGACATTTTCTTCTGTCACAAAAACTGCGTTGGGAAAGACTGAAGAAGTGATCTCAAGGCATTTGACAGCCTTGACCTCATCGATGATAAAGTCGACAGCAACTTTGCCGACGTTGCCGATGCCGGGAAGCCCTTCAATAAGGACAGGATCATGAAGCTTCGGCTTTCTGCCGGTGTGGTCGATGCGCCATGTGCTCATAGGATGCCCTGCGCTTTCCGCTGCCCGGATTTTGCTGTTCTCCTGTAAGATGCATACTTGTCGATAGGGCTGAATTTTGGGGGGAGGGGAACTTGTGTCTGCGCCCTGCATTGCGGGCATTCTTTCTGGAGGGTGTATCTGCTGCAGGACATGCACCGCATGAGCTGCTTCATGGAGCTGCCCTGGTGAAGGACGATAGCCCCTTTGCATCTTCCATAATCTTGCTCACCCCTTCAATATACCTGTCGAGGGCTTTTTCAGCATCCTTGTATTCCTGGGCGGTCACCACGACATGGTATCTTCCGCCTCCGAGGTAAGTGACAGCAATCTTGTCTTTGTCAGCGGGGATTCCGGACATGAGAACCTTTTTGATGACAGCGATGCCGTCAGGCGAATGGGATTTCAGCTTCAGCTCGCCGACCACAGAAACCATGGGCGGCTTCAGCCGCTCTTTGATGGCGTCCGTCAGCTGCGAGGCGATGACTGAGGGGATGCCAAGCTTGTCGAGGGAAAACTTTTCATGGGCGACATCGTCAAAGCAGGAATACAAAGAAGGGTATTTCTTGGTTACTTTTTCGTTGATCTGGACAAGAAAATCATCAACCTTTTTCCCAAGCTTCCGTGCGGCATATTCGATGATTTTGCAGGCTTTCTGCTCAAGCTTGATACTGTTGATCTTTTCCCTGCGGTGCCCCTCATTGACTCTGCGGAGGCTGAGGTCAACCTGGCCCTTTTCCCTGTTGACCCGCAGGACTTTGCAGACAATCTTTTTCCCTTCTCTCACATATTCCCGGATGTTCCTGATCCTCCCGGGAGCGACTTCAGAAATATGGATCATTCCTGTATTGTCATACTCATCAAGGTTGGCAAAAACTCCGTTTGGAAATATCTTAGTGACTGTGCACAATACAAGATCATCTTCCTCAGGGAGCCCTTTCTTCTTCATAGTGGTTGAAGGCCTATTCAAGAATCTCCAGAATCCTGGCCTTGACTTTCGATTTCCCGCCGGTCGGCTCTGCAATCTTCTTTCCGCATACCAGGCAGGCGACGCTGGTAGCTACTTTGCCGAATGTTATCTGCTCATTCTTGCACTTCGGGCAGCGCATCTTGATGAACTTGCTTACCGGGTCTTTTATTGGGCGCATCTTGAACAACCTTCGTCTCAAAAAGAATTTTTCCTCGTTTAAATAGTTATGCTTTTGGTGATGGTAGTTATGATTGTAGTGATAGTAGTTTAGCTTGTGGCAATGGTAGTTATTCTTTTGGTAATAGCAGTAAATCTTTTGATAATGTAGTTATGCTTTGGGTAATGTGAACAAGCCTTAGCAGGCAAGCCGAGATTATAGTGCCGGAAAAAGGCATGATTCCCTGGGCTCTTTCAGCCGCTGCAGAGGTTTACACGAACTCAAGCTTTTTTGTGCGGAAGCCCTTCTTCTGCGGCGTTGATTTCTTGCAGACTTGGCAGGAATATCTAAGATCGGTCTTTTTGGTCGCTTTCTTTCCCGTCATCTTGAACTGGGTGACTGCAGGCTTCGAATATCTCCCAAGCCCTCCAAATCCCCTGGCAGAGCCTCTCCTGCGGGCCCTGATTTTGCTCCCGTATGACAGCGATGAGGGCTTTCCCCTCTTGACGACAGCGATGACCTGCGAAGTGTGCTTCCTGCAGAACTTGCAATACCTCTTTACATTCTTAGGCATCTTCATAGCCTTGAGAATAAGGGGTTTATTTATAAAGATTTAGTTTTCAACGATGAAGAACAATTCTTGGCGTCGGAAGATGCCTTCTGCCTATAACTCCTCTTTGATCTCTTCCGCCCTTCCTTTCTTGATAAGCACGTCAGCAATCTCAATCGGCAGCGCCGCAATATCCTCCTCGTCAAACGGGCCGTAGGGCTCCAGCTCTCTTCCGACAAATCGTGGAACTGCCTGCAGAAACCTCAGCAGCCTTGTCTCTTTTTTCATCTCATTGCGCTGCGATTCAGCAGGGGGCATTGCGGATTCAGCCAGCGGCGCAAATACGGGCGCAGAAGGAAGCCTGAACCTGAACAGGCTTTCAAAGACTTCGCTGCGGTAGCCGTCCAAAAGCCCAACAGACTGGTCATAGAGCATCTTCTCCTCCCTGAGGAAAGCGCTGTTGTCGATGAGCGTATGCTTGTCCCTGCTCTTTTCCATCGCAAGCAGAAGTATTTTTTTCTCACGCCGCTCGTAGAGCTCTTTGAGGATTCTCCTGACGTTCGTAAGCATCTTTAGGGTCTTTTCCTTTTCATCGAGAGAGAATAAGTCCTGCTGGGGATTGTTGAGTAACGTGTTCTTATCTTTAAGATACTGCAGGACGTTCTGATAGAAGTTTGGATCAAGCTTCTGCAGCTCAAGGCGCTCTTTTTCCCTCAGGAGAAGCTCAAGGAGCGACCCATAGGTTACAGTAATCTCTTCAGCTTTTGGCGCTTCCATCATAAACCTCCCCCAGAAAACCATGCAGTTGAAGTGCCTATATAAAGTTTTAGGTCAATCTGGGTTTCTGAAATTTTTTTAAACATATAAGTGGTGTTAAGTTTGTTTTCCCTATGAAGTGTGGAAAAATATGCTCGTAAAGTATTGGCTGAGGGCATGCAATCGTCCAATCAAAAAATCTATTTGATACTTCAAAAGCAAGAACCAAAATAATTTTATCCAACCATAAGAAAAATGAGGGTTATCACGATTACACAGTAGACATAACCATTCGGCTAATGTCGTAAGGGTTTAAAGTGCATAGTAGTATTTAAATCTGCCTATTTTTTAAGTCATTCGGAACCAATGCATCTAGATTAAATGGTCTGAATTTTTTACCTATCTTTATATAAGTGTCAATTTGCTCCTTACCTCTTTGATTTAAATAAACGCCAAAATCTCCATCCTTGAAGTATTTTATATCATTTGATTTGTCAAACATTCTAACGACACCATATTTACTGGCTACAAAATCTTGAAGATTCCGATAGCTTCTTGACCTTTTCATTGTTCCAGATTCAACAATCTCTTCCCCCTTGAATACCCAAAAAACAGGGTGCTTAACTTTATCCCATAAATGAACTGATTGTTTATCAAGAGGAGTTATAAAAGGGAGGTGTTTGTTTGAAATGGGATACACCAAGACGTTTTCTCCAAACTCAGGTAGGGCTGGCCTAATGTTTTCATAAATGAGGAATTTAGAATTAATTTTTAACCTTTTATCTAAAAATTCAATCAGCAGGTCTGCAGTGGAGATAACAGGATTTACGCAGTCTCCGCCAGGATAAATAACCACTGTATGGTCTGATGAATCAAGCTTTTCTTGAGCTTCAAATATGTGCCCTTCATATGCATCTAAATGAAATTCTACTGTTTTTGGGGTTAGGTGCTCAGTTAGTCTCCAAGCACAAATTGCAGGAAAACAGTGTAAAATATGGGAAGAGAGTAGCTGTTCATAGGTTCTTGTTGGATTACTAAGTTTTATTCTTTCTTTTCTAGCCTTCCTACCATAAACTTTAACTTCTGAAAGTCTTTTTTTTGAGAATAATGTGTAAAAAACATGCACTTTTTCTATTTCTAACAATATTCCTTTAAAAAATAATTCTAAAAATCCATATGAATCTTTTTCGTGTTTTATATCGTTAAAACAAAGGAATTTCAAATCGTTTCCATTTTCTAATTTGATTGAGGCTTTTTCAATAGCCTCAACATATTTCTCCTCAAATTTGATATAATCTCGAACTTTTATAGCAATTCCAACAACAGATTCAAAATGTCCTTTCTCTCCGTTCCTTTTTATGACATCTCTTACAAAACTTCTTGAGTCAATTCCCACAATACTTACCATCAATCAAGTAATCTGGTAGTGCATTAAATAGTTTTCTATTCTTAAACATAGCTATCCACTCCCAATCATTATACTCTTGAGAATGTTGGGCATATCTTTGGATTTCTGTTGGTTCCTGGAGGTTGTTTGCTCACCAATGTCAGCACAACTTGGGGAAAGAAGAATCCCCTTTCCATTGAGAATGGGGTAAAATTTTGAGATTTGAACCATTCTCGGTTATAAAATGAAAGACTTGGTTATCTTGTGTTTATAAAAATATTCAAGATATTCTGCTTACGATTTTAACAAATTAGTGCCCCTTTAGGTCAAGTTTTATAAAACAACCCTCCTTTTCGGGGTATATGGCAGAGCTCCATTTCGAGGATTTGTCCTTTGAGGATGCGGGAGATTTCATCAAGGCAACTTTTCTGAAGATGTTTTACTTCTTGATACCCCAAGAAAGGGCGCAGTCGATTGGAGAATATTCTGCGAAGGGCAATTCCATAACTTTTACAGGGGCCTCCCAAAAAAGCGCTGAGCGGAAGTTCAGCCAGCTTTTGGAAGAGGGATTCAGGAATCTCAGGAACAGGCTGAATGACAAGCCATCGATGTATATCCACAAGAATTCAGGGATTCCCCTTGTCGGCAACGTCGGCTGGGGCATCATAGACAGAGATACCAGCATGATAGAGCTGAAGCCGATATCAAGCTGCAATATCAAATGCATCTTCTGCTCAGTGGACGAAGACCAGAGGAATAAGGACGTGGTCATTGAAGAGAGTTACCTCGTTGAAGAGATGAAGAAAGTTGTTGAGCAGAAGGATTGCGGCAGGATTGAAGTCATGATCACTTCGCAGGGAGAGCCTACGCTGTATGCCCCTCTTCCCGAACTGATAGGGGACTTAAAAAAAATTCCGCAGGTAAAAATCATCTCGCTGGTCACTAACGGTGTTTTGCTGAACAAAGAATACGCTGACAGGCTTATTGGCTCAGGGCTTGACCGGTTTAATGTCTCCATCAATGCAATAAGCCAGGAGATGGCTGACAAGTTGGCAGGCTGCCATTATCCCATCAAAAGAGTTATGGAGATATGCAGCTCTATCTCGCTGTCCGGAAAAGCAAAGGTGATGATCAATCCCGTCTATGTTCCGGGGATGAATGAAGCTGAGATGGAAAAAATTGTTGATTTTGCTGAAAGCATAAACGCTGATGTCGGGATACAGAACTTTTTGCCCTACCGCTTCGGGAGAAATCCCGTCAAAGGGGTTGAGATGGAAGAGTTTTTTGAAAAGATGGAGCGTTGGCAGGAAAAAGCCAAGATAAAACTGCTGAAGACCAAAGAAGATTTCACTATTATTCCAACAAAGCCCCTGCCCAAACCCTTCAAAAAAGGCGATATTGTCCGTGCAGAGCTGAAGATGCCGGGAAGATTCAGGAATGAGATGATAGCTGTTGCTGAGGGCAGGACAATCTCCGTCCTGGGCTGCAGCGGAATAGAAAACAGGGATATCGAGGATGGCGGAAAGGTGGATGGGAGTTCAGGGGGAAGGATAAGCGGGAAATCAAGAGGGGGGATAAGGGGAAAAATCGGTCAAAAGATAAGAGTCAAGATAACAAGAAGCAAGCACAATATTTATTTGGGGGTTGTTGCATGACGCTCGAATTCTCCTTGATTTTTTGCTCGGAACAAAGTTTTACTATCGCACTATATTTTTCTCCGCAAACCCTCTAATGTCCCAAATGAATCACATCCAGCAGCCTTAATGCCTCAAATGAATCACATCCAGCAGCTCTTCCCCGAACTTGGCGATCTTTGCCGGGCCGATGCCGACAACGCCGTCTAATTCCCCTAACGTCAGCGGCATCTTCATCGCAAGGTCTATGATGGTGCGGTCATGCATGATGACATACGCTGGAACGCCCTGCTCCCTGCTTAAAGAGCTTCGCCATTCCTTGAGGCGGCTTATAACTCCATTGTCCTTTGAGAAAGAAGCATTTACCTTGGTTTTTACACCATTCTCCCCTAAACCATTCTTTCCTAAACCAGTCTCTCCCAAGGACAGGGGGTTAACTTTTGTTTTTACGCCATTTTCTTTTGAGAAAGAGAGATTTTCCTCTTGGCCTGCACCGTTATCTTTTGAGAAAGAGTGATTTAAATTTGAATTTATCCCATTCTCTTTTTGGGAAGAAAGATTATATTTTGTCTTAACCTTCCACATCCTGCTCATCCTGTCTGCCTCATCCCCAAGCAGCTCCATCATGCTGTCGGTGATGAAGGAAGTCGGGGTTTTTGATGAATAAGTCAGATACATCTCATTTTTCGCACGGCTCATCGCAACATACAGCAGCCTTCTTTCCTCCTCTTCCTGGTCATATTCTTCGACGTTGATCATCTCGATGCCGGGATGCTCGCTCCCCCTGCAGGGAAAGTTGTAAGGGGTGCAGCCCATGACAAAGACTGTATGCGCTTCAAGCCCTTTTATCGCATGGATGGTGGCAAGGGTCACATCGTCTCCCTGCAGCATGACAGTTCCCTTCAGCTCGTCGCTCCTCACGATATGCTTTATGCCTCTGGACTTCATTAGGGCAGACAGCTCATTCAGCTGGCGGTTGGTCCTTGCAAGCACAAAAAGCTCATTCCTGGGCAGGCTAGATTCCTGTATCTTTCCGATGATAAACTCAAATTCATCCTGCTCGGCATCAAATTTTTCCAGCCTGATATTTTTCTCGCCTTCTGTGCATGATTCAAGGTCTGCAAGCCCCATGGGCTTTATCGACTTGTTGATAAGCTCGACAATATGCTTCGTTGAGCGGTAGTTCTTTGTCAGCACGATAAGCTCGGTGCCGGGATACTTATCCTTAAAATTGAGGATGTGCCTGATGTCAGAGCCCCTCCAGCCGTAGATAGACTGCCTTGGGTCGCCGACTGCAAAGATGTTTTGGGGCCCGAGATAATCGATAAGCCTGACCTGCGACGCATTGACGTCCTGGTATTCATCGATGAGCACATAATCAAAATGTGGTATCATCTCTTTATGCTTCTCAAACAATGAAAGCGTATCAACGAGCTGGTCTGCAAAATCCCTGAGGCCGCTGGCAAGCATGGCTGATTCCAGAAAGCTGCAGACCGAACACAGCATTTCTGCGCTCTTTTCCTGGGCAGCATCAAACGCCTCAAAAGAAGATTCTTCAATCTTCTTGCCCTTGGCCTTAAAATAATCTCTGATAAAAAAACAGTCGTTCATGAAGATGCTGGCCAGCTGCTCATCAGTTTTAGATCTTTTTTGCGCAGCGCTGAAATACAGCTCAATCGCCTGGCCGATAGAGATATCAAGCGAGGATAAAGCCCTGTTGAACATCAGCAGCTTATCACGGTAGCTCATCACCCGGACGGGCCTGCCATAGGCAGCATCATTGTGCTGCTTTAAAATCTTCTCGCAGAACGAATTGAAGGTCTCGACCATCACATCAGCGTGAGCCAGCTTTTTCATCATATCCTGCCTGGCTTTTCTTGTGAAAGTGATTGCCAGTATCCTGCGTGGGTCGATGGACCTGTATCGTATCAGGAATTCGATCCTCTTTGCCAGCACCGTCGTCTTTCCGGAGCCTGCCCCCGCTATGCACAGGATATGGGGATTATTGTTGATGATTGCCTTTTTCTGCTCATCATTGAAGCCGGCAAGAAAATCCCTGCAGGCATCGAAAAGCTTTCTTTCCTGCTCCGTTACCACCGTCTTAATTTCGTTGAGCTCCAGCTGCGCTTTCTTTTTGTAAAGCGTCGGATGGTCAATTTCCGCCTTTCCCTTTGCAGTCAGCTCCATGACTTTCCAGAATTTATTCCCGTTGACTGAATCAAGGCCGATCATCCCGTTGAGCAGGAGCCTGTCGATCATCGCAGCTATCTCCTCTTTCTTGTATGCGGCGCTTCCAAAGCTTTCGAGAGCAGATAGATTATTTCTCTCGATGGATTCGTGAGAATTGTTTCCCTGCAGGAAATCGATAAGCAGCTTCTTTCCCACTCCAAAAGGAATGTCTCTCAGCGCTTTCAGGACAAGGAGATAATCCAATTCTGCCATAAGAAGGATGGCAATGCTTTTGTTTAAGAACATTTTGGTCGGAAGAGCGCCAGAAATAGGAATGATGATGGCTGTCGGGTGGTTGGAAAAACCGTTAAATGCAAAAATTCCAATTCTCTGACTGGTGACTGGTCGGATTTCTTTTGAATTACTTCCCCGCCAATTTCTTCCATGCTTTCACCATCTCAATATCCTTGTCCACCAGAAGAACTTCTTTCAGTGATTTAGCGTCAAAGTTGATGATGGCATCGACCATAAGCCTGGCAGCTTCTGATTTTGGAAATCCGCCGATGCCGGTGCCCATGCCGGGGATAGCGATGCGCTCAAGCCTATTTTCTTCGGCGCAGTGCAGCGCAGCAGTGATGGCTTCCCCGATGATATGCTCAGAGGCTTTTCCCCCGGGCTGCTCCATCGTCGGAGCGTGGATGATCTTCCTGCACCGCAGCCTGCCTGCTGTGGTGATGACTGCAGTGCCGATAGGGATGGGGGCATGGCTGGCTGCCTGATTCTCGATCTCATCGCCGCCAAGTGTTTTAATTGCCAGCGCAACACCTCCGCCCATAAACCCATATGAATTAGAAGGATTCACAATAGCGTCAACGTCCTGCTGGGTGATGTCGTCGTGGAGGATGGTGAGTTTCAACATAACTCATAAGAAGATACAGCTATTTTTAAGCTTTCGCAACAAATTCCACATTATCCATGCCTTCGAATTCCTTATCCCCCGTCAGGAATCTCAGATTAAGTTTTTTTGCAAGGCAATATCCCATGCAGTCAATAAAAGAAAAGGGTTTTTTCCTGTTGTGAAACTTGAAAGTTACTGCGGCCGTTACGGTATCTGCGTCAATAGTGCTTATCAGTTTCTTGATCTTGCCCTTCCATGCGGGGATGAGGGATTCCTTTCCCTCCTTCAGAAAGCCGTAGAACAATTCAGCCAGGTTTAATGTTGACGTGATAATTTCTTCTTCGAAATATTGCCGATAGTTTTCGTTCCTGTTGGTGATCTCGAACAGCGCATAGGTATCAAAGAAATAGGGCATCTTATTCGAACTCCTTGTTAATCTCATCCATCATTCTCTTGATAGGGGTCCTCCATTTGACGCTTCCAAAAATATCTTTCACTTTAAGGCTGTCGCTCTCTTTGGTAAGCAGGATCGTTACCCTGTCGTTGGCCTTAAGCTCCTCACGGAGGGCTTTCTCCTTCGGAATAACTATACCAACGCTGTTTCCCCATTCCTTTACTACTGTTTCAATCTCGAGCATACTAAAGAATTAGACGGTATAACTAATATTTAAATGTTTCGGTGAAGACGTCAAGTTAGTGCCGGAGAAATCCCATCAGCTTCTCCACAGCCCTTCTCCTGAACTTCTTGTGCTTCTCAACTTCCGCATCCTCGCCATATGCCTTTTTCGAGCCTTCAGGAATAAATATTGGATCGTGCCCGAAGCCATATTCCCCCTTGATTTCTTTTGCGATCGTGCCCTGCTCAGAGCCGATAAACACCAGTGGCTCTTTCCCCGGCTCGCAATAGCCGACGGCAGAAATATATTCGCACGAGCGGTCTTTGATCTTTTCCATCAGCTTAAGGATCCCCTGCAGGCCAATCCTCTGGTGGATGTATTTTGAGCATGTCCCGGGAAATCCCTTCAATGCTGTGATGAACATCCCGGAATCTTCGCAGATAACGGTTTTTTGCAGCTTTTCGGCAAGCTGCTTTGCAGCCAATCTGGATATTTCACCGGGGTCATCGCTCCGCATCTCAGGGTATTCCAATGCGATGTGGTTAAGAACAGCATTTTCTCCGAGGATTTCCTTAAATTCCCTGACTTTGTTCTTGTTCGATGTGACAAAATTTATTTCCATCATAGAAAAATCACTTTCCAAACTCCCCAATCTTCGCGCCGGTCACCTTCACCAGATCCCTGCTTTTCATGATGATGGATTTTGTGTGCAGCCCGGCATTGAAGGCAATCTGCTCGTTTGCTGTTACTGACGCATCAATATAGACAGGTATCCCGAATAAGTTCCCGAACGGAGGGACAGCGCCTACACTGACGCCTGCAATATCTTTCACTTCATCGGCATTTGCCAGCGCAACGCTTTTTGCCTGAAGGAGCCTTTTCAGGCTCTCAGCATCCAATTCTTTTGCAGCGCTTACGACGGCCTGGACAAATCCTCTGTCTGTCTTGCAGATAAGCGCCTTGGCGCCCTGCCTGAGCTCGGTCCCTCTTGCCCCGGCAGCTTCCTCAGAAGTATACACTGGCTTGTGCTCGACAACTTTATATTCTATCTTGTCCCTGTTCAGGACATCGGTGATCTTCTCAAATAAAACCTCTTTTGCGCTGCCCTTGATGAAGGTAAACTGCATGTGCAGCTCTTTCAGCTGTTTTTCGTCAACTTCAGAAGGGCTTCCTTCCATAAGGCTTTCGGCATTTTTTGTCTTGGGGAATGCGATAACCTCCCTGATAGACTCATTGCCGGTCAATATTGCGCATATCCTGTCGATGCCGAATGCGATGCCTCCATGGGGAGGGGCGCCGTATCTGAACGCTTCAAGCAAAAAACCGAACTTTTCCTGGGCGCTCTCTTTTGAGATGCCAAGGAGCTGAAATATCTTTTCCTGGATATCTGATTTGTGTATCCTTATCGAGCCGCCGCCGATCTCGGTCCCGTTGACTGTCAGGTCGTAAGCTTTTGCCCTTGCTTTTTCAGGATGTGAGTCAAGAAGATGCAGATCCTCATCTTTTGGGCTGGTGAATGGGTGGTGCACGGCAGTATGCTTCTGCTCTGCCTCATCAAACTCTATAAGCGGAAAGTCAACGACCCAGGTGAAGACAAATTTCTTCTCGTCAATCAGCCCAAGCTGTTTCCCTAATCTGAGCCTGAGCTGCCCCAAGGCGGTGTTGACGATGAAATGCTTTTGGTCGGACACGAAGAGCAGCAGGTCATTTGCTTCTGCCTTCAGCCTTTTCACCAATTCCTTCTGGACTTTCTCAGGGAAGAATTTTACGACAGAGCTTTCCAGCGCCTTTCCGTCGTATTTCATCCAAGCCAATCCTTTTGCCTCGTAAATCTTGACAAACTCAATCAATGCATCAATGTCTTTTCTTGACAGCGGAGAGTTTTTTACATTGATAGCCTTTACGATGCCCCCTGCCCTGATGTTTTTGGTGAACACCTCAAAGCTGGACTCCTTCACGATGTCGGTGACATCCGCAAGCTCTAATCCAAATCTCAGGTCTGGCTTGTCTGAGCCGTATCTGCCCATCGCTTCCTGATAAGTCATGCGCTGGATGGGGATAGGGACATTGATGTTGAGCGCCTCCTTCCAGATCTTTTGGATAAGCTTTTCGTGCAATGCATAAATATCTTCCTCGCCGATAAAGGACATCTCTACATCAAGCTGGGTGAATTCCGGCTGCCGGTCAGCGCGCAGATCCTCGTCTCTCAGGCACCGGGCTATCTGCATGTATCTGTCAAACCCAGCCACCATCACAATCTCAATAAAATTTTCTTTGTCATAGAAATCCCTGATCAGCTTGATGACCTTGTGCCTCAGCAGAAGATTGGACTGCAGCCCGGGCTTCCTCAGGTCGAGGTAGCGGTATTTCAGGCGCATGTCCTCGTTGAGGTCTTTCCTTTCGTCAATCTCGATTGGCGGTGTTGCTGCCTTGTTGAGAATCTCCAGTTGGTCAACGATAATCTCAATCTCGCCGGTCTTCAGCTTTGGATTTTCCAGCCCTTCCCCCCTTGCACGGACTTTTCCTTTTGCCTTAAGCACATCCTCTCTCGAGATATGCTCTCCAATCTTATGAGTCTCCTTGTTATGCTGCGGGTCGAGAACGATCTGGGTAAGCCCATACCTGTCTCTCAGGTCAATGAAGATGATGCCCCCATGATCCCTCCGGGACTGCACCCAGCCGCACAGAGCTGCCTCTTTTCCGATATCCTTTTTTGCCAGCTCCCCGCATGTGTTGGTGCGCATCATACTGCGTTAAGATTTTGAATATTGTTTATAAAGATTGTTGGTTTCGGCGGGGGGCGTGTTATCCCAAAACGATTTCCCTGCAGAGAATAATAAGAATGGGCTCTTGAATTGGATTTTCATAAAAAGAACGGCATCGAGACAAGGGCTTCAGGAACCCTGAGGTGAGTGAGCGTAAATAATCTGCTTCTTGGCGCTTTTTATTTTTTGTATACTATCCTACATTTTATCATGTTTTTTGTATACTATACTATGCTATACATTATATCCAAGCCTTTCGATTGGAGTCCGGCTTGATGGGAAGGTTTTCTAGGATTTTTCTTCTTTCAGAAAACTAGAGATTGATAGAGTAGAGATTGATTGAGTATAAATTGTTTGAGTATAAATTGTTAGGGTAGAGATTGATAGGATAATCATAATCGTCTATTCGTCCTTAATCTTTCCATTCCCAGTTTAAAGATTCACAAGAGGGATAAACCTGGTTAACGGCACACAAAATCAAACCTTGCGCCGAGAAGCTGTTTTTGTTCGAGAATATGCCTAAGCTCGGGAACTCTTGCATAAGCGATGTCTTCCGGTTTAAAGGGATACTCTCCGTTTGCCATTCCTCTGATATCCTGCGCGAATTGGAGAATAGTTCTGGCCCTGTGATCAAGTATTGGATAATCTCCAACAACCCTTACCCCCTTCAGGATATTTCTGGTCTCCCTCAATAAATCCATCTGGCTAATGACATAAGCTTGAGGATTCCGGAAATAACCCTTGCTCACGGGAATCACTCCTAAGGAGGGTGGAGCCACTTCATTCTTTTCTCCTCCTTCTGCCTGGGCCATTTCGCCTCTTGGCCGGTTATGATACCTCCCCCCAAGAAGATGCGGCAGAGTGATGATCCCAATGTTATGCCGTTTTTCCCATCGCACCCTTAAGCGATAGTCAACAACAGGGTTTTCCAGCCTCAGCACTTCCTCAATATCTATCGGCAGGCTTCTATCCGCCCTTGATTGGATATATGAAAGGATGATTTTAATCGCCCCTTCAATGCGCGGGCTAAAATTTCTAAAATGATCTGCCTTTGCTAAACGGTTATACACCAGGACGGATGCGCGATAGAGCTTTCGAGGATTATCAACAACACAATCGTAATCCCCCCTATGCCCATCTGCCTGAAGATTAAGCGACTGTCGAACCTTTCTTTCCCTCCTCCTCTGTGCCGATGCCCTCCCATTGGCATCACTAGGCTCTTTTGAAGAAGATAAAATTGAAGTGATAAAAGCCCTTCTCCCTAAGCTGTACGGTTTTTTTGTTTTTTTTGTAGGCCCCCTGCGAAGATTCCCATTCAAGTCAGATTTGCGCAGCATGGTTTTATGCGAAATTACCCTGCTCCCTTGCTTTCCATACAGCTGAAGGCCGGCTGCTCCTTGGCCATTTCCATATTCCTCAATCCCAAAAATTGAATCCAAGGGCTCTTCAACTTCCATCAGCGAATCGATTGACATTGGCTGAACCATGCCAAGGAGATGCATTCTTCTTCGCGCTTCTGGAATGCCTGATGTTAGTTCATAGAGTTGTTCTGCAATTTGCCTAGGGATAACTGCCTCATTTTCGTTAAAGGTTAATAAATTCCAGAAATTCCGGGAAACCTCATATCCCCACAAAAAATATCCCCCCGCATTGGAATATTTATCAAAACCCACAAATGAGCCTCTGTCTCTGGCTTCCTTGAATTGCCAATCTTTACCAACATTTTTTGTTAAATAGCCTTGCCCCGCAAGGAAATCTAAGGCAGATTCGGGAAAAGCCTCTAAAAGAAAGAGGAAAATTTCCTCCTGGAAATCATCTCTAACTCTTGATCGAAATTCTGAAATTTTAAATTCCGCCTTAAGCCTCTCCGGAATGGCTGACGGAAAGTGCGTATCAAAAAACAATAAATCCCTGCCAATATTTGCCCTGTGCGCATTAGGCTTTGCATTCATCACGAAGTTGCCGATCAAACGGGGCTGTTTTCCTTTCCCCCGATACAATTTCAAGTTAGCCTTCCGGGGAGCATCTTCCTGCCCCCGAAAGGATTTCGGAGAAATATGGGCTATCCTGCCAAAGTGCTTTGCATTGTTCCACCATCTTCTGCCAGTTCTTTCTTTTTCCGCTGATTTTTCAGCAGCATAATCCTCCCAGGATAGGCCTTGCTCCAATGCGCCTTCCTCCTGAAACTCTTCATCAACCATAGAAGATGAGATTTAACGCCGCTTTAAAAAACTATTCCCCATTCAAAAAATGGAATTCAGAAAGGCTTAAGAATAGTTACCCATCCTCATTCCTGATGGAATCCGAAATCCTGGAAAAATACCTCAAAGCCGGCAGGATTGCCAGGGAGGCTTTGGAATTCGGAAAAGGCCTTATCAGAAAAGGCGCCAAAGTCCTTGATGTCTGCAATAAGGTCGAGGAAGAGATTGCAAGGTTAGGCGCAAAGCCCGCTTTCCCAGTCCAGATTGCTCTCAATGATGCTGCTGCCCATTTCTGCCCGGAAGATGATGACAGTCTAATTTTTGGGGACCAGCTTGCCTGCCTTGATGTTGGTGTCCATGTTGACGGGTATGTGGGAGATACTGCTTTAACAGTCGATCTTTCCGGAGCTCATGCAGACTTAGTAAAAGCCTCAAGGGAAGCCCTGAACGCAGCGCTTGAGGCGGTAAAGCCGGGAGTGAGGCTCGCATTGATAGGCAAAGCGATTGAAGACACTATCCATAGTTTTGGCTTCCAGCCGGTGAGAAATCTTTCCGGCCACGGCTTAGGGCAGTTTGAGGTCCACACTCCACCGACAATCCCCAACTTCGACACCAAAGACGGCAAGATCCTTGAAGGCAACCAGGTGGTTGCGATTGAGCCGTTCGCTACCGACGGAATCGGCCTGATCCAGGAAAAAGGCAGCCCTTCAGTGTTCCAGCTCATCGGAAAAAAATCAGTAAGGATAGGCTTTGTCCGTGACATCCAGAAAGAGATTGAATCATTTCAGGGCCTGCCCTTCACCACGCGCTGGCTGACAAAGAAATTCTCAAAGCCCCAGGTAGAATATGCCATGAACCAGTTTGACCAGCTTGGCATCCTCCACAAATATCCCCCATTAGTAGAAAAGAGCGGTGGATTGGTGAGCCAGGCAGAGCATAGCGTGGTAGTGGATGACAATGTAATAATTCTCACATAAAAAGATTGAGTTTCTATTTTTCTGGTTGAATAGCTTTGTAAGAACCTGTTTCAGTTGTCCATCCCATTTGAAAAGCGAGATTTTTTTTGTGCTCAACATATGCTTGCCTAAACCTTGTTTTTACATCCACAAAACCAGGATAGCCGTCAATTAGAATCTTATCCCGTGCAAGCGCATTTTCTTGTTCTCCCATAGATTCAACTGGATGAAAGGCTTCATATTTTTGCCTTATTGTTTTCCATGTAGGAATATCTTTTCTGCCAATTGTTCCAGTCTGGATGGAAAGTTCTATCAGCGCATCCACAATCTGAAGGCCATAAGCAAAAACCTCCCTGTTTCTTGGCTTTAGATTGATACGAAAACTATTGGTAAAGGTATTCCCTTCTTTGTCAACCTCTTCCACTTTTAGAAGTTGAGTCATCACCCTTGAGACATAATCTGCCAGCGAAGCTTTAATTCCATTGCTATATCTTGCAGGTTCCACTTGAATTTTTTCATACTCTTTTTGAACAAGTTGTAAAAGAGAAACCCCTTCCTGAAAGATGGCTTCGTGACCCTGGATTATTTTCGGGCCTTGACCTAACTTATCTTCGAGATATAAAGTGTTTGTAGAAACATCACTGATGTCGACAGGAATTGGAGTTCCATGCTGACTCAGGATTATCTCCCTAAAAAAGAATGGAAATAAAAATGGCGATATTCCTTGACTTGCAGTTTTTCTTTGTTTCATTTTCTTCCAACCCCTAATCATAAAGATTTATATAAAATATAAGGACAATAACTAACGACTTAGCAACCTCTATTTAAATCAATCGATTTTAAACAAAAAAAGATTCAGAAAAACTCTTTTGGCCTTAAGAAGACCGTCTCCCCCCTCTCCGGCCCAACAGAGATGATAGCAATCGGAACACCAAGCAGGCCTTCAATCCTTTTGAGATAAGCCTGCGCAGCAGAAGGCAGTTCTTCAAATGTCTTAACGCCGGAAAGCTCCTTGTCCCATCCGGGCATCTCTTCATAGACTGGCTTTGCTTTCGCAAACTGCTCCATATCTGAAGGAAATGCGGTTGTTTTCTTCCCGTCAATTTCGTATGCGGCGCATATCTTTAAGGCCTTAAGCCTGCTCAAAACATCCAATTTTGTTATTATCAGCGAGCTTAATCCGTTGATGTTAACAGCATATTTTCCTGCGATCGCATCGAACCATCCGCATCTTCTTGCCCTGCCTGTCGTCGTGCCATATTCCTTGCCCTGTTTCCGAAGCACTTTGCCGATGAAGTATTCCTTTCCCCGGTTTGCGCGCAGAATATCTTCCTGCGATAATGGCTCTTCCTTTGACTCATCCTCAGTCTCTTTTGCGCTTCCAAGCTCCGAAGGAAACGGCCCATAGCCCACTCTGGTGACATAAGCCTTGAACACGCCGGCTACAGCATTGATCTTCGTCGGCCCGATCCCAAGCCCGGTGCATGCTCCTCCTGCTGTCGGATTTGAGCTGGTGACATAAGGATAGGTGCCATGGTCTATATCCAGCAAAGTTCCCTGCGCGCCCTCGATAAGCACATTCTGCCCCTGCGAAATCGCCTGATTGGCTAGGCGGTATGTGTCCTTGACAAAAGGCCTGACCAAAGCTGCAAAATCATTTTTTTGCTTGATGAACTCATTTACCCTGATGCCTCTTCGCGCGATTTTGTCAGTATAGCACGGCCCGATCCCCCTGAAGGTTGTGCCTATTGCTCCTCCTTCTTTTTTGTCAAGCGCAATATGTTCTTTAGTGACAACGTGGGCATTCCCGCTGATTGCAAGGTTATGCTCGCCGACAGAAAAGCCTTTTTGCTTCAAAACATCAATCTCTTCAAGCAGGGTCTCCGGATTGATGACCATCCCATTTCCGAGGATATTCAGCTTTCCGGGATGGATGATGCCTGACGGAAGAAGGTGAAAGGTGAATCTTTTTCCCTCAACGATGACGGTATGCCCCGCATTGGCCCCGCCGGAATACCTCGCAACAACATCAGCCTTTTCCGTCAGAAAATCAACAATCTTGCCCTTGCCCTCATCGCCCCACTGGCCTCCGACAATGACAACGGCTTTTCCCATAAGGAAAAAAGAAAGCCGGAGTGTTTTTAAAGATTGTGAAAAATGGATTGTCTGGAGCCTCTGCACAGCAGAATCGAAATGTGGGCTCGATTGAAATGTGGGCTCGATTGAAATGTGGGCTCGATTGAAATGTGATAAAGTTTTTATACCCCCTTCCAAAAATCAGTCCTTATGGCAGGAAAAAGGCATGCTGCGGCAAAAAACCAGCCAAGGAAAAAATTTCCATTAAAGATATCTTCCCCCTCAGCGTATGTGCCTGCATTCATCCTTGGAATTCTCATTCTTGGAATTGTTATTCTCGGGGTTATTTCCAGGAACCGGCTTCCATCAATAGAAGAGAATCTCCATAACTTTACCCGGGCAGCTATGATCCAGAGCAATCTCAGCCTGGAAAGCATCGACGACACCGCAAAAATAAAGCTTAATATTGAAGGTGATTTCCCGGATAAAGGGCAGGGGACTTTTTTTATCATGCTCAGGGTGAACCTCCAGAACATCATCAGCAATTATGGCAGGATTCCCAAATACCTCGTCTTTTTTGAGTCGAAGAAAGTGCCGGGGCTGACAGTTCGGTATAATCTCCATGACTCAGTCATAGAAGGCGGCCTTCCGCTGATAAGGTCAGTGCCTGTCAATTTTCTTGAGCCGGAATTCCACAATGTGACCTACACCTTCAGGGAAGGGTCACCTCAGATGATTTTCTTTGACGGAGAAAAGGTTGCAGAGGGAACTTTCGAAATCGCCTCTGATGCGATCACCGGATTGGCAGTCTACGGCCAATCGGAAGAAGAACTCGGCATGATGGATATTGATGGCTCAAGCGCCATTACAAAAGACTACACTCTAAAATAATATGGGCTTTAATCAGCTAAGGGAATGGCTTGGCCATCCTCACAATTCATTTCGGCTTAAACTCCCTAGAAAATCCCCTTCTCAGTCACGATGGCGTCAAGCTTCACATCCCATTCCTGCGCAGGGATGCCGTCCGCTTCCTGCAAAGAAAAAGCCAGCCCGATCTTTTTTGCTCGCATCCCGAGCAGGAAATTGTCATAATACCGGTATCCATACCCAAGGCGGTGGTGCAGCCTGTCAAATGCGGCGCAGGGAACCACAACTATATCAATATCTTCCCTGGGAACCTTCCGTATCTCAGCAGGCTCCAGGATGCCAAATTTATTTTTCCTGCTGAGCTCTTTTACAGCCCGGATCTCAGCTGCGATGATGCCGCCCTGGTTCACAACAGGGACTAAAACTCTTTTTCCATCGTCAAGAGCATGCAAAATCATGTCCATGGTGCTCACTTCGCTCTTGAACGAAGCATAGAACATCACCGCTTTAGCCCCCTTATAGGAATTTAAAGAAAACAATTTTTCTCCGATAACTTTTGACATTGCCGAAATCTCATTAAGCGGCAGCGTATCTCTCTCTTTCAAGATTCTTTTCCTGATTTCAGCTTTCATTGGTGATGCCCTCCGGGATTTCCTGCTGTCGCCTAAGTTTTCCTCTGCTGTCGCCTTAGTTTTCCTAATATGGGGCGTCCGGCTTTTCTTTCAGCCCTTCCCCCTATCCACTTATACTCTTCTCAGCCATTTCTCCCCCTATCTTATTCCCCTTTCAGCCTATTCTCCCCCACCTATACCTCTCTCAGCCCTTTCCCCTTTCACCTATTCTCCTCTCAGCTTTTTCATGTGCTGCACTCGTTTCTGAATAAGCCCTTCTGTCCCGATATCTTCCCTGTGGAACAACAGCCCCTGGGCTGACGAAACCCCGTTTTCTGCTATGGCTTCCGCTTCTTCCAATGTTGGGGCGATACCGACAAAGGCAGCTGCCCTTGAGGATGAGGTAAAGAGGTCGTCTTTTCTTTTATCAACGGAGGCATAATACACTCTGCAGTTCTTAGGAACATCTCCGAGAAATATTTTCTTCCCGCTTTGCGGAGCTGCCGGGTAGCCCTCAGGAACCGCATATTTGCAGACAGTTGACTTGTGCTCAAAATTCCCTTTGATTTTGCCAAGCTTCCCAAGGGCAATGGCGCTGCAAAGCTCGCCAAAGTCTGTGCTCAATATGCTCAGCGCATTCATCGCCTCAGGATCTCCCATCCTCGCATTGTATTCAATAAGCTTAACTCCATATTTTGTGGCGATAAAGCCCCCATACATCACGCCCTTGTAAAGCTCTCCTGTCTCTTTGGCCAATGCATCGAGGACTTTTTTAGTGATTGCCTTTGCCTCCTTCAGCTCTTCCTCTTTCAGAAAAGGCAAGAGATGGTCAGCGCAGGAATAGCTTCCCATGCCGCCGGTGTTCGGCCCTTTGTCTCCGGCAAATGCCCGCTTATGGTCCTGGACAGGAGGGCAATGGATGAGTGCATTTCCGTCGGTAAATGACTGCAGGGAAAATTCCTCGCCATCAAGCTTCTCTTCAACAACAACGCTGGGATGGCTCTCCAGGATCTGCCTGCAGTGTGCCAGAGCCTCTTCTTTCGCCTGAAAATGGTCGCCCTGCACAAGAACACCTTTGCCTCCCGTCAATCCATCTGGCTTAATGACTATGCCCGGCAGTTCATTAAGAAAATCCTCAACGCCATCCATGCTTTCAAAGACCTTGAATTGCGGCAGGCCGGGAATCTTATATTTCTTCATCAGCAGCCGTGTGAAAGATTTTGAGGTTTCAAGCCTTGCCAATTCTTTCTTCGGGCCGACACAGGGGATATTTGCCTGATCCAAAGCATCAGCAACCCCATGAGACAGGGGCTCTTCGGGGCCGATGACTGCAAAATCAATCCCCAAAGAGATGGCAAAATTGGCAATTTCGCCGGTGTCAGCATAACTTCCCAGCTTCACTTCTTCAGCAAGCTGCGAGGCTGCTCCTTGCGCTCCAGATGCATTATGCTTTTTAATTTTTCCTGTAATTCTTTCTTATCTTTGCTCAGCCCAATCCTTTCAAACAACATCGCATTGATCTGCCTGTCCAATTCCCGAACGCTCCACGACTCTTTTTCAGCTTCAATACAATAAAACGAACGGGCCAGGCCATCCTCTATCCTCAGCAGGAGGCAGTACTGGCTCCACGACAATTTCCGCGACAGCGTCTCGGAATTCCTGAAAAGATGATAGAACTTTCTCATCTTCTCTAAATTGTCCCTGGAAAAGCCTTTTCCAAATTTTTCAATTAAGTCTCTTGAGAGGGCATCAAGCAATCCGGAGCCATACTCTGCCCTGATCCTCCCTTCCTGCTCAAACTCAACGATGCTCTTTCCGATCTCCCAGTACGTCTTCACGAGGATAGTGTTTACTGCCCGATACGCCTGATTTCTTCCCGCTTCCAAAATACTTCCAATCGAATCCAGGAGCGAGGAGTATCCTTTTTGTGCAGGTTTTGCCGTTTTCATCCTGTTTGGTCGCATTCCTTTGTTTTAGCCCGGAGTATCTTGCTTTCTTCCATGGTAAAAGGCTCTCAGGAAGGATAATCCATTCTCATGAGGGGGTAATTCATTCTCAGCCATGATATGCTCTCTTGCCCCGCTGCCGATAAGGAGGATTTTAGCCATAAGAAACATGCATAAGAAGAATGCGCTTTTATAAAAGGGTTATGGTTTTCTCAAAAAAAGAAATAGTCTTTTATCTGGTATTTGTTTTATTCCTGCCCCCAGATAACAGCCTGATAACATCCTCTCTTTTCATATGCGCCCTGGCTTTAGAATCATTAAGAAGACGCCGTTTTGATGGATGGACTGGCTCACCATCATTAAAGCCAAAATGTGCCCAAACTTTTTCCTTATCCTTTGATGGAACCGTAATCGAATAAAAGCCCAACCATTTGATCACCCCGTTATATTTGTCAGAACCCATCGGCACCTCTCTACCGATTACGTTTCCCTCCTTTACCCTATCCACTTTGTAAACCCTGGGAACTGATTGAGACATAAAGTCAGCATGTGGATCATGGACCTTGACATATTTCCCTAGTGCATAAACCTTTTCAGGTACATGGGGGTAGCGAACTCTACCCCTCGGGGTATTACGATTTCGCTCCGGAATTGCAAGGAACATATCATTTTGAAGAACAACTTCACCTATACCTGCTTTATCTTCACATGCTCCATCGATATATGCAATTGACATAAGGGAAGGAGTTGGTTAGGGATTTTTAAACCTAACGGATTTTTTCTGTGGTTTTTTCCTTGAAAATCCCAACAACATCGGCGAGGCGAGGGCGGGGCTTGTCCCTTACGGGGTGCCCGAGCAGTGCAAATTTTTCTCAAAGAAAAATTTGACCGTCGAGCCCTTTGTTGTTGGGATTTTCTTATGCAGCTTAATTCATACTTTCAAGCAAAAGTTTATAAACTTCCATACTTTTCCAAAGGTATGGATAATGTCAACGAGACTGGGAGGGTTGAGGTAAGAATTTACTATAAACCTAATCAAGATCACTTGTATGAAAAAACTGAGGGAATGGGGGATTTAACTTTCGACAGGAGAAATGAGGAGATTCTCCGTTTTGCCCCTTTCCCCGATGTTCCATCAATGTCCATCCCGAAGCATATTCATCGTGGCGAAGCTGATTTGGCTCTCCTTTGTTTGTCTCTAGTCATAGCAAAACAAGTTGAAGCCTTTGCCAGGGGCAGGGAATATGTTAAAAGAGTAGATTTAGTAAAAGAAATTTCGGGACCCCCAAGTCGCCCCATTTGGTAATACCTGCCTTTTCATAATGGGAGGTAAATAACTCCATTCTTATGAATAATTTTCTGCTTCTCTATTCTTTTCAACTTTCAGAAACATTTATAAACTTTATATAATAACTCAAACCTATGAGTGAACCTCTCAGGCACAACTGCGGAGTCGCTGCGGTCAGCCTGAAGAATAAGGATGAGAACAACGCCCTCTTCTACCTTTACCGGATCCTTCTGAACCTGCAGAACCGCGGCCAGCTTTCTGCCGGAATCACGACGTATAATGCAAAAAGGCCGCAGCTTCTTGACACCTACAGGAATATGGGCACG
>JACPBV010000009.1 GCA_016180135.1 Candidatus Woesearchaeota archaeon
GTTGCTCATGGTGTTTGGTACACCTGAGTGCCGGTACTCAACTTTTATTTGCTTTTTTCTCTAAACTTAGAAGTAGCTATTTTGTGGTCGGAGATACTATTGCGGTATGAATTAAGCTCCGGCAAGAGCGGCTCTGCCATCCTAAGGTCAAAACTCCACCGCCCTCATGAATTACGCTCGTCGTGGGGGGTCGTCCCTTACGGGGACACAGAGCCCTTGCCAAATCATTTAAGAGTTTTGAAGATGGCAGAGCCGCTCCGAGGGGAGCTTAATTCATACCTTTTGCGGAGGCCCATAAAACCAACTGCCCCCAGCAGGAGGAAGAAAAAGATTGCTGCAAGATGTGTATAAAGAGCCGTTGCGATCGCCAATTTTTTTTCGACGCCAAACAGCACTAAGCCAAGAGCCCAGCTCCCTTCCAATGTTCCGAAGCCGGCAATTCCCTGGATAGGCAGCAGCGTTGACAGGATCATGAAAGTCACGCTAACAACGACGACGGATATCCCCAGGGGCACATTGATGCTCAGCATCAGGAGATAGGTAGTGATATACTGAGATGCCCAGATGAGCGCAGTGTAAAAGAACAGCAGGGCCATCTTCCGCATTGAAGCCACATGCTTAAATTCCATGATAGTATGCTTGATGAACGTCAGCCCCTTTTTGATAAAAGAAATGCTGCCGATCCTAAAAAAATCCCTCACCTTTCTTCCGGCGGCAATATACCTGTCCCCATAAAAAACCAGGGAAAATAATCCCAGGAGCAAAAATGCGACAAAAATCCCCACAGTGATCCATGCTGAAGCCAGCGCTTTCGGGATGATATGCAGCACAACCAGCGCCGCAAGGAAGATAATCCCTATTATCACCATATCAAAGATTCTTCCGATGATCAGGGAGGATGCCGCTGAGCTCCCCTCAACTTTTTGCTTCTTCAGCATGTAGAGGTAAGAGAACTCGCCTGTCCTCACCGGCAAAATGTCAATCAGCATAGTCTGGACAGCCACGACATGGAACATCGTCCGGAACCCAAGCGGCTTTTTTAGGAGCAGGTTAAACCTCAGGGCCCGCAGGGCATAGCTGAGTGCATACACAGCGAACGCCCCAAGCAGCCACAGAAAAGAGATCTGCCTGAACAGCGCAGCGACATCGCCGATGCGTATTTGGGTAAAAAGGAAATACAGGAAAAAAGCAGACACAATTGCGCCGATGGCGATTGAAATGGTCTTTTTCATCGGGTTCAGCAAAGCAGGCGGTCATTTAAATACTTGCCCCTTAAGTGCCCGTAGATTTACTCCCTAGTTTCATCAGGGGAGGCATATCTTTAGGAGGATAGCATAAGCCGGAGAGAATGGCCTAAACCGATTATTTTGCACTTTTGTGGTTTGAAAGGGACACAAAGCGAATCGGCAAATAATCAACCAATCCGGCCCCCATGGCGTATTCAGATGTTTTCTCCTTCGGTCGAAAATGCCCTTCTCGCCCCTTCGAAGGGGCAGTCCCCCGACAAATCGGACCTTTAGAAAGATTGTTTACGAATCCAACAACATCGGCGAGGCGAGGTCGGGGGTCGCCCCATCGGGGTGACCGAGCAGGGCAAAATTCCTGAAAGGAATTTTGACCGTCGAGCCCCTTGTTGTTGGATTCAAAAAGGAATATGAACCATCGGTTTTGTAACTGTGCAATAATTATGGTTCATCATATGGGCCGGAGAGAACGCAAATCTTATATACCTTCCCCCAATGGCTCCATGAGGGGGATTGACCTGATGTTTTCAAGCATTGCGCCGGTAAATGCATTCACTAAACTCGCTCATTGGCTCAAAGCCAACAAGCGCCACTTCCTCTACCTCGGCATAATTATCGTGCTGATCCTTCTCTTCCTCAAGGATTCTAACATCACCGATAAGGTCAGAGGCTCAAATGAGCTTGCCAGCATGCATTATTTCTATTTTAATGACCAGAGAAAATCCATTCTAGAATTCGGCCAGTTCCCTTTATGGTCGCCGACAATCTATGCAGGCTCCCCTCTTTTTGCGCTGCCGCAATCTTCAACCTTGCTTCTTCATGCCTTTCTTCCGGCGTTATTCATCGATAACCTTGAAACAAGCCTGAATCTTATCGCAATCACCAACACTATCCTGGCGGCAATTTTTATGTATCTCCTGATGCTTGTCGGCTTCAGGGTTGATGCCCGGTATTCTTTTCTTGCTTCCCTGCTGTTTGTCTTCAATTGGTATTTCATCCATCTTACGCCTTCCTGGGTTGATCGTGGAAAAGTTGTCTTGTTCGCCCCGTTATTCCTTTTGTTTACTATCCTTGCTTTGCGCAAAAAGCGTTTTGCCGTATATTCAGTCCTTGCAGGCATCACCCTTGCATTGCAGTTCATCGGCGGAGGGGTTGACTATTTCATGCTCGGCATCATTGTCCCGATGTTTTTCTATCTTGTAGAAGGGTTCATTGCTGCAATGAAAAAAAATTTTCCAAGGCTCATCAAGCTGTTCCTTGTCGGTCTTATTTCGGGAGCTGTCTTTGCAGGCTTGATCATGGTCCAGGTCCTCCCGATAAGCGAGTTTAAGCCCTACAGCAGCAAAGCATCAGGGTTTTCATATGAAAAATCCAAGGGCGGCATTTTGTTCCCGGAAAAAGTCCTTACCTTTCCCTACAACACCGAAGGCATCGAGGACAACAAGGGCGGAACAAGGATAGGCACTGTTGCATTTCTGCTGTTCCTTGGCTCGTTCCTCGCATGGAGGAAAAAAACAACAATCTATTTCTATATTCTCCTCACAGTAAGCATCCTGATAGCGGTTGGGACTTCAGCCTATTACCCGTTTTGGGCGTTTATCCCTGGCTTTAAGGCCATCCACAATGTCATCAGGGCGCTGTGGGTAACCGAATTTGCTATTGCAGCATTGGTCGCCTTTGGCGCCTATGAGTTGTTCAAAAGGATCGACCTCTCAGGATGGAAAAAATATTCAGGATATCTCTTCTGGATCCTAACGGTTCTTTTGATCATTGATCTTATTATCCTCCCATGGCCGAAATTTTACCATCACAAGCCGAATAGTTATCCCTTAAAGGACGGCGTGATGGGTGAGGCGATGAAGAATGAGATGATGCTCTGGGTTGCCAGGCAGCCAGGCTTGTTCCGCATCCATAATGTCAGGAACAATGAGATTGCCGGCTGGACTCCGATGTATATCTCCGCTTTGAATCTCTCAGAGCTGATGGGTGTAGCCAGCGTTTGGGTCACTGAGCATCTTAATGTCTATATGTCTATCGCCCATAACAGCCCGGCAAAATTCTGGGGTATGCTCAACACAAAATACATCTACTCAAACGGCCTCCTGAACGAAAGCGATCTTCCGGAGCGCTACCGGAGAAATCTCACCTTAATCAAAGTATTTCCTCCCTGCCCCGATTGCAAGGAAAATCCCCCTCAGGATCAGGGTGTTGCCGGCCCCTATCTTTACCAGAACGATCTTTTCCTCCCGAGAGCGATGCTCGTCAATAACTCTATCTTTATCACGGGCGATGACAGTATCAACAGCAACGCCCAGAACCTCATGTATGGCCTTCTGCTCAGAGAAGACATCAACCCGGGAAATACTGCAATAATCCTAAAGCGCAGCAAAGATCCCCCCTTGCAGAAAAGCACACTTGACCAGTCCTCATACATCATCTTTCAGGAGCAGGTTAATCCAGAACTGCTGAGTGGAGACATCAGCAGCCCAAAATACATCACCTCAGACCAAAAGCTAAACGATGCAATTGCTTCGCTTAAAGGAGGCTATAAAGAAATGAACATCTCTTATTACTCGCCGAATAAGCTCATCATCCCACTAAAGGGGGAAAAAGGCATTCTTGTCCTTGCCGAAAAATTCTTCCTGTTCCCCGGCTGGTCCGCAAAAGTAAAAGATGGAAAAACAGAGATCCCATTGGAGCTCTTCCGTGCAAACGGCATCAGCACCGCAATGTATCTCGACGGAGAATCAGGAGATTTAATTATCACCTACCGCCCAAGGTCATTTATCATTGGCGCAGCGGTATCCCTGATGGCCTTAGCCGTCGTGCTTCTCTATCTTGGATACGAGCTCTTTCTCTTTCTGAGAAGAAAGAGCCAGCAGGAATTAGATGTTCAGCCTAAATGATTGATGTGCTGCCGCTGCAGAATCGAAGATAACCATCAATATTATCAAGAAATCAGATTCCCTTCCCCTTCTCCTGAAAGCTGGGCCCCAACCTGCCCTCCGCTATAAGAGCATCCGGAAGTGGCTGCTAGCCTTTCAAAAGACTGCACCCCTTCAAGCCATTCCCCTTCAAACACCCACGTCGGAGTTTTCTTGATCCCCTGTAATTTGGTATAGTCCCGGTAATCCAGCCTTTTGAACGACTTCCCAAACATCCCTGCCTGCCTTTGGGTATAGCTGCACCATTCGATTGCCCCATACATCACCATCCCCTTCTCATTGAGGCAGTCTGCAAACTTATCCCATTTCCCGGGCCTGCTCCTCGCATAGGCAAATGCCCCTATACTCAACAGAAGAATTACCCCGATAATGCCCCATATCTTAACCTTTTTTCCCCGGAGAAAAGACTGCTTCTGCCTTGAAGCCTCTTCAGCCTGCTTCCGCTCTTCTTCAATCTTCTTGTCTTCTTCGGCAAGCTGCCGCTGTTTTTCCGGGCTGAGCATCGTGGTGGACCTTTTGAATCTATGAGCATATGAATCTATGAATCTATATATACATTCATCTCTAACCTGCAGACGCCAGTGAACCGAGCCTTTATTTAAAGGTTGTGAAACAGGTTTCGGAGCATAGGTTTACTGTCGCAAACCCGAAACAGGTTGGAGAGTATAGGTTTACGCTCCCACGCCTCGAAAAAATTTTTTTTCGGATCAGGAAGGTCCCAAAGGAATCATGTTATCACTTTATCAGCAGTCAATTGCCGATAAAATTAGGTCCCTTGCGCTGCATGAACCCTAAGGCTGCTGCCTGCTCCTCTGGAGACAAGCCTATGGCATATCCGTTATACTTATTTCCATCAGGGCCCGTAAATTCCCCTATTAAGCAAGCTATTGCCTTATACAGTATATTTGAATCCCGGCTTTGCTTTGAGCGCCAAAATAGTTTAGGGTTATCAGTCTTTTGGGATGCAAGAATATGGTAGATAAGGTCTTTTGCCATTCCGTTTCCCGCAAACTGCTTTTTGACAGCGATGACATCAAGGTAAGGCGGCAGCCCCCAAAAGGGATTATCAAAAACGATTGCAATTCCCTTGCCTTTATCAACCCAATATGCCGCCGCATTTCCTGCTCTTGCCTTTTCAAAATAATCAGCCTTCAGCTGCTGCCCAAATGCCGCTTCAATTAATTCTTTTGCATAGGTTCTGTCAATAGATTGAACTCCAAACTGGTAGACGGTATACCCCAGTTTAATGAAAGTCCCTGCTCCTCTTTTTGTGAACAGCTCCTGGACAAGATTGCCCGGCCCAACAATCTGCCCGATGCGCTCCTCACCATTCGGCCTGCCGGCAAGAGCTCGCTGCATCTCGTCAACATTTTTTTTCATTCCGCCAGATATCACCCCTGAAGAAAGGAGTTCGGCATATTCCCGGCGAAGGTTGATTTCTGAAATGATCGGTGTTCCATGCAGGCCCATGTTGCGGACGCCGGCCTCCTGGGTGACCATGATGAATTTGAATGGGTCAAGGGCATACGCCAGAGTGCACCCGCTCGTTGCGGAATTGACATTGAGGATAACTCCGTCTGGAGAGATGCCTAACGGCGAGATGATAGGAATTTTTCCTGTTGCTATCGCTTCTGACACAGGCTGGTGGTTTATGCCGGTGATAAGCCCGTTATGGCTGCCATACCCTTCGCCCGGATCCTGCTGCTGCGCAAGTATTACTTTTTGGGAAGGAGAAAAGACTGAAGTGATATCCCCTGCGCTTTCAGGCCCGCTGCCTATCCCCAGCTTTTCCGATATACCGCTTATCTTTGCGTTGATGGCATCTGAAAGCATTGCAGCATGCTTTTCCGAAAAATAATTGGCAAGGCCGATAAGTTCTGAGTCAGTAAACCGGTCTTCTGTCCCTCTTACTTTGTGTGTTGGAAGCAAAGGCTTGCCCTTTGTCCCTCTTACCTCATTCTCTTGTGCGATCGCAGCATTGAGCGGCTCTCCCCACCCATACGTTATCACCGGAATTGCGCCGCAGGCATAGAGGGTTGCGAGGTGCTGCGCGATGCTGCCAAGGCTTTCACTGTCAAAGCAGCTTCCGCTTATTTTTACAAGCGCAAAAGTCTGCCCGGAAAGTCCCCCAAACTCTTCCAAATAGCCTTTTGCCTCACTTGATTCTTTATCTCCATGGAGATAGCTGGAGAGCAGCTCAATCTTTTGTTCAAGGGTTAAGCTCATGGTTGTCTCACGCAATTGCAGGCCATTCTTAAATCTGATGCCCCGCATAAAACACAATTAAACAAAAATGTCTAAAATGAAACATTTAAATATCAGCCCCTGCTTCCTCCCCGCATGAGCATCACCAAGCAGGTCGAAAGCTTCGTTATCGGCCACCCTTCTGTCAAAGACTGCCTGAAGAATGGGTTCATCAATTACTCTTCGCTCTCAAGAACGATCGCCCATGAGCTCAGCCTTGGCCCGAAAAAAGACTTCCACGCAATCCTCATAGCCTGCCGCCGCCTGAAAAGAAAGCTGGCCGGAGAGGATATTGCAGAAGAAAAGATCCTCGGAATTTTGAAAAAGAGCAAAGTGGAGATAAAAAACAAAGTCATTGCCATTGTGCTGGAGAGAAGCATCCTTGCTGAGACCATCGCTGCCCTGGAATCCGAGATAAAGAAAAAGAAAGCCATGTATCGCTACGTCGAGGGGTTATCTGCAATAACCATCATCACTGAAGAAGATGCTCTCCCAATTATAAAGAAGCACTGCAGGCAGCGCATCATAACCGAAAACCTGAATCTTGCAGAGATCATCATCAAAAGCCCGCCAGAGATTGAGTCAACCCCGGGAACCTACGCCTATCTCTGCTCTCTGTTCGGCGAAAACAACATCAACATCGTAGAAACCCTAAGCTGCTGGACTGACACCATCTTCCTCATTGCGGAGCAGGATGTGGGGAAAGCGATGCAATTGTTGCGTTTTTAGGACAGAGAAACGATATATATATCCCGTGATTTTTATCTTTCTGATATAATCGAAGGCATTTTCATTCACTCTTTTATGTGCCTTCACTGCAATTTTTATTTGGAGGAGGCTGAAACATGAAGAAATAGATTATTGGGATGATTGTATTGGTGGCTTTGCTTTTCCTTGCCGGCTGCCAGACAAGCGGCGAAGCTGTGAGGGTAGGTGGCCAGACTGTTTATACCAAACAGGAAGTGGATACAAAAATAAATGAGACGAACAGCAGGATAAGAGACATAAATAACCGTATTGTCCAGCTCGAATCAAATGTCTTGGGCCTGAACGGCACAGTTGGGAGTGTGGATAGCGAAGTCAGCCAGATAAACGGGACAGTTATCGCACTAAATGGAACTATCGGGGATATTCTGGTAAACCTCTCCCAGCTTTCTTCAAATCTAAGCAACCTTTCGATGGTGGTTGGAAATTTGACCCAAACCGTCGGGAATATTACTAACTCCTCTTAGGGGAGTTATTTTTTTATTTTTTTCTTATTGATGCCTCCACGATTGGCGGCAGTTAGCGGATTTATTGTTTTTTTGTTCAAAGAGCCATCTGCTACGCCCGTTCATTCTTAAGTAATGTTCCAGCCATATTTCTCTTTAGCTAAAGTTGCATTCTCATTCAACAGCAGCTTTCCATCTCGTTCAGTGATCAAAGTAAATGTAAAGTTTCCCAACAACTGCTGATTTGAAGAAAAATATCTCTGGGAATATTCATTCCTGAGTTCACCCTCATAAGTATCAGGATAGAGGATTTTTGCATCCTTGCTGACGATGGCTATCCACCACCCGGGAATCTCACGGTCTATCGCTAAAATCGCGCCATCAGCAAGGGCATGCTCCCTTAGGGAGATCAGCCCATCAAAAATTTTGTTTGGGATTGATGGTTGAGTTTCCTGAAAAAAAGAGATAGAGCTGCCGATTTCAGAAACCAGAGAGGCTGCTATAAGCATAACCAAGATTATTTTTGCCGCCCGGGATTTCTCCTGCCCAACAAGCGTTGCGGTGAAAAACGCAAGAAAAAACGGCAGGGAAAGCTGGACCATATCAGCAAAGATAAATCTTAAGGAAAAGAGATGGAACATGGCTGATGCGCTGAAGGCTGCAAAGGCAGCAAGCCCTATGCCGGGATATTTTTTCACCGAGGAGATATATCCCCAGGCTCCAAGCGCCGCAAGAGGCAGAGCCGGCGCAAGAAATGAATTGTAATAAGTCGGGATATACTCCCACGGATTTGAGAAATAAAAAACCAAAGCAAAGAGCAGCGCATTCATCAGGGCAAAACATTTGAGAAAAAAGCCTGCTTCGGTATTTTTGGCATAATAAAGTTCAGCAGCTCCAAACAGGAAGAAGATGGGGAAGAACGCCCAATGGGTTGTCAAAGAAAGCAATGCAAAAACAATGCTCGCCCATGTCGCTCTCCTGTTCCGGTGCCGAAGGAATGCGTAAGAAAAGATGGCGAAGGTAAACGCTGTCGGAAATGTCCAAAACCCAAGGTGCTGTGCTCGGATAAGCGGCCATGAGAATGCGGTCAGGGCAGCGGCAAGCGCAGCCTGCCATTCAGAAAACTTGAATGTCCTGCATAAAAAAAAGATTGCGATAGTTCCGAGGGAAAAAATGAGGCTGATAACGAGATATGTAGCTATGCCGGGGTGCAGGGTCAGGAAACTTGCGGCAAGAAGCAGGTGGATCAGGGGAGGATAGAAAAAAGAGGTGATGGTTCTGTCCACAACATCATAGCCCCCGACAAGGATATGGTTTTTCAGGTGCCACCACGGATGGAGCAGGCTTGCAAAATTTCCTTCTGAGACGTCTAACGCAGCGCCGATATGGGAGCTTGTGTCAACATAGCCATAAGGGACGGTATGGCCCTGAAGCAGCGGGGCTATCCTCAGGAAAAACCCCAGAACAAACACTGCCCCCACGACTAATCTATACTTTTTCAAGAACTTTCCCCCCAGCCCTCACATACCCCTCAAACTCTTTGATCCCCTTCTTATCCTTCCAATCCACCAGATAATTTTCCTGGAACCACAGCATCAATCCCTCGCCATACGGCTTGCACCCCATTGCAACCCTGCACTGCAATGGCTTTGCAGGATGCACTTTGCATTTCCCGTCGCCGGAAAAAAAGATGCATTGCCCATAAGGCTTTCCCTCTTTCGTTAATATCTTTGGGCGGAAATGCTCTTTCCCAAAAAGCTCAATTTTTTCCAAAAATTGTTTCCTCAATTGCGGCTCAGAAACTCCCAAAAGCTCAGCCATCGGCGCAAAATCTTCCCTGACAAGCATTCCGGAGCCCATCGTGCATCCGTGCCGGCAGTGGCTGCAGGAGCATGGCGCAGCCATCGAAAGGATTTTGTCAAGAGGCGTACTGCGTATTATTGGTGGAAAGGTAGGTGGTAAGATTGGTGAAATTGACAAGCTCTTTTTGAGTGGAGTTTTTCGCTGAACTGGAGGCAATGGTGCAGGAGGTAGTGGTGAAGGATGCAAGAGCACAGAAGGTAGTGGTGCAGAAGCCAAAGGCCCAAAAGAAACTTCCCCGGCTCTTTCCATACACCCTCATTCCCTGAAATACTCTGTCGTCCCTTTTGCCTCGATGGCTCTGAGAAGCCTTCCTGAAGCGTAGGCATACGCCGCTGTCCTTAGATCAATCTTCTTCTCTTCAGCAATGCTCATAACCCCGTTAAAGGCGTTGACCATAAACTCTTTAAGCTTCTTATGCACCCTCTCCAGAGTCCAGTAATTTCCTGCCCGGTTCTGCACCCATTCAAAATAGCTTACCGTCACTCCGCCTGCATTTGCAAGGATGTCAGGGATGATGGTTTTCTTTTTCCTTAAAAATTCATCTGCTTCAGGAGTAGTCGGCCCGTTCGCTATCTCGCAGATGACAGCGGCCTTTATTTTCCCTGCATTCCTCGACGTTATCTGGTTTTCAATCGCAGCAGGAATCAGGATATCAACAGGCAGCTCAAGCACCTCTTCATTGCTTATCTTCTTGTGATCGATGATATCGCAGACAGTCCCGACGCAATACACCCCTTCTATCTTCCCCTTGTGCTGCTTGACTTTCATGATAGAATCTGGATCAAGCCTGCCGTTTTTTGTGTAGATACCTCCCTGGGAATCACTCAGCCCGACAATCCTGTAGCCGTCTGCATGGAGCAGTTTTGCGATATGAAACCCTGCATTCCCGAAGCCCTGCACGGCAACAGTCAGCTTTTTCTCATCGAGCTTTTTTTTCTTTGCATATTCCTTGAGGATGTAGTAAGCCCCCCGTGCAGTTGCATCATCCCTTCCCAGGCTCCCCCCAAGGCTTACCGGCTTTCCCGTTATCACCGCAGGCGTCAGCTTCCTTGAGATCTTATTGTATTCATCCGCCATCCACCCCATGATCATCTCGTTTGTATAGACGTCAGGCGCAGGGATATCAACATCAGGGCCGATGAATTCATATATCGCTCGGATGTATGCCCTGCTCAGCCGCTCAAGCTCTTTCCTGGACAGGTGCTTCGGGTCAACAGTGATGCCCCCTTTTGCGCCTCCAAAGGGAATCCCTACGACTGCGCACTTCATCATCATCAGAAAAGCCAAAGACTTTATTTCATCCAGAGTGACGGAAGGATGATACCTGATGCCGCCTTTGGTAGGCCCCAGCAGGTCGTTGTGATGCACCCTGTATCCGGTAAAAACTTCAAGCCTGCCGTCATCCATCCTCACAGGGATGCCGACTTCCAGCACCGATTTTGGCTTCTCCAGGATCTTCAGTGCATCCTCGCTCAGCTTCACATGCTTCAAAGCATGATGGAAGAGCTTTTTGGTGTTTTCAAAAATCGAGCCTGATTCAGCTGCCTTGGCCATACTGCTGCAATAAACTTTGCTCTTTAAATAGTTTGCTTTGGAGTATGGGCATAGCACCCTAAAGTCAAAATTCAATCTAAAAAAATAATCGGCGAGCGTTACGGGGGCTGCCCTCCGTCCGCAGACCGGAACATTTTTTTCCTCCCTTACGGGGACGTAGCCCCTCCTTTAACACATCAAGAATTTTGAAGGTGCTATGCACATACCTTGGGATTGTCCAAAAAAGATGTTCTTTAATTAATGCCCAATTATTTCTCATAAGAATTATAGGGGGATACCTTCAAATTCATCGAAAATCTCCGATTTTTGAGTGTGGTCAGAAATTTTCAATCTCTGGCATATTTGTGTGGTGATCGCGGTCGCCTCCAAGTTCAATAACATCTTCGTAAGGCTCAGCAATAATTTTCTTGCACGTATTACAGAGATATCTCTCTGTTTTTTTCTCAAAATATACCTTACCATCTCCGCAGAATTTACATAAACCAATTGGTCTTGGCATGTTTTCCTCCAATATATTTTCTGGTTATGCTAAGATCAGATTGCCTAAGCGCCTTTACCAATGGTTTGTTTGCTTTTTTAAAAATATTATAGAACCCCCTCGTTTGTTTTTTTACAAGATTCTTATTAGCAACATAACCGCTAAACCAATCTGCAAATAATTCCTTTTTGCTAAGGCGGTACATTCTAAACCTAGGTGGTGCCGTCTTGGTATTGTATGGGCTTATTCTTTTCTCGGTGACATCAATTACCTTCTTTCTGTTCTTTTCACGCATATCGCTAATTTTTAGCATGAGGTTATTAACTTTTCCTAAAGGTATAACATTGTCATAATAAGATGGGCCATCCTGGAGAACCTTTGGTTTTTTAATATTGCCAAAATCGGTATTACCTGTTCTCCTCGACAATCTATGCGTATCTGATGCCATCATACTTATTATATTTCTGTCATAAGCATGACCCAGTTCATGGCTTAGTACCTTATTAAACGTATTATCTCTTTTGGTAGTTTGCTGGACTCTTATTTCACCTGGCTTGGTGGTTATCTGGCTTATATGCCTATAATCGCCTAATCTTCTTGACCAATTAAATTTCTTAACGGTTACACGAGGACTGCCAGAAAATGCCATAATAACTTTTAATCTTTCCGACACCAATTCTCCTGGTTGCGTATCTATATCCCTAACATCATAATATTTAGGATTCTGCTTCCATTTGCCGACATCGGATTTTCTCTTAATAACATTTTTAGTCACAAGTAAATCCTTATGTTGCTCCATAGGATCCAAGTGATAGAAATAAGGGAGTAATTCTGCTTTCTCCTGTTCTGTTGGAACATATTCGCCTGTAACTTCTTCTTCTTCTTCTTCTTTTTGTTTAGGCGGAGGAAGATACGCTCCTTTGTTGCCTCGTGTATCCTCGCCCTCAACATCCCCCTTAATAGGAGTACCCGCATAAACCTGATTAAAATCACTATAAACGTGTCTTGCAGTTCTGCTTCCGTCAATTGCGATTGCTCCTGCACTCCTTGATTCAGTATACTCTACCATTTCTTCTTTTTCCTCAATTTGGAGACTGCATCATCAAATATTCTTGTTGGGCTTAAATTTTGTTGCCTCATCCAATTATAGACTTCTGGCTCAACCCTTAGGCTAAGCTTAGCTGTCCTTTTTGCCCTTTTGTACCCTTTTCTCAAGTGAAACAAATCGTCCATACAATTGGTATGGTGTTCTTATATAATAACATTTCGGTTTTAAGGGCTTAATTTATACCTCCAAAAGATAGATTTATTAATCGCCCTGCTTTTGTCTGCCTCATGGGAAAGACAGGAAAAACAGTCTACATCAGGGAGTTCCTGAGGAATTACAGGTCCATTGGCACTATCGCCCCAAGCTCAAGGTTTCTTATCAAAAAAATGCTTAAGCCCATCGATTTCAGCAGTGCATCGCTGATCGTTGAATTTGGGGCAGGTGAAGGCTGCATCACCAAAGAGATCCTGAAGAAGATGAGGCCTGATGCTGTCCTGATGTCTTTTGAGAAAAACGAAAATATTTTTGGCATCCTTTCCGGCATCAAAGACAAACGCCTTATTGCCATCAAAGATGGGGCAGAAAAGCTTCCTTCCTATCTTATCTCGTTCAATCTTCCGAAGCCAGATTGCATCGTCTCGGGCCTGCCTCTTGCTTCTTTGCCGAAAGATGCCGGGAAGAATATCATTGACGCCGTAAAAACATCCCTGCCTCCGCAGGGAAAATACATCCAATACCAATATTCCTTAAAGTCTTTCCGTGGATTCAGAGAGAAATTCTCCTCGGTCAAGCTTGATTTCACCCTCTGGAATATTCCGCCTGCGTTCGTGTATACCTGCAGGGTGTAGGAAAGAAAAAAGGTTGCTGGCTGCCCAAGGAAAGGAATTAAAAGATAACCGTTCGCCCTATAAAGATTATTATACTATCAAATGAAGACTGCATTCATCTTTCATGGAACTGAAGGGTATCCGGGAGAAAATTGGTTTCCCTGGCTGAAGCTGGAACTTGAGAAAATCGGCCTTAAAGTTTTTGTGCCGCAATTTCCTTCACCACCAGGCATTCCTGCAAAAATTTCTGAATGGTTTGATGTCCTTAAAAAATATGAGTGTCATATCAGCAAAGATACTATCCTTATTGGCCATAGCCTAGGGGGAATCTTTACTCTTAGGGTATTAGAAAAGTTAGAGCATCCGGTTAAGGCAGCAATATTTGTGGGAACCCCTATCGGAGTCAGCCCTATTTTAAACTACGCCCGGGATAAGATCTTTAGCGGTTTCTCCTTCGATTGGAAATCCATCACAAAGAAAGCCGGTAATTTTATTGTGTTTCAATCAGATAATGACTCTTATGTTTCTCTGGGAAATGGCGAGGAGCTTGCAAAGAACCTGCATGCTGCATTTCATCTTGTGCCAGGTGCCGGGCATTTCAATGCGAAATCAGGATATACAAAATTTGAGCTGCTTCTAGAAAAAATAAGACGGAGTTTGTGATTTACTGCCCTGGCAATCCTGCCAACTCCAATTATCTCCTTTGCCGGCCTTACCATCTATCTTTTTACGATGCCCCTATAAACACCGACAACCGCAATTATCAGCGCTATGGTTCCGATCATCACGTGGTCATTATGCCTGAGCCCTAGCCCGATTCCCAGGATGTTTTTTACTGTCTTATAGGGCAAGGTCAGGTATACAAAGGCAAGAGCTGCTAAAATCAGGATAACTGCCCATTGCAGGATTTTCATTTTCATCTTTTCCCTCGGAAATTGAGGCTGAGCAGCCAATACGGCAAAGCTCCCGACACTATTCCAAAAAAAGCCCGGGGCATGCTGAAGCTCGTGAGATAGATGGCGATGCTGACAGCCGCAGCAAAAGCCGCCCCTCGTGCAAAAGGGTGCTTCTTTATCTTTCCTGCAGCTAACCCCAGAAGAAAAACGAGCGCAAAAAGATTGAAGCTCTTCTCAAAATGCAAAGCTCTTGCGTTCTCCTCCTCATTCCCGCCAGTGGTAATGTGGACATAAGTCAATTGATAAAGGATATCAATCCCTATAACCAGAAGCGCAAGGACAAAAACAGAAACGATGCTCTTTGCTTTGATGCTGTCTTTCTTCCCGAAGACAAAATAATAAACCCCAAAATAGCTTATCACCATCATTGCTATATGGGCAAACACAAACCAGAACTGCTCATCGAGCACAAACACTTCCCGGTTCAGGGTCGGGTTTGCAAAACGGTAATACAGATAAAAGATGATTGGCCCGGAAATTGTTGTGAACCATCCTTCTCTTGTGCTTCTCCCGACGAAGTGCGCAGTAAGAAAGGTCACGAGAAAGATGACGAAGAACTTGACCAGCACATACAGCAGATGGACCGCAGTGCCTCCTGCAAGATGGTAGAGCATGTCAAGGACAACCATGGCTAGTGTAATAAAAAAAGAAAAAAGAAAATTTGAGGCAAGCTTGTTCATTTTACTGTTATTGTCCCTTTCATTGACGGATGGAGCCCGCAGATATAGCTGAATGTCCCCGCTTCAGTGAAAGTCTTGCTCCAGGAATCGCCTTTGCTCAGTTCATCTGACTCAGGCATGCCCGTTATCTTCACCGTATGGGGCGCAGAGTCCTCATTGGTCCACGTTATCGTGTCACCAACATTGACGGCAGCATCCTTAGGGTTGAACGCAAAGCCCTTGATGCTCACTGCAACTGTTTTGGGGCTTTTTGCTGGGGTATCCTGCTCCATTGAACTTCCGGAAGCAGCTTTTTTCTCTTCCATTGCCGGAGCTTCAGCAGGCGGCGCAGGCGGAGCTGCATCACTATCTTCAACCACCATCTCCGGGACTGCCTTTCCCGTATCTCCCGCAGGCATTGCCGATTTAGGCGTAACCTGTGACTGCTCCTGTCCACATCCTGCTAACAGCAGCAGCAATGCCAAAGTTCCAATAACAGTTATGCTCTTTCCCGTAAACATAATCTTTCCTCCCATAATCCCACCTCCAGACTAAACTATAGTTAAGAACTATATAAATGTTTTGAAGATTTTAAGCGGTTGGCGTAATCCGGCCGCAAAATTTTAAAGGGAAAGAAAATAAACTTAACTTTTTTCCTCCCATTTTTTCTGAATATGCTATCCCTTCATCCCCAGCCGGTTATCTCTTTCAATCTTCAGGTATAAAACCAGGATTGCCCCCAAATACCCAAGATAAGCCATCGCCTCAAGCAGGCTTGGGTTCCCGTTATACCCAAACATCCCCTTGAAGAAGCTCCCAAGGATGCCCTTCTCATGCAGCAGAGGATAGCTTCCATCAGCCCGGACAGGGGGATTGATGTCAAAAAGCGGTGAGATAATGCCTGAAACCAGTCCGGCTTCCTCGAATTCATGCACACCCTGAGCCGCTAATCCTGCAGCGAATAATATCAGAAGGATGCTGCTGAACCCAAAGAGCTTCCGCAGGTTGATTTTCAAAGCGCTCATGAAAAAAAGGTAACCGGTGATAAGCGCAGCAATGATCCCTAATGTCCCACCGAGAAAGTTTGCCCCCCCTGAATAGGAAGCTGCATTCAGAAATATCACCGTCTCAACCCCTTCCCTCAGTATTGCGATAAAAATCAGCGAAAAGATTCCCAAGCGGGAGAACATTTTGTTTTCATGGCCCAGATGCCTCTCAACCTTGCTTTCTATATGTTTTGAAATCTGTCTCTGCCGCATCATCCACAATATCATCGTGGTAAGGAGAAATGAGCCGATAAGCATCGTCGTGCCTTCAAAAATCTCCTCCGAACTGCCCGAAAATCCACCTGCGATGGCAGTAAAGATGAATGCTGCTGCGATGCTTGCAAGAATCCCCCCGATGATGCCGTAATAAACATTCTTCTTATACTGAGTATTATTTGTCCTCGTCAGGTAAGCCATCACGATGCCTACAACGAGGCTGGCTTCAAGCGTTTCCCGGGATGTCAGTAAAAAAGATTCAATCATAACTTCTCAGCTCCGATGTTTTGTAATGTTGGGCGCACTTGGATGGTAAAAAATCTCCGCCCCCAATTCTTAGATTTCCCCTCCCAATTCTTAGATTTCCCCTCCCAAGTCATAGATTTCCCCTCTCAAAGCATGATGCTCCTTCAGGGATTAATGATAATAAACTCCAGTAGCCTTTGCAGCCCCATACCCTGCCAGAGCCCCGATCCCCAGGCCCAGCGGCCCTCCTGTCAGCAGGCCGATAACAGCACCGCCGGCAACAAAGAGGGGTCCTGCGACGCTTCCATTCCCATCGCTATGGCCTCCGCCATGCCCACCATTCCCGCTGCTATGCCCATGATCTTCAACTGCGTGGTCAATGCTCATTGCTCTTCAATCCTCCGAAGTTAACGATTGTTAAGAAAACGCTCATCCTTATTTAAATCTTTCTGGGCAGGGTGCGGAATCAGGAAAGATTATTCCGAAATCAAACAAAGATGCGGGAGAAATCTGCAGTCGCATTCAAGAATTTATAATTCCCCTTTCAGGTTATCCTTCACGATTGCAGGGCAGATTCGTGTCACTCCTTCGATCCTTTTGATCTGCTGGCACACATCATGCATCTCATCATTGTCTTTTGCCCATATTTCAAGCATGAACATATGGTCTCCGGTGGAAGATGCCGCATATCTTACCTGCTCGATGTTTTTGAGCTGTTTTGCAACTTCAAAATACCTCTCGCCGTCAACATCTACCCCTACAAAAGCGATATTGCCATAGCCGACTTTCCCATGGTCAACCGAGATAGTATACCTCTTGATGACTCCTCTTTCTTCAAGGTTCTTTACCCTTTTCCTGATGGCAGACTCGCTGAGCTTCAGGGCCTTTGCGATCTGAAGAAAAGGCATCCTCCCATCATTGCTTAAGAAATCAATAATCCTGATGTCAAGAGAATCAAGCTGAGGCCCCATGATGCTGTAAAAAAAGAAAGAGTTAATAAACCTATCGAAATCCGTATGGATAATGGCGGAAAGCTTCAATATAGATAGGGAATACTCACTATGAGCGCTCAAAAAAATCCACTCTGGATAAAGAAACAAACTTTTGCCAAAGGGTTTGAGGTGATTCAGGCAAGGCAGAGGCACGACATCAGGGACTTTAAGATGGAGCCGACTGGCCATTATATCCTTATAAGGCTTCTTCCTGAATCAAACCAGATAAGCCTTGCCGTCTGCAATAAAAGCCACGAAATCCTGGAAGAGTTCAGGGGCAGGACAGCAAAAGACATCTATGGGGCGATTTTTGAATTCGAAGAAAAAAATAATCTAAGCTGGTTCACGAACAAAGAGCACATTGCCTACATTGGCAAGGAACTAAATAAAGCGCAGCAGGCAATGGAACGGGATGAAAAATATTGGCAGGAATAATCAAGCCTGCATCCGTAACGGTCATGACCTTCAATCCACTTCTAAAATTTCAGATCCGTCACCACAAACGCCCTGGGCGCCCCTTCAACCAATTTAGCCGGGCACTCCTCAACAGAAACATTTTCGTCATTGAACTTCTTAAGCGCTTCCCTTTTTCCCTCTCCAAAGAACAGCAGAATAGCAGACTTCGCTCCGCTCAGCAGTTTCCTGCTTGCCGTCATCCTCATCTTCGGCATCTTCGGGCTGTCGTCCATAAACAGAAAAAGATTTGCGTCGCTTGATATCGAATGGTGCCCGGGATACAGCGCAGCGATATGCCCATCCTCTCCAGAGCTCAAAACAATAACATCATATTTTCCCCCAACCTTTTTTATATCCTCGATGTAATGGATAAGGCATAATTCCGGATGCTTCGCCTGGAAAGGGAAAGGATGAATCTGGTTTTCTTGTATTTTCTGCCGTTGAAGGAGCTGCCCAAAAAGGTGCTCGGAAGCCAGCCTGAAATTGCTTTCCTTGTCCTCCAGCGGGACAAATCGCTCATCAGCCATAAAGAAATGGGTTTTTTCCCACGGTAGGTCCATCTTGCCCAGGAGAGCATAGACTCCTGCGACGCTCGTCCCTCCGCAAAGCCCAATCACCACTCTGTCCTGGACAGCCGCAATCCGTGCAAGCTCGCTGGCAATTATTTCTGCAGCAGCCCTTTCCGCCTCAGCCCTTGATGCTCTTGTGATGACTTCAGCCATATCAATTCCCCTTAACCTCCCTCCAACCGATTCCCCTCACCCTTCTCCCTAAACTCTCTCCTACCTTTCCCCCTTACCCTTCTCCCTAAACTCTCTCCTACCCTTCTCCCTAAACTCTCTCCTACCCTTCTCCCTAAACTCTCCCCCTGCTCCCCTCTCCAACTCTTCCGCTTAAACCGGGCATATCAGCGTATCGAGCTCTTCGCTCCACACTTTTTTATTCTCAGAATAATCGATGGGGCACTCAATCAAGACCGGCTTTTTTTCCTTCTCGGCAAGCTTAAACCCCTTTTCAAGGGCAGGAAGCAGCTCATCTGCCTTTTTCACCTTCAGTGCAGATGCGCCGTAGCTCTCTGCATACTTAACAAAATCAGGGTTTCCAAGGTCCATGCCAAAATTCCCGAATTTCATCCCTTCCTGTTTCCATTTGATGAACCCAAACGCATTGTCATTCAGCAGCAGGATGACTGCAGGGATCTTATTTCGCACCGCAGTCTCAAGCTCCTGGGAATTCATCATGAATCCGCCGTCTCCGGCGACAGCCAGGACTTTCTTTCCGGGATTGACCATTTTTGCAGCCATCGCCGTCGGCAGCCCTGCTCCCATCGTTGCCAATGCATTGTCAAGCAGGAAAGTTCCGATAGCATGAGTCTTGTAATGCCTCGAAAACCACAGCTTGTAGATCCCGTTGTCAAGGCAGAGGATATCCTGGGCCCCCATGGCTTTCCGGACATCTGCCACAACCCTTCTTGGCCTGAGGGGGAAAGAACCGTCATCCGCACCCTCTGAAAAGAGGAGCTTGTCAAGCATTTTTTTTATTGTGCTGCAATATGCTCCGTCAAAGGCATATCCTTTGAGCGCCTCCCCCAGATGCTCCAGCGAGCTCCCAATATCTCCGACAACCTCAATCTGGGGATCATAATGCACCTCTGGCTCAGCCGGAGTGAAATCAATATGAAGGATCTTTTTGTCAAGATGCTTGTTCCACACGCTCGGGGGATGCTCTTTTGTGGCATACCCTATCATGATCATCAGGTCTGATTTTTCAATCACGCAGTGCACATAATCTCTCTTGTGGAGCCCGAAAGCATACAGTGAATTCTTATGGTCATCTCCCAGCACGCCCTTGCCCAGCTGAGTGTGGATCACAAACAGGTTTGTCTGGTCGCAGAACTTTTTCAGCTGCGAGCTTACTCTTGTCCTCTGCGCCCTTGAAGAGACGATGATAATTGGATGTTTTGCTTTTTTGATCGCCTCGGCAGCAAGCTCTATCGCTTTGGCATCTGCGATCGGCCTGCGGACAGGGAACGGGCGGTGGGGCTTGAACTTCTCTTCCACCGGCTCATCGGCAATGTCTTCAGGCAGCTCAATGTGGCATACTCCCTGCCGTTCTGTCGTCGCAATCTTGAATGCCGCCCTGATCTCATGGGGGATGTTTTTTGGCGTCTGGATCTGTACTGCCCTTTTGGTGATCGGCTTCATCAGGCCGACGACATCCAGAACCTGAAAATTTGCCTGAAGGTTATCCCTGATCCCTTTCTGGCCCGTAATGGCGACGACAGGCATTCCTCCGAGCTGCGCATGCGCAATTCCCGTCACAAGATTGGTCGCTCCGGGCCCAAGCGTAGCCAGGCAGACCCCGGCCTTTCCTGTCAGCCTTCCGTAGGTTGCCGCCATGAATGCGGAAGCCTGCTCATGCCTGTTCACAATAAGCTTTATAGAAGACTTCCGGAGGCTTTCCAGAAGGTCAAGATTCTCCTCTCCGGGAATCCCAAAAACATATTCAACGCCCTCTGCTTCAAGGCATTTCACAAACAGATCAGAAGCTTTCTTTGTTGCCATCCTGCCTGTTCACCTCATAGCTTGTTGCCATTTCACTTGTTCACCGCATATTTTTTCCATCTCATTTGTTAACTGCATAGACATTCATCTCATTTGTTAACTGAATAGGCATTGATGCCCTTGATATTCACAAATTCCTTCAGCCCGTATTTTGAAAGCTCCCTTCCGATGCCGCTTTTCTTGACGCCGCCAAAAGGCATCCTTGGGTCGGATTTAACGGTTGAATTGATAAAGACGCCTCCTGCCTCAATCTCTTTTGCAAGCCGAAGCCCTCTCCCTTCATCGCCAGTCCAGATGCATGCCCCCAGCCCGAATTCAGTCTTATTGGCAGCAGCAGCAATCTTTTCATCAGAGGAAGCAGCAAACACAGGCGCAACGGGGCCGAAAACCTCTTCCTTCATCACATCCATAGTGGGCTTCACATCGGCGAGAACTGTCGGTTCGAAAAAAAATCCCTTCCCTTCTTTTCTTTTACCGCCGCACAGCACACTTGCCCCTTTCGAAACAGCATCAGCCACAAACGCTTCCATGCGCTTAACACCCTCTTCGTTAACTAGGGGGCCGACATCAGTTGTCATCTCCATAGGATCCCCAACCTTAAGCGCTTTGACATAGGCGGTAAATTTTTCTATAAAACTGCCGGCTATTTTCTTTTCAACAATAAATCTCTTTGCTGCGATGCAGCTCTGGCCGTTGTTCATCGTCCTGCCAACAGCCGCATTTTTTGCAGCAGCATCAACATCAGCATCATCAAGAACAATGAAAGGGTCACTTCCGCCCAGCTCCAGGACGCATTTCTTCAGGCTCTTCCCGGCAAGAGCAGCGACTCTTGCGCCTGCCTCCGTGCTTCCCGTCAGCGAGATGCCTGCAACAAGAGAGGATTTTATCAGCCCTGCAGCAGATGTATGGTCAGTAATCACCGTCGTAAAAACACCTTCAGGAAAACCGGCAAGCCTGAATGCTTCCTCGCATGCCATTGCGCATTGGGGAACAACATTCGAGTGCTTCAAAATACTGACATTTCCAGCTATGACTGTAGGGATTCCAAACCGGAACACTTGCCAATAAGGGAAATTCCACGGCATGATAGAAAAGATCACTCCCAGCGGCTCACAGACGACCTTATGCATCTTGCCGTCTGCCTGCACTGCCTCCTCAGCAAGCCATTGCTCCGCATTGTCTGCATACACCTCGCACGTCCATGCGCACTTCTCAACTTCAGCAAGCGCCTGCTTCAGGGGCTTTCCCATCTCGAGAACGGCAAGCTTTGCATATCGTTCCTTATGCTCCCTCAAAACGGCAGCAAGCTTCCTGAACAAGACTCCACGCTCCGCAAAGCTGGTTTTTTTCCACAAAGAAAACGATTCCTTTGCCTTCTTGGCAGCCTCAACCACCTTGTCCCTGGGCATATACTCATAGCTGGCAATAGCCTCTTCAGTCGCCGGATTGATTGTCGTAAAGCCCATGCTAATCCCTCAGGATATGCCTGAAAATCAATATCATATTTAAATGCAGCTATTCCATCAGGTCTTTGACCGTTGCCGAGGCAAAGCCGAGCGCAACTAAGAAAATCCGAAGATTTTCTGTTGGTGGTTGGAATCAGTTTCCACTTCCAGAATGGTTGCACTGAACATATTCCTTGTATTGGCACAATCTGTCAAATACGCCTTGCCATCAGCAGATACCAACTTCAGTTGTCCGATTTTTTCGGACACTTCAAAACCTTCATCTTGAAGCTTGGTTTTTAAGTCAGACCAATACTTTCTGGCTCTATCTGTTTGAGTTAATGCACCAATGATGTCAACTACTGAGAACCACCATTCATCATTAAACCAAGTTCTTCTGATTTTCTTGCCTTGGAATACTACTAATGCTTTGTCTGAAATATTCATTTTTCAAAAACACCCTGATAAGTATATGCTCTGAGGCAAGGCCTAATGTTTATATAAATATTCCGATGAAGGATGGCGACAGATGGGCGCACTCAAACAAAACCTGTCGCCGGAAAAAAGGTAAAGTTCCTGTAAGTTCCAAAATTTTAGAAATCCTTAAATACTTCTCTTAAACGCCATTCATCAGCAACAAGGGCAAGGCAAGGGGAGGGTAGGCTCCGCCGGAGTCCCCGAGCAGGAAAAATGTTTCAGAAAAAAATTTGACCGTCGAGCCCCTTTTTGTTGTTGCAATCTTCTACCCTAACTTTAAAAACTATTTGGGGGATTTCCATGATAAGAATAGCAATCAACGGTTTTGGAAGGATAGGAAGATTGGTTTTCAGGAGAGCATTCCAGGAAAAAGACATCCAGATAGCTGCCATCAACGACATCACCAATGCTGATGCGCTTGCCTACATGCTCAAGTTTGATTCCGTCCACGGGAGATTCCCCGGGACAGTCGAGGCACGAAAAGATGCGCTTATCGTCAACGGGAAAGAGGTTAAGGTCTGCATGGAAACTGACCCGTCAAAGCTGCCCTGGAAAAAAATTGGCGTTGACGTCGTGGTTGAATCCACCGGAAGATTCCGCACCAGGGAAGAGGTAGAGGTCCACATCCGGGAAGGGGCAAAAAAAGTCCTTCTCAGCGCGCCTGCAAAAGGCGAAGAAAAAATAAAAACAATCGTCATGGGGGTGAATGACAGCACCTACCAGGGAGAGAATATTGTCAGCAACGCATCCTGCACCACAAACTGCTTTACGCCGATGGCGAAGATCCTGCACGACCACTATGGCATCGTTGATGGCGTTATGACTACTATCCATTCTTACACCAATGACCAGAGGCTTCTTGATACTCCCCATAAAGACCTGCGAAGGTCAAGGTCTGCGGCATTGAACATGGTTCCGACGTCAACAGGCGCCTCAGAGGCAGTTGCCTCTGTTATTCCTGACCTTGCAGGCAAGATCATCGGCTCAGCCATCAGGGTTCCGACTCCAGACGGCTCATTGTGCCATTTTGTCGTTACCCTAGGCAAAGACAGGCACACCTGCAATAAGGAGGAAGTCAAATCATTGTTCAAAAAAGCATCTCAGGGAGCGATGAAGGGGATTTTAGAATACTCAGAAGATGCCTTAGTCTCTTCCGACATCATCGGCAACCCCAATTCCTGCATCTTCGATGCCCAGTTGACCGACTGCATCGGCCAGAAGCTGGTCGTTGTCGGCTGGTATGACAACGAATGGGGCTACAGCTGCAGGATGATTGACCTGATAAAGCTGATGATGAAGAAGTAAAAGATGATACAGAAGTAAAACTAATAAAAATAATAGGTTTGCCTAATTGGGGCTGAATGGGTGGATTTTATTAATCCTTATCGGCTTGCCTGGCGCTTCACCCTGATATGGGGAATGGTGGTCTCCAGGAATTGGAACTACGATTTCTAAGATGGGCACTACCCTCCTCAAATTTTCTAATCCTTGCTTGATAAAATAATCTTTTATTCTATGGATGTCTTTCAATCTTGGATCTTGGTTTGGAACCTTTCCAACTCCCCATGGTAAGGTGATTTTAGCCATGTCATAGCCTTTCGGGGAAGTGAGGTGTAATGCCCTTTCTGAAACATTACTGCTGTAACGTTCTGTAAACCTGAGGAGAAAGTCCTTCCTGAGCACCATCTCAGCAAGAAGCTCATTATTAAAATCCCTATCCTTATAGGTTGGATGCTGCTCTGCGAATCTTTTAGCATCATCCATAATTCCCTCCTTCTCTGGCCCAAAAAGCTCAATACCAATCGGCCCACTAACTAAGCCGTCAATAGTTGCCCTCTTTCCATCTACTCTTAGGGGGGTTCCGTCCTCAATAGGTGCAACAAACCTCCAATAATTGGACACCGGTGGTTCAGTCTCTTGAACAACGCCCAGGATGTGCGCAATAAGAAATTCCTTCATCTCTCTTGTGCCCTCAATGCCTTGGGTATAGTCCTCTATTTTCGCCTTCTTGACGATATAGAGCATTTCACCCTTAGGGGAAGGTTTGATGAGAGCCATCACTTCCCTTTGATCATTTGTATCAAGATAAAAGACTCCTAAGGGGTCATTAAGCTTTTCCAGAGGTTTCATAGTTCTCTCTAAGAAAGGGCTCGCAGAGTATTTTAAAACCTATCGTTCCCAATAATGCCCTTGCCGATCTTCCTCTGCCAATACATTCTGTTGAACAGCCCCAGAAAGTAAACTCCCGCTATTGCATACCCCCAGACAAACCTCTGGTAGATCCAGTAATTCTTCACATAAAACAGGTAATTCCCAAAGATGACATTCTTGGCGAAGAGATGGATGAGCAGCAGTGCTCCCCCTAAACCTAAAATTATCTTGAGATCCTGCCAAAGAAACCCAAGCGAGCCTTTCTTTATTGCCATAAAAAATACCCTGGCAGGATGCTCCTTCTCCTTAAGATAGGCGAAGTGGGCGATATTGACGGCAGCATAGGCAATCAGTGAGGCAATGATTGCGCTCAGCGAAGCCCCTAAAAACACAAGGAGCAGCATGATAGGGTCCTGAGCCTGGTTTGACTTCACACGAAGCATTCCCATCAGGTTCACCAGGATAAAAAAGTAAGCGAACAGCAGCGGCACCATAAGTTTGAGGTTGAAGATAATGAAAGGAAAAACTCCTTTGAGCAGGCTCGGATACTTTGAAAAAATTCCCGCTGCTCCGTTTTCCAGAATCCATAAAATATGGTGCTTAAAGAATGAATAAAGGGCAGTAATGATCCCTAACACGAGGATTGCCCCGGCAAGATATGCCCCGAGCCACGGCCAGTATGCCGTCTGTTCCCGCAGCCTATAAAAAAATTGGTCAAAGGAAAACAGTAGCCCCCTCATCATATACATCAATAAGAAGAAAGCAGCGTCGATGCCAGCCATAAAAAAAAGAAGATAGGGATTTGAGAACATCTGCTTGATCCCCACCCTAACATAGTTCTGCCGCATCGCCTTACAAAGCGCCTGTTGCCGAAGAGGCTGCCCCTTCCGCAGCATCAACTGTTGGCTCAGCAGGCATCTGTATCCCGCAGCCTCCTCCGACCGGCCCTGATGGCGGCTGGTAGCTTCCTGAATCCTGCTGAGTGCATCCGGCAGCAAATAGCGCCAAAATCGCAAGCAGCACAACCGCTAAAGTTTTTGCATTCATTGTCTCACCTTCAGTTTTTTATGCTTATCCCCGATTATCCTTCGGGCTGGGCTTCAACAGGCTCAAACATGCTGTTGTTCCCGATGAATTTGAACCTCTGGTTCAGGACTTCAATCTTCCTGAAGATAAAAGACCCATCAGCCTCTATTGTCCCGACCTGCGGCCAGACTCTCACAAACTGCTCATACCCCTTTGCTTCTGGAGAAAGCACGATGGTCGGCGCAGCAGAGATGCTGTATTTTTCAATCAGCTTTTTCCCCTCGCTGGAACTGATATCGATGCTCTTCTCATCTTTGATTGCAACGCCGTATCTCCGTAAGATGCTCTTGTGCAGCGCAACATCATAACATGCTCTGCATGAAGAGTCATTGATCATCACTAACGACACTAAGCCTGTAATCTTCCCGGTTGTTGCATTGGTGTAAGGCATCCCGGTCTCCCGCAGCACATGCATCCCGTCAGGCTCTATGGTGCCGATGCTTTCCCATTCTTGGGTTACCTCGGGATACAGGGAGATATCTTCTGAAAGCAGGAGCGCAGGTATCTTTTCTATCCGGTATTTTCCTGCCAGCGCTTTTCCTTCGGCGCTTGCGAATTCCACCATTCTCTCCTTCCCTATAGCCGCTATCTTCTTGAGTTCAGCCATCGTGGTGTCAAGGTCGCTGCACAGTTGGCAGCTGCTGTCTACGAGCTGTGTTGCCGCAACGATGCCGACAATCCTTTTTGTCGGGACATCTGTATATGGCGCCTTTACCCCGGAAAAGATTAAAGCCCCATTGTTCTCTTCAAACTGCCCCAGGGAAGTTTTGTTCAGCTCTCCTGTGACGATGATTGCAGGAACCCTGCTGACAGCATAAGAGCTGAGAATTTTCTGCGCTTCCTTGCTGCTGATATCAAGATTTTCCTCCTTGGTGATATTCACCTTTCCGCTTTTGAGCGATGTGAGAATTTCCGAAATATCAAAACATTGCGGGCATTTTTTGTCAGTCACTGCAGTCAATGCGATTTTAGCCGGAACTGCCCGTTCCTTGGCCTCAGCGACTGCTTTTGCGATACTGCCCCCCATCGTTCCTGTCTGGACGGTGTTGATGAGGAGCAATGCTCCGAGGATTCCGGCAAGCGCGATCGTGATCCACCCTAAGTTCCTTCCCCCGGAGCTTGCGCTTTGATGGCGGTGCTCATAGGGATGCGCAGCATGATGGCCCCCCGCAGGTTTCACAGGTTTGGCAGTTCTTTTATGGGGCTCGGCGGTAACCGCTTCAGGGCCCAGTCCCGAACTTCCGGAATCCGCTTCAGAAATCTTTTCAGGCGCACCTGTTTGCAGAGGACTGCTGTCTTCATTTTTTTCTTCGTTCAAGCAAAACACCTCTATGGATACCAGATAAAGCCCCCAAAACAAAAAATTCCACCACCTATTTAAGCTTTGTGGAGATACCTCTATTTTAGTGTGATTAATTTAACTTTGAACAGAGCCGGAATACCATTGTTTATGCTGAACCCTAATTATTGCCCATTTATAGATTTGAGCCCGTTTCCTGTTCAGTCCTCCTGGACTCCTAAACATTATTAAACCCTGGCTGAAAGATACATCGAAGAAATACGATGATTGAGGCTGCGCGCAATGTAATAAACTTCAATGCAATCCAAAGAACATTTAGCAGCCCTAGGAACCTTTAGCAATTCAAAAATCTTTTATCAATCCAAACACCTAAGGAAGTAGCCCAATGGCAGAAAAAAAAATCGGGATGATCACCCCTTTCCCGCCGGAGCATGACGGCATCGCTGTCTATGCTGATTCCCTCTGGCATGCGATGGGGAAGGGGAGGAAAAATGTCCGCATCATCGGAGGTATCCAGAGCAGGGCCCCTTTGAAAATTGACAGCCGCTCGTTTGCCCTTAAAGCAAATCTCAATAAACTTATCGAAAAAGAGCATCTCAGCCTTCTCCACTTTCAGTATGTCCCTTCGTTGTTTGGCAGGCATACCCTGAACCTCAACCTCCTTGCAGCCATGGGCCTCCCGGTGAAGCGCATTGTCACCTTGCACGAAGTCCATGATGGGAAGGGCGGCCTTAAAAACCGCATCCTCGAGCGCCTCCAGAGAGCCATAATTAAGAAAGCGGATGCTGTCATCGTCCACACCCCCGAGCAGAAGGAATTCCTCGATGAAAAATACCGCTCCAGTAACCTCCGCTGCATCCTTCAGGGAATGGAGGTAAGCTCCCGCCCGAAGGATTCCCCCAAAAAGAAAAACCTCTTGTTCTTTGGAATGATATCCTCTAAGAAAGGGGTGCCCTGCCTGATAGGAGCGATGCAGTATCTTCCTTATTACCACCTCCAGATTGCCGGAAGGTTTGTTGACCGTGGCGCAGAAGCCGAAGTGATGCAGGCGCTCAGGAAGCATGCGGCCCTGGCCCATCCCGGGAATATGCTTCCGCCCAATAATATTCAGACAGACTTTGGATGGATTTCAGAGCAAAAAAAATCAGAATACTACCAAAATGCCGATCTTGTTGTCCTTCCCTACACCTGGGCCCCTTACCAGTCCGCTGTGATGCAGGATGCCTTGGGCCACGGCCTTCCTGTCGTAGTCACCGACGTTGGTTATTTGCCGGAGATGGTCAGCATGTTCAATATCGGCGAGGTTGCAAGGCCGAACAACCCCTTCCTCCTTGCAGAAGCCATAATGAAAGTATTTTGCAGCTATAAAGAATACGGGAAGGGCATTTTGGCCTATCAGTCTAGGGCATCATGGAATGTGGTCGCAAAAGAGCACTTGCGCCTGTATAGGGAAGTTTTGCAATGATCTCAAATCCCTCAAACCCATGTTAACTATAGTGAAGAAAGATTTATATATCCCAGCTTTATTAACATTCACGAGGTGATGTCCTATGATGGGATGCAGAAAATGCATGGGAGTAAGCGGAGCAATCTTCCTTGTTTTAGGGTTGTTGTTCCTTTTGGTTGATTTGGGAATCTGGGACTTTTGGGGCATCCAGTGGTGGTCGGCAGTGCTGATTGTTTTAGGCATCGGCAAGCTGGCGATGAAGACGTGCCCGGACTGCATGGCGATTGCAACTGGAAAGAAGAAGTGAGTCTTTTCTTTATTCTTTTTTTATTTTGATTTTTCTTTAGTTTTTCCTTCAATTCTTTTGTTGTTTATTATCCCTTCCTCGCTTTGCTTTTTTCTAAAGTTGCCCCTGTTGCCCTATTTTTTCACTTCTTTAATAAACGCCTTTGCATCGATTCCCTCAAACTCCAGTAATTGCGCAGGCATCCCTGATTTCGGAACTTTTCTTACAGCGAGAGAAACAATGTCAACACCGGAATTAACCAAAGCGCCCGCAAGCATCTCTCCAATCCCGCCTTCCGGATAATGGTCTTCTGCCGCAATAACTTTGTTCCCGTGTTTCCTGGCAAAATCAATGAACTTTTTCCCGTTAAATGGCTTGATGCAAAAGAGGTCAATTACAGCAGCATCAATACATTCTTTTTTCAGCTCATCATACGCCTTTACTGCCTCGTGCAGTGTTATTCCCGAGCCGCAAAGCACCGCTTTATCCTTCGATGATTCCTTAACAACTTTAAACTCCCCTGGCTTGAACTGCTCTTTGCCGTCATACAAAACTGGCGTTTTTGCCCTCGTCGTCCGGATATATTTGACCCCGGGCAATGTCGCAGCCAAATGCACCAGCTTTTCGGCAGATACTGCGTCGGAAGGATAAAACACGGAACTATTTGGCAAAGCCCTGAACATCCCGATGTCCTCAAGCCCCATTTGCGATCCTCCATCCTCCCCAATGGAAACTCCAGCATGAGAGCCGCAGACAGTTATCGGAGGAGAGCTTAATGCCCCCATCCTGAGCTGGTCATGGGCTCTTGACAAAAACGCAGCAAACGTCGATGCAAACGGAACAAAGCCTCTTGAAGCGAGGCCTAGTGCCATCCCTATCATATTTTGCTCGGCAACAAAGCACTCCACAAATTGCTCCGGTTTAACCTTCCTGACATCCTCGGCAAACGTGGAATTGCTTACCTCTGCATCAACCGCTAACACCGAGCTGTCAGCAAGCGCAAGCTGTGCAAGCGCTTTCCCATAAGCTTCCCTCGTTGCAGCAAGCTCCCCAATTTTGTAGGAGCTAAACCCGGCATCTCTCTTTTCCGCAGCCCGGATAAACTGCGCTTTTGGCTTTTCAATCTCAACGGCAGGCATTGCACTATCAGGAATTTCCTTCAATGCATTTTCCAGCTGGTCTTTCGGAACAGGCTTTCCATGCCAGCCGTCCTTATTCTCTAAAAACGAAACCCCTTTGCCCTTGAAAGTCTTGCAAATAATGACAATGGGCTGTTTTGAATTCCTCGCTTTAGAAAAAGCATCCAAAATCTCCCCTAAATTGTGCCCATCAATCAAATAAGCGTTCCATCCAAAGGCCTGAAACCTGTTCTTATACTGCTCAAGATGATGGCCCGGCATCGTCTCTCCGCGCTGCCCTAATCGGTTTGCATCGAGCACAGCAACTAAATTGTTCAGCTGGTAATGCGCAGCCAATTGCGCAGACTCATAAACACTTCCTTCTGCGCATTCGCTGTCTCCAAGTAAAACATAAGTCCTGAAATTCCTTTTCTGCAGCTTTCCGGCCAGCGCAACTCCAACGCCGATAGAAAGCCCCTGCCCTAAGCTTCCGGTGGCAAACTTCACCCAGTTTCCCGGATGAGGGACAGGATGCCCCTCTAAGATGCTCCCAAACTTTCGAAGAGAAAGTAAATCTGCCTTCAGGCATCCAGCCCTCACAAGGCATGGATAAAGAATCGGAGCAGCATGACCCTTGCTGAGGATGAATTCATCATTATCAGGATTTTCAAAATTTTTCACATCATATCTCATCTCATGGAAGAATAAGGCGGACATGATTTCAGCGCAGCTCATACAGGTTGTCGGATGCCCGCTCCCTGCCTCAGTCGTCATGCGCAAAGAATCTCTGCGGAGAATGTTGGCTATTGACTGGAGATCCTGAATGGATAGTTTTTTGTCGGGCATGAAGAATAATAACTCTTGATTTATTTTAAAGGTTTGGGTTTTGCCTTAGGCGAGTGTGGCAGCTCTTCTATCCATCACCCAAATGATGCTCATTGATAAAACCTTGGCCCGGTGACTGAAATTTCCCCGCAGTAGTTTCGGTGGAGAAGGCTTTTTATAACTTCAATCTTTCTTTTTCCCCCATACTCTGTTGTCCTGCCCAAAGAATACATAAGCTTTTGGAGGCTGGTTTCGAGTGTCATATCCCCGCCCGGAATGGCCCCTGCTTTGATCGGTTCAGAACCGACTTCGTAGATGTTCATATCGGCTGCTCCCACAAGACAGCCTGTAACAACCAGCACTGGCTTTCCCAGTTCAGTCGCTTTTCTTATTCCGGGAATCAATCTGCTTTGGACGTTTCCTGCGCCGTAACCGACAACCACCATCCCATGGACATCTTTGTCTTCTATGGCCTTTTCAAAAATACTCGTGCTTGTTCCAGAGCCCTGATGATAGACCCCGACGTTAGTATCAAAATCTGTAAACAGTCTGGGATCCCCATTATACCTTTTGATGCGGTGCTCCTTTAGGATCAGCTCAATTCCGTTCTCCCCTATCGGTCCTATTTTTGGCGACTCAAAGGCATTAAACCTTGATTCATGGATCTTTACTGACCGATTTCCCCGAAGAAGGTATTCTCCAAAGCAAATGCAGACTTCCCCTAAATCCCCGGTTGCTGCCCTTACACTTCTGAAGATGTTGTGCTCGGCATCGGTGTCCGGCTCAAAGATTGAAATCTGGGAGCCGGTTAAAACGATAGGTTTTCCGAGATCCTGGACCATCAAGCTCAATGCCGCTGCCGAGTCTGCCATGGTGTCTGTTCCGTGGATGACCACAAATCCATCGTAGTCTGGATGTGATTGGAAAATGCGTTTTGCAACTTCAGCCCTTTGGCTCGTTGTCATATTGGTGCTGTCAATGTTTGCAACCTGCTCAAAAGTAACTTCCGCATGCCTATCCAGATGGTGGACTCTGTTTATGTAAGGCTCATCGGCAGGCCTGAAAACGCCGTCTTTACAGCGCTTTTGGGATACCGTTCCCCCGGTTCCAAGCACAAGCACTTTAGGTTTTTTCATTTATCTTTACCTCCAGTAATTTTTCCCCTAAAACTTCCCGAAGCGCTTCAAAGAGAAAGTAAGGATTGGCCAGTATCCCGCTCTCTCTGGTGATGGCGAACTCATACTTCTGCTCAGGATGCTTCTTTGCCGACTCCAGCATAGAACATGAGAACGCAACAAATGCGATGTTTTCAAGATTTGGAAGAAAAGGCGATATCTCACCTTCCTGCGCTCCCGCTATTTCATAAAGTTCCCCCTGAAAAAACCTAACATCTGAATCCCTGGGAATTCCAAGTTCCTTTCTGAGTTGCCTAAATCTTATCTTATGGTCATGGACATAAAGGAAGCGAACTTTTCCCCCGCTATCTTCATATTCAAGGAGCGAGCCTTGCACAACAGGGATAGTTCCTGAGTCTTGGGGAGGAAAATGACGAGATAGCATCTCTCTTTTTTCCTCAACAGTAGATGTTTCGAAAGGATACTCATTGAGCCGATAATCTCTACAATCTCTGTTTAGCCTTTCCAAAACTGCATCCAGCGTTGAATTGTTTTTGTCCATTTTAGTTAATCACTCCAAAGTAGTCATTAATACGGAAGAAAATACCAATAATATATAAATTTATTCCAAAAATAGTGGAAAAAAAGGAAATATTTATATACCATATCGGAAAATATTCCAATTAAGGAGAAGAATATGAAAAACCTCGACGACAAGGATTACCGCTTGCTGAACATCCTCAAGGAAAATGCAAAGCTGACGACAAAGCAGATTGCAAAAAAGACAGGCATGCCTATAACCACCATCCACAACAGGATAAAAAAGCTTGAGCGGACTGGCATCATTGAGAAGTATTCCGTTGTTATGAGCCATAATCTGTTGGGGGATGTGATGGCCTATGTCCTGGTTTCCGTGATGTATCACCTCCCTTCAGGAGTTGTGACTGACCAGGCTGCATTGGCAAAAAAGGTGAGAGAAAACGAATTTGTTGAGGAAGCCTCCATCATTGCCGGCAGGTCTGATCTGCTGGTGAAAGTCAGGACAAAAACAGTTGATGAGCTGAACGAATTTGTGATAAAGTTCTTGAGAAGCATCCCGGGCATCGAAAGGACAGAAACGCTTGTCGTTCTTCAGTCGGTGTGATTGAGATTCAATGGGGCAATCTTACTCTTTCGCTCTTCATGCCCCCCGAACCCACTCCATCTGCTCAGGAAAGAATCTCTTCTTTGTCAGGGATAATGACTCGGTCTTTCTTTTCAATATCATAGCTAAGTTCTCTTAAAGATTGCTTTGGAATTATCTCCTTGAGAGAGAAAAGGATTGTCTGCAGATCAATAACTTCCAGTCGCAACTTTTCGGCAAAATGGATTGCTTTTAAATCGTTAGAAACAAAGACAGCATTTCGGCTTTTGGCAAGTGCAATGCCTTCCAACTCCCCCCTTCCGAGGTTTTGCTGTCCTGAAAAGCTGTTAAGCAATCCGGCTTCAGCATCAGTTAATTCTACAGAAGTAAACAAAGGCGAGGCAGCACTCTCACGGACTGTTTGGTGCTTGGACTTCCGCAAATCAATCCTGACCGCTGGTGGAACAAGGATTTTTTGCCTGCCAAATGCAGATTTGAGGAGAGAAAGCCTATTGACTTTGGCAAAGGTGCTGATGATGTCAGCATCAAGGACAAATTCCATGCCCTATCTCCTTGCCTTGTCCAGGAGGGCTATCCCTTTTTTTCGTCGTTCCTGGCTCGATGGAAATTTCCTGGCAATCCCCCTGTCTGCAAGAATATCCTTGAAGTCTGCTGTGCTCATCTCAGCTATTTCTGCTGCTTTTCCCAGGCTGACCGTATCTGATATATACAGCTCAACTGCCGCAGTTATCTTGAGGTTAGGCTTATGCTCAAATAGGCAGCGCATGGCATCTTTGGCCACATCCGATTTGCTCGAGTAATGGCCGGATTTGACAAGAGCATCAATCTCGCTGCTCATCACTTCCGGAAGGCTGAACGTTTCTGCTTGTGCCATATGAACTATTAATATCTATTAATATTTAAATCTTCCTACTTCTTCGGCTCCTCATGCCCCCCAAACTCATTCCGTATCGCAGAAATCAGCTTTGAGCCAAAGCTCTGCTTCCTCAGGCTCTTTTCCCTTTTCTTGATAGACATCTCCAGCAGAGCAAAATCGGCTTTAAACTTTTCTGCAGTTGCCAGAGCCCATCTGCCCGTCTCTCCTCCGCCAACCTTCCCCGACCAATTCTTCAGATTTGGGTCTTTCTTGAAAGCCTCCGCTGCTAACTCAGTAAGCCACGACCTGATGACGCTGCCGTTGCTCCAGACTTTTGAAATTTTCTCAAAATCCAGCTTGTAGGGGCCATGCTTCAACACATCAAAACCCTCGCCATAACCCTCAAGCATGACATACTCAATCCCGTTGTGCACCATCTTGACAAAATGCCCTGCACCGGAAGGGCCAGCATAAGCATAGCCGTCCTTAACAGCAATGTCTCGAAACAAAGGCTCTAACTCCAAAAAAACTTTTTCATCCCCACCGATAGTTAGGCATGCCCCATTCCTCGCTCCCGTCAATCCCCCGGAAGTTCCCATATCGATAAAGTGTATCCCTTTTTTCTTCAACAGGTTATACCTCCGCACAGAATCCTCAAAAAAGGAATTTCCGCCGTCAATGATTATGTCACCGGAAGAAAGCAAAGGAACTAATTTTTCAATCATCTCATCGACGGGCTTTCCGGCAGTTACCATTAGTATTATTATCTTTTTCTTTGGAAGCCTTCCAACAAACTCCTCGAGAGAATAAGCCCCGATAGCCCCTTCTTTTTCAACTTCTTTGACGGGCTCCGGCGACCTGTTGAAGGCAACAACCTCATACCTCTGCTCAAGCAGATGCAATACAATATTCTTCCCCATCCTTCCTAGGCCGATAAAGCCAGTTTTCATTTACCTCACCTCAACCACAACCTTCAGCCTCTTAGGGTCATGCACCGCAAACGCCTTCTCATACTCAGAAAGCTTAAACCGGTGCGTAAACATATTGTCCAAAACATTCCCAAACTTCTCATTGATGCGATGAATGTCCTTAATCGCCATCTCAAAATGATTCCTGTTGGAATTCACGCTGCCGACAATCACCTGATTATATCTTACAATCTGCCGGACGAGGGTGTTCCCGTCAAAACAGGTAGTTAATTCACCCTGCGGAATTCCGGTCATAACATAGATGCTTGACCTTGACATAAAGGGAATCATCCCAATAACTAAATCGGCAGGCCCGCCGGCATCGAAGATGACATTTAATGGAACAGCGCTGCAGCAGATATTAAAAACATCCTGGGGCTTATTCTTCCTTGCGTCAATGTAATGTGCGCCGACTTTCTTCATAAGCTGTATTGCAAAAAAGCTCTCGTCCTTGTGCCCGACTACCCAAGTATCAACTTCAGCCAGCCTAAACAGGCACGTCGTCAAAAAAGCCAAAGGGCCCGTCCCGATAATCAATGCAGTCTTGCACCTTCCCCAGCGCTCAACATCAAACTTGTGGCCGGGATGCAGGCAGCTCCATGGCATCCTGCTCTGGATTATTTTTATCTGCTCTATCCCCTTTTCGGCGATGCTCAACGGCTCAATCAGCACCCCGTATTTCTCAATCCCTTCAGGGATCTTTATCACATGCCTCTCATCATCAACAGTATACTCTGTCAGAAAGCCGTTCGTCTTATGGATACCGTGCTCATCATATAATCCAGTCATGCACATATCGCTCTGGTTATGCAGGCAGGGAGCGCATCTTCCGCATCCTCTTCGCACCGTCATCGTAACGCAATCACCGGGCTTTACCGTCTTCACTTTTTTTCCCACTTGTTCAACAATGCCCCAGAATTCGTGCCCAAGGACAATCAAATCTTTTCCGGGAGCGATGTCCTTCTTGTCGTGCTTCACCATGTTGACATCTGTCCCGTCGATGCCCACCTCTTTGACTTTAATGAGAACATCAGTTTCTTTCTCAATCTTTGGCATTGGAATCCTAAAGCTCTGAATCCCCTTAATTTCCTTTTTCAGCCCGACTGCGAAGATGGTTTGCATCTAATCCTTCTCCAAAGGCACTCTTTTTAAGCCTATCTTATCATAAATCTTGTCCGAGCTGATGATTATTCCATCTCCGCAAAATGAGGCGTGAAAAGCGTCAAAAATGTTAAAATGATATTTTTCAACATAAAATGCGGCTTCAAGAGTTAATTGGCGATGCTCTTCCAATAAGGGAAGTAGGGCGAATAGGTCGACATAGGATTTAACAACATTCAATCCTATTCTTTGGCAAACGATGCCAAATTCCAACAAGCAGGAAACTGAGGTGATAATCTCCTCTTTATGCCCTTTCAAAATATCAACTGCATTTCCTTTCAGCCAATCGGAAGGCTTCACAAGAGCAAGAAGGAAATCAGTATCGGCGAACATGGCCCATTGCCTCCCTTTCGGCTTCTTCCCTTCCCATCTGTTTAAGCTCTTTGAGGGAATGCCTGTCAATGCCTGCTCTTTTTCCCATCTCCTGAAGATGCCGAAGGGGATCCTTTGGAATTGGGATTAATACGAGTTCCCCTGCAGCTTCAATAAGGTAAAATTTTTTTCCGTACTTTTCAGTTATCCCGGCGCCCAGTGTTACTCTTCCACGCCCGTCTGCAATGATCTGGCTCATGAAAACCACCTCGTGGGTAAAAAGTAAAATTTGTGGGTATAAAAGCTTTTTGGTGGGCAATAGGTTTTTTCGATTTTTTATATAGCAAAAGACACAAATGCTTAGACAATAAACATGTCTTTTGCTATTACGAACGGACAACTCTTGTTCAATAATTTTTGTCCGTAAGTATAGCTCTGAGTCGGCAGTATGGTATAGCCCACGCAAGAAAATAAACTTTTTCTCTTACTTTCCCCTCTCCACCCACCACTCCGCCTCTAATGCAGCCATGCATCCTGTGCCCGCAGAAGTCACCGCCTGCCTGTATCGCGGATCCATCACATCTCCGGCAGCAAAAACCCCATCAACAGAAGTTTTAACCAAATTCTTAATCTTAATCCCCTTCACAAACTTATCCCCTGAAACCTCTGCAACCTCGCTGTCCCAGATAACTGAAATCTTATCTTTCAATCCCAAAACCCTGTCCTGCATGATTTTGCTTGCCCTGAACTCATTTTTCCGGTGGATGATGGTGACTTTCTTTGCAAACTTGTAAAGTGCAAGGCTTTCCTCCATCGCGCTATCGCCGCCTCCGACAACAGCAACTTCTTTGCCCTGGAAGAGCGCAGCATCGCAGACAGCGCAGGTGCTTACCCCTTTCCCGAAAAACTTCTCCTCGCCGGTAATCCCCAGTTTCCGTGCAGAAGCCCCTGTCGCAATGATGATTGTTTTCCCAAAAAACTTATTTTTCTGTGTAGAAACTTCAAACCCGGCCTTAGCTGATTGAATTCCAGCAACATCCTCGCCGACTAATTCTGCTCCAAAGCGCTTTGCCTGCTCTTTTGCATTCTTCACCAGCTCAGGCCCCATGATACCCTTGACAAAACCAGGATAATTTTCGACTTCAGAAGTTAAGCTAAGCTGGTCAAGCCCTTTCCCCGACACCACAAGAGGCTTCAAGCTTGCACGGGCAGTATAAAGCGCAGCTGTTAAAGCCCCCATGCCGCCGCCGATAATGATTACATTTCTCAATTCTTCTTTTGATGCCATAAGTGCAGATTCTTCCGTTTCTTTTTATAAGTTGTGTTGGGCAGGGTATTTCATTCAAGATGCCATCAAATCTCTTCAAGGCTGCGCTTTCTGATCAGTTCATCAATCTGGCTGGCAACCTCAAACTCACTTCTAATTGATCCAGTTATTATAGCATGCCTCCATTTTTCAAGTAACCCAATTGGCTGAAAACTTTGTTTCATCCTTTGGTAAAGCTCCCATCTTTTTTCCGGGCTGCTGACATGGCCTTTGTTTTCCATCATCCTCTTTTTTGCAACATTATCCGGGCAGGCTACCTCAACCATCATAATTCCTGTATGGTATCTATGGGCCGTCGAATAAAGAATCTCCCTATATTCCTTCCTGTCGCACCCAGAAGCAAGTGCCACGCACGCATTGCCTTCAATGAGATTACCAATAATATCCGCCTTAGCCATATAAAATTCCATCCTTCTCCTTTGAAGAGCCTCATCTGAAGAGCTTCCAAAATCGATTCCTCTAAAAAAGTCCGTCTTTTTTCCATATTCGTCGGAATCAAAGAAATAGCAATCCCTGAGCTTTTTAGCAAATAATTTGCAGGCAGTTGTTTTCCCTGTCCCAGGCAGGCCATAAAAAATCACCAATATTTTCCTTTTTTTTTGAGCCATTGTTCCGCCTTCATCTGGATTTAATCCTATTTCTTAATTCAAAAACATAATCCCCTGCCTTTCTCAGGAAGTAATCTTTTTCCTTTTTTGAAAGAGCTTTTCCTTTTGCCCGAAAATCAATGCACAAATGGACAATATGCCTTTCCTCCTTTTGCAGGTGCTTCGCAAGCTTTTTGAACGAAGGGTCGAAGGTATAGCCGTAATGGAACTGGGCATCAGCATTGCAGAGCCTCAGGATTGTTTTGATGAAATCGCTGAATGGCCTGTTGAATGTTCCTTGGCGGATAGATGCAATATTGCGCTCAGCAAACCGCAGCCAGTAGCCGATTTCTTCTCTAGGGGAAATACCGCTTGTTGGAAATCTTGTGAAATCAATTTTCCTGCCCAACACCCTTTTGAAGTGGGGGAATTGCTTCACTAAAACGCGGATGGGGATGCTAAATGATTTTCCTGAAGTAATCCTGCTTTTTGGCTTCCCCCCTTCAAGCTCACTGAGCGGAATGCCATGAAATTTAACCTCTCTCCCGCCGCACAAGGAATCCTTTTGCTCTTTGAAGAATGCATTGATCTTATCTTCCTGACTAAAATCAAATTCTGAGCCTACGATGCAGAAAAGGTCAATATCACTCTCGGGCGTCCTTTCAGGCGTTAAGATAGTGCCTGCCAAATACACCGTGATCAAATCCCCCCTAATCTCGTTTACTAAAAATCTGGCAATCCCGTTGATAGTTTTCTTAATCTGCCGGGTTTCTTTTGAATCCCAGGGGTAGGTGCGGAGCATGAGGGATAAAATATTGGCGAACTTTAAAAGCCTTTCCCGGAATTTTTTCTCGCAGCGTTGCCCGATAACCCTCACTTCCAATGATCAAACCTCTCAGGGTTTAGCAGCCTCAATCCATGGCCCCTGCAATAGCTGACGAGTTCTCCAATATTGGTTATCAATATTTTTGGAGCGGCATTAATGTTTACGCACAAACCCTTACCAAACACCCAATGTGAACCAAATTCAATTTTCGCATAATATGCTGGAGAAGCCGTTATATCCCAACTCACCAAATTAGCAGAAAATATGGAATACCCCTCCCCCCTAACCTTTTGATATAACCATCAGGCCCGAAGAGTTTTTCAGCAATATCAGCAAAGCCCTTGAATGAGATCGCTCTCGGGCGTAATGGCGCAAAAGAATCCGTGTTCACATAAATATTCCCATGCAGGTCACTATCTGGATACCGAAAAGGAGAGTTGCCTGATACCTCTGAATAATCATAGCCAAATAGTTCCATCCTGCCCTTGCCATTTTTATTCTCAAGTTCCACCTTAATATAATTGAAGGGAGTTTCCTGAGGCGCTAAAGCTAACCTAAACAGCCCATACACATCAGCTGCGGTGATGGTGTTTTTATTCTTTGGTTTTGGTTTCATTTTTCATTCCTCCCCAATAGGATTATTGATAACTCTTTTACTTTTACCTTGAGCTCCTGAAGCAGATTTGAACAGACTGTTACTGTATCTTCTGCCTGTAAAAGAAACGTTGGCGGTTTCATCAAGCCAGTTCCAGCCAAAATGATTGTATTTTCTGGCAGAAACATCTTTCCTTCCATCATCTCAACCTGGATTTTTTTTGATGGCGGCAGATCTTCCCCATGTTGGGTGACAAGGCTGCCATAATCCTTCAAAACCTTATCAGGCAGGGCAGAAAACAATTCTTTTCTTCCCCTCTCACCCAAAGCAGTTGAATATTTATGGTCAAAAATAATATTTCCTGCCCTTTCAACTTTTAGCCCGATAGAAAAATTGATTTTCTCTAGCTCCCCAATATCCACGACAGGCTTAAACTCGCCGATGGCGAGACTTCCATCCCACACTTTGCCAAAAAAAGTTCCATCATGCCAGTTCCCTTCCTTATCTTTACATCTGCCGCCATATTCAACCTCAGGAGCGGTCAAGTCAATAGCAAGCGCTACTGCAATGATCTTATGCTTTTCCCCAAGCAGGAGGGCAAGTTCTGGCTCGGGCCAGCAGGAAACCTTTGGGTTCCCCGGGAAAAGATTTATGCTCTCTCCAACACCAATAGCCATTTTTTTTGACTTAAGGAAATAGGAAAAATCTTTTTTTTGTGCGCTGTAAAACTTTTCCTCTGGAAGCCCCTTTGTGGCGTTCTTTCTGACTGCAAGGCTTGTATGGTAGGTGTATGCACATCCAATAATCTGGGGGGACAATATTTTTTTTGGAGGGCTTCCCTTATCTTGCCCGATTTTATTATCCCTGCCCTTATCTTCTCCAACATTTTTCCCCCCACCATTACCTCTGCTTTGAATTTCCATCCTACATCCACCTCACTTTTTGCTTTCGTTTTGGAACAATCAGCTCTCCACTGCTTATCCGGTATCTTGTTGGTTCCGTTGGGCCTATAGAAACTATTTTTGGCTTCTGCCGAGCGTAACCAAGCGCAATGATAGATGGAATTGCGAACTTTTCAGGAATGTGAAGTGCTTCTTTAATTGCCCGCTCGTCGATTCCTGCAAGGACGCAGCTGCTGACACCTTCAAGCTCCGCCTGCACCACCATAAACCCGATAACAATTCCAATGCTGATGTCAATAGACCGCTTGGCTTTTTGCGCTTCTTTCCCACTATCCCGCCCATAAAATTTTTTAATGAGCCCATTGACTTCAACCTTGTCCGCCAGTGGAATGGTATAGGCACTTGGATGTTCACCATTCTTTGGGGCATAGCCTTGTACGCGCCTGGCCCATGAGATAGCCGGGAATATTTTCTTCCGTTTACTGTCGGATTGAACGACAAGGAATGATAGCGGCTGCAGGTTGCACGAAAATGGTGCATAGTGCGCGCTGTTAACAATCCGCTTCAGTATCTGGAGCGGGATTCTCTCATCTTCCATGAACTTCCTTACAGACCTTCTTTTGCCCATTATCTCCAGCGTTTCTTTTGGGTCAACCATTTTGAATCTCACCATACTCCTCAATCAGCTTTTTTCTGATAGGTTCCTTGTACCGCAGGTTCGCCAGGTCATTCCCAAGCTTGCTTGCAAATTCCTCCTTTCCGATGTTCCCTTCCTGCACATGAAGGTATGCGTTGAGCGTTCTTCCCAGTAAGTGGATGATGGTCTGTGCAATCTGTGCGCTTAAAGCGGGATGTTCAGGAATTCTTAATGAAAAGAATCTGACTTCTTTTTTCTGTGCAGCAAGGCTGATACGTCGCTCTATCTCTTTGTCTTGCTCAGTTGAAAAAAACAGGGCAATATCTCCTTCAGAGCTGTTGTCTGCAATCTCAATAGCATGATTGAAGCCATCGCCTCCGTCATTCCCTACACCGCTGAGGTGGATGAAGTCAAATCCTGAAATCACCATATTCGAAGGTCTTTTTTGGATGTGGGACAGCCCATCCCATTTGAGGTTGTGCATGCCGTGGTGTGCCTGGATAGCGACATTGCCCATGCAGGGAGCTTCAATGAAAACTTTCTGCCCATCTGTAAAAGCTTTTGCGATTGATGCAGAAGCCTCAACAATTTGATTAGGATCAATAAGCTGCAATTCCTTGTCAAGCATCTGTGCATAGTGCTTAATCTGCTCTAGAACATTTTGCTCATCTAACGTTGTAGAGCACGCAATCGAAGCCAGCTGGCAGGTAATCTGCAATGCAGCATGGGTGATGTCCTCTGCTATCTGCTGGTCTGGTTCAGCGATGATTACCTGAAGGAGTGGCTTTGCTTCATAATCATTGCAGATCTTCCCGTTCTGTGAGATAGAAATAGGGACTATTTCTTTTTTCTTGCAGAGTTTTGATACATTAAGGATGTTTAAGGAGTTACCACTTGCAGAAATGAGAACTGCAACATCTCCCTTTCTCCCCTTTCTGATGACCTCTTGGTTGAACACAATCTCATTAGGCCATTTTATCGCCCGATGATAGGGGACATTGGCGTAGGAATCAAAGGGAAATTCCTGGGGAATGCTAAAAATAAGGGAATCGATGAACTGCTCTGCCAATGCAGCGCTTCCCCCATTTCCGAAAGCAAAAACTCTCTGCCCCTGCTTGATGGCTTCAGCTATTGTGCAGGCTATTTGGATAAGCGCAGCGGGTTCCAATGCGAGTATTCCTTTCAGTAATCGGGGGGTATAATATTTCCAGGTGAAATCTGCTGTAGAGTTCTCATAAATATTTACCATACCTAAGTGGTTACATAATCTAGATTATTAATGTTATCACTATAATTATACTTTTATTCCAAAAAATATATAAATAAATAGATAAATGAGTAAGAATAATGCCAGAATTACCTACAATATACCTATAAATCAAGGCAATCATAATGGGTAATCCGTCAAATTTCACCAACTAAAAATCCAAAACCTTTAAATACTTAATTTACTTGATATCACGTAAAATACTTAAAACGAGGTGAAAACTATGCCGCATAACATGACCGTAACGATTGAAGACGACCTTTGGGAGGAGATGAAAAAGAACAACCAGGTGAGATGGAGCGCTGTTATGAGGGATGGTGCTAGGGAGAAGCTAAAGGCTTTGAAGGCTTTTGATGAGCTGGTGCATAAAAACAAGCTGAGCGATGAAGAAATCAGGGAATTTGCAGTTTCCTTAGGAAAAAAGGTAACAGGGCGCAAATGATTGTGATTGTTGATGCCAATATCCTAATCTCTGCATTAGTTGGCTCAAGAAGGGTTTTAGCTTTGTTGCTGTCAGAAAAATATTCGTTTTATACGCCAGGAAAGATAGCCCGGGAGGTTAGGAAATACCGCCTGGAAATATGCAGGAAAGCGGGCTACTCAGAAGAAATTTTTGAAGGATACTTCAATTTTCTTTTTCTCTTTGTTAAGCTTGTTGATGAATTCTCTTATGTGGCTTGCATGCAGAAAGCAATATCGATTTTGGGGATGAGGGACATAAAAGACGCAGACTATCTTGCATCTGCCCTTAGCCTTAGTGCAGCCTTCATCTGGACAGACGACAAAGACTTCACTGCCCAGCATCTTGTCAAAGTTAAAACAACTGCCCAGTTCATTGCAGAGCATAAAGCCAAATCAGAAAACAATGGAAACGACAATAGCGCCTCTTGATCTCCTCGACAAAAAGCTCATGTATGAGCTTGACCTAAATGCAAGGCTCTCGGCCTCAAAGCTTGCCAAAAAGCTCAGGAAAAGCAAAGAAACAGTCAACTTCAGGCTTAACCGCTTATTGAAGGAAGGCTGCATCAACTATTTCTACACTGTCTGCAACACCTCAAAGCTCGGCTACTATTACTATAAAATCTATGCTAAATTCAAGAATCTAACGCCGGAAAAAGAAAAAGAATTGTTTGCCTACATCCAAAAGCAGCCCCATCTTTCCTATCTTGCCAGCGTAGAGGGAGTTTACGATGCGGTTTTCCTGATCATGGTGAAGAGCCCCGGAGATATGAAATCATTCCTCGACCCTTTTATGGAAACTTATGGCGATTATGTCCAGGAAAAAGAGATTGTTGCGTTTTTAGAAACACACAGGCTTAACTGCCAGTTCCTCTATGCCGGCGAAGAGCATCGGGACACGTATCACGCCGGAATTATCGAGAACTATGCATTGGATGAAACCGACAAAAAAATTCTTTCTCAGCTCTCCGTCAATGCGCGCATGCCAGTCATGAAGATGGCAAAAGCCCTCAGGATTGATCATAAAGCCATCGCTTACCGGATGAAAAAGCTTGAAAAATCCAACGTTATCATGCGTTATGTCACTTCCCCCAACTTTGAAAAGCTGGGCTTGCAGTTCTACCAGATGAACATTGCATTAAATGATCCCAGGGCAAAAAAATCGATCATAGACTTCTTTGCAGCAACAAAATCCTGCCTTTTTGCCATCGAGCTGCTGGGAAAGTATGACTTATTGGTTGAGCTCCATCTCCCTTCCCATAAAGAGCTGCATGCCTTAATGGACAGCTTCAAGGCAAGATTTGTAGGCAGGTATAATTACTATGACATTCTGACAATTACCAAAGAATACCTCATGGTGTGGAATCCGTTCTGAAAAATTCCTTTCTGGCGTTGATCCTCCAACAGAAAAAATCTCCGTTTTTTCCTCACTGCCCAGTCCAAACAGGTAAAAACCCCGTTCGAAAGATTTATATACTGCAGTATACCTTTCTCAATCTAACGTTTGGAGAGGTGGTGGGGGTTCGGGTTTATGAACAATAAAGTCTTTAATGTATTCTTTAGAGAAAAGCCTGCAATGATGCTGGTCAACTTGAAGAACACCAAAGATTCGACATATGCATCTTCGCTGGCAAAGCAGATTGACTGCACCTATTCCCATGTTGTCAAAATCCTGCAGCAGATGTCCGATGCCGGCCTGGTTAATTTCGAGAAGCAGGGCCGATTGAAGCTCCTTACCCTGACAAAAAAAGGCCAGGAAGTAGCCGACAACATCGACACGATAAGGGTGGCGCTGTAAGATGGCGCTGACAATCGAAAGGCGGAATGCAAATGGTGTTAGCATCACTTTTCCAGTATATCACTCTATTGAAGAATTAGCGAATAACCCCCCTGCTATTGGTCATTGGATAAGCTTTCCAGACCCAACCTGCCACAACCAAACAAGATATGCAGTTATCGTTGATATAGGTGGTTCTCCTTACATTGCTTCTTATGAGGCGCTTGGGGGGAGACTACATCTTATGGGTTTAGTGAGAGAGACACACCCTTGGAGATAATCATTCCCCTTTGAAAAAATGCCAGCCGAATGCCGAGAGCCAAACTGCGAAAAGCCTGCCACTAAAGTCTGGAATGGCCGCAATGTCTGCGCAGACCACTTTGACAAATATCAGGACCAGCACGAAGAGATGTTAAGGGATTTGCATCATTAGAACAGGGCCCACCTGCACATACAATCAGTTCACAACCTCCTCCCTCGCCCTGCTCTCTAATACCATTTGCGCTTCTTTCATGAAATCTTCAACCTTTTCCCCTTTGATCATCGCTCCGGCAGCATACATATGCCCTCCTGCCTCCCCGCCTGCTTTTTCAGCGATTCTTTTGATGACATCCCTCAGGTCTATCCCGTTCCTTCCTGTCATGCGGAGCGAAACCTTGTAATTGCCGTCAAGCAGGTCAGCCATTGACATGATGAATGTCCCTTTCCTGAGCTTAGTGGATTTTGAAAGAATGGAAGCCATCGTCCCGATCATGCTTGCCTTGATGTCGCTCCCCGCATTGATGATAAGATATCCATCTCCTTTCATGACTTTCCCGCCATCCTTGTTTTCATCAAACCATCTCATCGCATTGATGATCATCTTCTTGTACCCTACCAGGCTGGCCATTGCCCTTTCTTTCGCTTTTTTATCCCCCAGGCATGCGCCGATCCCCAGCGAGGCCTTATCCAGCCTCCCGCAGGCATTGAGCAAAGTCGAGAATTCTTTCATATCACGGAAAGGGCTTTCTTTTTCCTCTTCATTCAGGATATAGACATTCCCCAGCACATCTTCCGGCTTCTCTTCCCCCAATCTTCTGATGATGATCCCGGAAACCAGTTTTTTTATCTCTTCCTGGTCAAGGTGCACAATCTTTCTCCATTCATTCCCATTCTTTGCCTGGATGCCCGTCTCATGCAAAAACTGGATTGCACCGGACTCGCTTCCGCTCACTCCGGGAATAAAAGGGTCAGTGCAGTATTCCAATACTTTATGCAGCGGCCTGGTCTGCGCCCCAAAAATACGGAGCCCTGTGATTACCTTTACTTTTCCGTTCCGGACAGCAATATCCAGGATTTCTTTGTTTAGTGTCAAAAATCCTTTCCCGTCTTCCTGGACATCCCCAGTTGCCCCCACAAGGGCGATCCCTGCGAGATCCTCAACTGCCTTGTTCAGGCCTTTTACAAAGAGATAGACAACTCCTGCCCCGGAAATCTCCTTGCCGCCATCAATCCCGAAGAGGTGCGGATTGACATGCACAAAACTGCTGGGCAGCTTGATCTTTTCCGGCTCATGATGGTCAAGCACGATCACCTGCCGGTCAAAAAGATGTTTCTTCAAAAAACTTAACTGCCCGGACCCAAGATCCGTAAAGATAAAATGTTCGTAAGGCTCTTTGCTCAATCCAAGGATGACATCATCGGTAAGCTGCTGCACGATGCTCAGAGAATATTTCCTGTTGTCTGTGTTCAGTGCCTTGACCATGATGGAGCATGCGCATATCCCGTCGGCATCAAGATGCGACACCAGCCGTATAGTCTCTTTCCGGTCAATCTCCTTAAACTTTTCAAGGCAGACAGCCATATACTCCTTGAATTGCGAATAGTTGTCCATGAAAACACCTTAAATAAAATTGAGTAAAACAAATTTTTCCGGGCAAGCTTATATTTATAACTTTGTAATCATTGATAGGGAAAGATTACATTTCGGAAGAAATGCTAATCTTGAAGAAATGTCTCAATACATTTCGAAAGATTACCTTTCCGAAGAAAGGCTAATCTTGAAGAAATGTCTCAATACATTTCGAAAGATTACCTTTCCGAAGAAAGGCTAATCTTGAAGAGATGCGACCGCAGGAGCATTTCGAAATGACCTAAACCGCTAATTTTGCACATTTGTGATTTGAAAGGGGCACAAATTGAATCGGCATATAAAGAAACAATCCATCCCCCATGGTGTATTCAGATGATTTCTCTTTCGTTGAAAATGCCCTACTCACCACTTCAAAGGGAGCAGTCCCCGACAAATCGGTACTTTGGAAAGATTGTTTACGAATCCAACAACATCGGCGAGGCGAGGGCAGGGGTTGTTGCCGACCAAAGGGAGCGCAACTAGAAAAAAGCGTTAGCTTTTTGCGTGCTGCTAACCCGGGCGAAGCGAGATTTTGAACAGAGCCACCAAAAGATAAACTTTAAATACTTCACCTTTCAAGATTAAAAAAAGATGGTGTGGGGATGAAAAAAGGGGCAATCCTCTTTGTCATTGCGCTTCTTGGTGCAGGCGCAATCTTGTTCTTTTCGAGTTTGAGCTACGCTGCATCATGCTGGACTTATGCTTCCAATACGACTTGCACAGTTGAAAATGGCTGCGCATGGAAATCAGATGCTTGGGGAAGCTGGTGCCAGGAGCTTTCCTGCTGGAGCCTGGAAAACCAGACAGCCTGCACAGGAACAGTTGTCCCGGGAAAGAATTGCACATGGACCCCTGGCCACGAATCTTTTTTTTGCACCGAAACAGACTGCTGGAATGGTTTTTCCGGAACGTCTGCCTCCGGATGTGAAAATAACACCCAAAACTTCAGCTGCAAATGGGCATCTTCCTGTTATAGCATAGGAGGCACCGGGTGTTACAATAAACTTACTCAGGAAGGTTGCACGAATGCGACAGGATGTGCATGGGGCCAATGCATGCAGAAGAATTGTTATGAATATTCAGATCAGAGCACCTGCAGGGCATCCAAAGGATTTAACAGCCTTAACTGCACTTGGGACAGCTCAAATAATTACTGCCGTGAAACAAGCTGCTGGGACTCAAAGATTTACCCCAACCAATCAACCTGCGACGGCGCCGAGAATGGGCTTTGCCTCTGGAAGTGGGGTTCATGCCAGCAGAAAGCCTGCTACGGCTATGATTTTACCAATGCTTCTGCCTGTGAAAATAACACTGCCGGCCTAAAATGCCTTTGGTCCTCAGGCTCGTTTTGTGACACTGACACCTGCTGGAAATCAACGACGAATGCAACCTGCGCTGCCAAGCCTAAATGCCTATGGAAGGGCTACAAGAGTTCCGGCTGGTGTGAGGAAGTGAACTGCTGGAATTGGGACGAGGCCGATGGCTATAATGAAAGCGCTTGCGTGGAAAATCCGTATGGTATCAGCTGTGTGTGGAGCGGTAATGGGACGGGGACAGGCACCTGCAGCAAGAATATTGCCCAGGTAAAATGCTCCAACATAACGACAGAAAGGTCCTGCATGGACACTTATTATTGCTGGTGGGAATATTCAAGCTTCAACAACCTGAGCGCAGGTGGCCTCTGTAAGGAGCCTTCATGGGGAAACGGCTCTTTTTCCAGCGGAAGTATCATCAATGACTGGAATCCCGGATGCTACATCTTTGACTTTAATGAATCCAACTGCAACAAGACGCTGGGATGCAATTTCACCGGCAGCGTTTGTGACGAGGCCATAAACACTTATGGAAGCAACATCTCTGCCGATGGCATCGATTGCTCTTTTATCAACAGCTCGGACTTATGCTCAAGCATTGCTGTGTTGTCCTCTTGCTGCACATGGAATAATGGGACGTGCCAGAAAGAGACTTATGGCTCCTCATGCTACAATCAGCTGTCCCAGACCCCTGGCGGTGAAAAGTCCTGTGAAGATGCAGAGGCTAAGGGAAATTGTGAAAAAATTGCCGGCTCTCCGTGGTATATGCCCTGCAAATGGGAGAACTCTTCCCAAAAATGCACCCTGAAATCTGATCAGGTTTTTGGGAACACATCATCAAAAAGCCTCGTTACCATCGAAAACCAAAAGACCTGTGAGTATGCTGGCGGCAAGTGGGTGACTGAAAATTATTGCGAGGGCAACATTTCTGTCCCGACAGGAAGGTGCGAGTACAAGTTTGACGATGAGGAAAATTGCGACAAGGCTTGCTTTGCCTGCGAAAAAAGAGACAGCGATGGCAACACCATCAACAGCAGCAACGCAAAAACGGCATGTGAAGCCAGCAATCTGGGCTTCTGTGAATTTACGGGAAGCGCCAATGCTCCTAACACCATTGGTTTCTGCAAGGCAAAGGAAGAATGGAAGAAAGGGCTTGCAGGGGATTGTGATGCGAATTGCGCTGACTGCACCTTCAAGGGGAATTCTGCCTCGAATGACACGACCAAGATCCCCAGCCATTATTGCCTGAACAGCAAGGCTAATTCCGCTGGCGGCGGCTGCAAATGGATTGCAGACAACACGACAGGGACCGGAGGCTATTGCATGAACAAAGGTGAAAAGACCTGTGAGGACGCCTGTGACCGCTGCAAGGCCCAGACGGATTGCGCTAATCTGGGAAGGACGAGTGTGGCTAATCAGACAGGAAGCTGCAAGTGGGAGGGGACAGAGACTGAGGGCTCTTGTGCCGCAAATATCGGCGAAGATGTGGAGACTTGCTGGGATGGAGTCGATAATGATAATGATGAGCTGGTTGACTGCGCAGATCCTGCCTGTTTTGCTGATTCTTTCTGCGGTCTTGTGGATGGGGACTGCTTTGGATGGACTGATAACACAAGCTGCAAGACGAATGGCTGTGAATGGATCAGTGATAAATGGGGAAGCTGGTGCGACTTCAAGGGCAGCAATTGCTGGAAATATGACACAAACAGCTCATTGTGCCAGGATCAGTCATCGTGCATCTGGAATAATGGTACTGGAAATTCCTATTGCGAGCGTGACTGGAGTATCGCTGAGCAATGCACAGCCCTGAATGAAACTCCATGCCTGGCAAACTCGGTATGCTCCTGGACGAATGATACTTGGTGTGAGAGCAGCGGAAAAGGCACGAGCTGGTGCGCTTCATCAGGAGGCTGGTGTGACCATAATGATTTCAAGCCAAAGAACTGTTGGCAGTATGCCAACAAGGGAAACTGCTCTTCGCAGGCAGGCTGCTCCTGGAAGAGAAATGCTTATTCAAATCCTTACTGCTCTGTTGATTGGAGCGGCAATTGCTGGAATAATTATAATAATGCCTCATGCAGCAGCGCAGGATGCGCATGGAGGAACGAAACTATTGGCGGAACCTCAAACAGGTCAGCGTGGTGCGAGAACAATATGAGCATCTGCTGGTGGAAATCGTCAAGAGGGGACTGTGAGGGTATATCTGGTGGGAAATGCAGTTGGAGCACCCAGAGTTGGGGAAGTTATTGTGATGCAGGATGTTATGCGGTCAATGTTACGGGAAACCAGACAAACTGCCAGGGCATTTCAGGCTGTTCGTGGATAGATGAAAGCGGATGGTGCGAGGAGCAGCAGTCCACAACCTGTTATAATTCTTCAAATGCAAATAACCAGGCTAATTGTTCAGCCGCTTCCGGCTGCAGGTGGAAAAATTCAGGGTGGTGCTCCCCAAGAGAAGGCTTCAGCCCGGGAGCAGTTTCATCAGCAGGAGGCATTGGAACTTCCTTTGGCTCGGAATGTTATAACAACAAAAACAAGTCTGCCTGTAAAAATAACACCCAGAATATCAGCTGCGGCTGGTTTGCGGAAACAAATCCATTCTGTGATGTTGATTGGGGAAAGAACTGCTGGAACCAAAGCTCTCAGGCCAACTGCGTAGGCAGTGGCTGCTGGTGGAGCAACAATTCCTACGGCTCAAGCTGCATGACCCTTTATGACCAGTGTTATATGAACATGACCCTTCAGAACAATCTTACTTTATGCAGGCAGAACCAGTATTGCAAGAACTCAAGCTGGAGCACCTGTGAGCCCGTCTGTTCAGCAAACGCTACTGAATCTTCATGCAATGGGCAGTCAGGCTGCAAATGGGTAGCCGGATGGTGCAATCCCGGAAGCATGAATGACATCTTTGACAAGATTGAAGGGGGTGCTCCCGTTGTTATCGGGTATGACCTCTGCGTCAATGACACTCCTCAGGCGAGCGTCGATATCTGCGGCTTTGGCATGAAAGACATGGAAGATTCTTTCGGCTTTGGCGTGGATGTAAAGGACTTCAGCAATGCTTCAGTCTGCAACAAGGAGAAAATCCTGACAGAAGGCTCTGAAATATTTGGCGCAGGTAATGAGAGTGTTGAATTGTTTGTCTATCTGGATACGGACGGCTCTTCGGCCGGCGGCTGTGCATTAAGCGATAATATCACTGCTGAGGGCTATGAGTTCCGCTTCAGGTATTCAAGCGCCTGGAGCACCAACAAGAGCAAGGCAGTTGAGACCTTTAACGCCTACCAGTGCGACAGCTCAAAATGGGCGAGCACCGATATCAAGATCAGCGCATGGAAAAAATTGATGTGCTCGGATATTGGCGGGGCGATGGTAGCCATCAAGAAGGGCGATTTGGCAAAATATCCGACATTGTATAACTCTAAGAAAGACATGAGAATCTATGTTTCAACGGTTGGGAACACCGGGAATGCCTCCAGCCCGAGCGATACTGCCGGCCCCGGTTATATCAGCCCTGGCTCCGTTGATTTTGAGATAACCGACGTCTTTTCTTATGGGGCCGATGTGGCTAAATTTGAGGATATCCTTAAGAAAGGCTATGTCCAGTATGAGGATTGCTTTAACGGCATTGATGATGACACGGATAACTCGACAGACTGCTTTGATTGGGACTGCCAATACTCATCCAAGTGCACCGGTTCCGGAATCAATGGCGCAGGCTTCAATGACACCAGCTCTCCGTTGGTGACTGGGGTGAAGATTGAGGAGTATCCTGACAGTGCTTTGGTGATGTATGATACCAACAAGCCGACGAATGGCTCTTTGAAATTCTACGCTAATGACAGCAAGTGCACAACCCTGAACGCCACGGTCAGGGACATCGGCATTACAAGCGCCTCGATGCGGGATTACAAGCTTTGGCATACTGCAGACATCTATAATGATACCCTCGGCTATGCATTGGCAAACGAGACAAAATATTATTTCAAGCTGGAAGTCTGTGACTCCGGAGGCAAGTGCGCCCTGAGCAAATGCTCTTCACTGAAGACTGCCAAGAAGGGGAAGTGCGGGTTCTGCAGTTTTGTGGCAAGGATAAAATCCCCCGAAGGCTGGTCTGTGGGCTTTGATGCTGACAGGGACGGAACCTATGAGCACATACAGGGCACAGTCTGCGGTCCGAAGGCAGGCATGAAGATGAACTACACCTTGGGGAGAAAGGTCAATATCAAGATTAACAATTCAGATGGCTCAATTTATTTTGAATTTATTAATGCCTCGCTGACAAAGACCGGCTTGAATGACAAGGTGAGGAGCATCAGCGATTCCGGCGACATTATCGGGACGAGCGCGATAGCCGGCTTTACCTCTGAGACAAGGGACAAGCTCATCAACAACCTCCATCCTGAAACCTGCCGTGTCAAGATTCCTTTTTCAGGAACCTGTGATGCTATCTTCCACTGTGATGACAGCGGTGCAAATTGTGTGAACCGCACCAATGTTTCCACCTTGATCAATGCGACAACCTGCGCATGGGAAATTCCTTTCTGTGAGTTCTCAACTTATAGGGAGGCTGCTGCAGCAGGCGGAAGCAGCAGTAGCAGCAGTTCAAGTGGCGGTGGCGGTGGAGGCGGTGGTGGAGGCGGAGGTGGCGGTGGCGGTGCCGCGGTTGGCTCAAAGGGAAAGTCCGAAACGGTCAACTCAGGAAAATTCAATGCAGGCGAGACTAAGGTTGTAGATATTGTGTCCTCGCAAATAGCAGTGGATGAGATTGAACTGACACTAAAAAACACAATCACTGCCTCGACGGTTACGGTTATAGATGCTTTGGAGGATAACCTCGATTCAACTTCCCCTCTTTCACCTGGCGATGGGAAGGCAGTTTACCATTACCTGAAGATTACCCTGGGAAAGATCTCAAACGCCGCTCTTGCCAAAGCCATCGTCAGGTTTAAGGTTCCAAGAGTGGAGTTTTTTGACCCGTCAAGCGTCGTGCTCAAAAGATACGGCAGTTCTGAAAAGTCCTGGACAACCCTTCCGACGGCATTCGTCAGAGAAGATGCTTTGTTTCAGTATTATTCCGCCGAGACCCCTGGGTTCTCAGTCTTTGCGATTGTGGGTAGCAAAGTCCCCGTTGAACAGAGGGCAGCTTCCGGGGCCGCTGAAGATGCAATCCAGCCTCAGGCTGAGGACCTGCAGCCTGCTGCGCCGGAAAATGCTTCCGCCCCTGACGATCCTTCCGAAATTCAGGAAACAAGCGCTGGGAACCCTCTGGGAAAGTTATATGTGCTGATTCTTGTGTTATTATCTCTTATCATAATCTCAGCCGTTATCAAAAAGAAAAAACTGCAGAAATAAACTGCCGGAATAACATATCTGAAAAAAGATTCTAAAGAAAAATACTAAAGAAAATTACTAAAGAAAGATACTAAGGGAAACAGTCACTTTTGGGCCATAGCTGACGGCAATCTTTACGCTGCCCCTCTACTCTTTTCTCCCTCACTCCCCAAACCTTCTCTCCCTCCGGGAAAATTCCTCCAAACACCCGAAAAAGTCTTCTTTGGAAAACTCCGGCCACATCGCATCTAAAAACATCAGCTCAGCATAAGCGCTCTGCCAGAGGAGAAAATTGCTCAGCCGCTTCTCGCCGCCCGGCCGTATCAGCAGATCGACATCATCGGGAACGCTGAGGGACTGACTAACATCTTCCTCCGCCACAGGATTCGCTGCCTTTTCCTTAAGGATCCCAAGCGCATCCGCAATCTCCATCCTTGCCCCATACGCCATCGCAAGGTTGAGCTTAAATCCCCCATTTGCTCTTGTCTCCTCCATAATCCTGAGCATCTCTTTTTGAAGCTCCCTGGGAAACATTGATATTTTTCCGATAACAGAGATTTTAACCCCATGCTCCCTGATGACGGGATCTTTGCTGAACCCCGATATTTTCTTTTGGAACATCCTGAACAAAAAGTCTATCTCATCCTTACCCCGCTTGAAGTTCTCCGTAGAAAAGCAATACAGCGTCAGCTCTTTTACTCCGGCTTCGATGCACCACAGCATCGCTTCTTTGATCTTCTCCAGCCCTCGTTCATGCCCCTTTGATGCAGGCAGCCCGTGTGCTTTTGCCCACCGCCTGTTCCCGTCAAGGATGATTGCAACGTGCGAAGGTATTTTCCTGCCCATAGTGATGAAAAACAATCTCGCCTATATATGCTTTCCTGAGATATATTGGGGGCCAACAATACTGGAGCATTATGAAGCTTGGCAGAGCCCCGCTCCGAGGGGAGCTTAATAAATACTGAGAACGATTTTTCTATCACGGGAGCATAAGTTTACTATCCCCATCCCCCGCAGTATCGAGAACAAACTTTTCAGCTAATGCCACAAACATCTCCTGGGTGATATTGATGCCCGCTTTGACAAGCGCTTTGGCAAACAGCCTCCCCCGTTCTTTTTCATCCCCTCTCCCCCTGAAGTTGATCAGCTCATCAAGAGTCTCCCTGCACAGAAACCCTTCGTTCATCTGCAGCACAATCCTCTCAGGCTTGCCGTTTTTTGTTGCTGCTAATCCTTCAGGAGTGAACATGATCTCAATATCTCCCTCCCTGTATATTTCATTCCAAACGACAAATCCATGGTTGAGAAGCTCTCTTTTTACAAGGTCAAGCATTGCAGCCTTAAAATTATCACCTTCGAAAGGGTGTTCAAGGATGACTGGCCTCTCTTTAACCTTCTGGAGCTCATATACTCTCCCAAGATAGCTCAAAACTTTCTGCCGGGATCCCTTCGCCCTTTTTTTATAGCAATTTTCCACGAGATAGGCATAAGGGTAACATTCCCCCTTTTTTGTCTTGATCTTTTTGATTCGGATGTAAGCCATAATCCCTCCAATTCAAAAGTGAATCCTGAATTTGGTATTATTGATGTTGCCCCAATAGGTATACCTCAATCGATAAACTCTAATAGATAAACTCTAATCGATAAACTCTAATCGATATAACTTTAATTGGATTATGATTTCAATCTATCTTTTTTCTGTTAGGCACCACACATTTTTATGCTTTTCGATTAAAAAACAGTCATTATAGGGGCTATAACAAAAGAATTTTACAAGGAAAATCGGAAATAGGAGTATACAAAAACACCTAAAGAGTATACTGAACCCTCAAAAAGAACACCGAACCACCAAAAAAGAACTGAACTCCTAAAAGGAACTGCTGAAACACATAAAGAGCCTATTGACTTATCTGTTCCTGCCCTTACTTAATCTCTTTCTTGACTTCAGAAGCAAATTTCTCATTAGCCTTTTTCAGCCTGGAGCATCCTGATATAATCGCCTTCCGTGGATCATCTGCCTCGACAATCATCCGGGGTTTTCCCACAAGCGGATGTTTCACAAATATAGTGGCAACTTTGACGTCTTTGTCATTCCACAATTCATTTTTGAGCGCATGGAGAAATCCGGTATTCTCATCAACCTCAAATATAAGTTTGTCTTTTTTTTCCTCGATAACAGTCATTTCCATGATAAACTCCTCGATGCCTGAAGAAAATATGGCTTATTTAAAAAGCTTTCTTAATTCCATTTTTATCAGCCCCCATCCTTATCCTAAACAGTATCCTCCTCCAGTGCTGTGCCGCTCTTTGCATAGCTGCCCTCCCCCCCTCTCGAAATAAAAAGAGCTGACCCTTATCCGGTGTATTTTCCGTCGGTGGAAGCTCAGGGAAGCCTTTAAGGGAAAATTAAAATCCTTAACTTCTATTGCCGAAAATCCATGCCGGGATCCAAAGCCTGTGATGAACTCTTTTGTTGAGCTTTTATGGAAACTATAAACTGAATCCCCCAGAGAAAACGCCTTTTCAAGGAACTCTTTGTCTGCATGCTCACTTTTTGTCCCAAAAGGCGGGTTCATGACAACTGTATCAACACAATGCACGAATCTGCTGATATCCCCAGCCAGAAAATGGGTTTGGGATGCGCTTTTGCACTCACTTTTAATCTGGGGGGCGTTTTCCCTTGCAACCTCAAGTGACTCAGGATCGGCATCTACAAAATACACTTCACGTGCCTCTAAGAGGATGCACCCTATCCCTAATATCCCGCTCCCGCACCCGAGATCCGCTATGGTTTTCCCTTTTATATGCCCCCTCAAATAAGCATCCCAAAGGACTGTGGCAGCTATCTCAGGATCAGTAATATACTGCTCAAGTCTCACTTTTGGCTCATTTACCCACCCTATCATCGAAAGAGCTTTAGCTAAACCCCCCTTGCTAAGCTTAATTGGTGTTTTTAATTGCGCCATAAACACTTTCTTTCTCCGTTATTCAACCCTAGGCTGAAAAGCATTACGATTCAATCACAAATAAGTTTATATAATCCGAACAGCCACTTATTTGTACCATTTTCTTTCTCTAAGGCATGTCTTGAAGACAAAACAATAAGAATTAACTCTCACTTTTTATACTTTTCCCATCCTATTATGGTTCCTCAAACCAATATAATTTATGGCCTAAGTCATTCAACTCAAACTAATATCTATAAACCCTTATCCCCCCTCATCAATTTGGACCTTATCAAAAGCCGCATCTTTACGCCAATTAATGGTTCTATCTAACCAAAAGTCATAATAACCAACAATGATTTTCTATAAAACTAGGCGCAATAGAGCGGATAATTTAACAATTTATTAATATGCAAGGCACAATAATACGCCTATACAACCTCCTTTCAACTCTTTTTCCATATTTAACTGTTACTCTTTAACTCACACTTTCACCAAAAAAATATTTCCAAAAAAGGCTCTAAAAACCTTAAAAAATATTACAAAAAAATTCTCCAGGATCATGCAAATCTTAATCTCTTTGAACCTCATTTTTTTGCCAACTCCGCTAAATTTTTCTTTCAAAAAATCATACAAAAAACCACCGCCCGGGCCGCCTTTGTTAACCCAAACCACCTCAGAAATCCAACAAAAAAGGACAATTTTTTTATGACTCTTCTGCTGCCCCCACACTTTTAATCCCTCATACCCTCCCCTCCCCCCCCATTCCCGCCCAAGTCCCAGCGCAGTCCCATTTGATTCCCAGGACAATCCCACATAAGTCCCAAAAATGTACACACTACCGTCGGAAAGATATTCCCAATTTAGTCCCATAATCTTCCCAAAATATTCCCAGGAAAGGACAAGATTTAAATAGTTCCGGTTCTCATACCCAAAAAATGCCGCCATTCAGGAGCTCAAAAAAAGTAGAACGGGCAATCCTGCACATCGAACAGCTTCACCATCTCCTGGGAAACTCATTCCAGAATGTTCATAAGGACATCCAGCTCATCTTCGCCAGGATGGAAAATCTTGAGCAGAAGCATGCCTCGGGAAAAGCCCATTCAGAGAAAGTATTGCGCCATCACAACTCTCTTTTTGCAACGGTTCAGGAGCTCAGGAAATTAGCCCTTTCACAGCACCACCATCTCAAGAATCTTTATCAGAAAATTGCCTCGCAGAGCCTTGAGATTGCCGGAATGAAAACAGATATAGAATCATCGAGATTATCTAAGGAAAAAGTCAGGGAGATCATCGATGAGGTCCTCGGGTTAGACAGCCTCAATCAATCCATACAGGCAACTCAGGAGGAGATAGCCGAGCTGAGGAAGCATCACTCCGAGCTCTTGAGGAGCCATCTAGAATTGGCTCAGAAGCATCACGAATTTGCCGCCGTCCAGGCCCAGGCTTTGCCCCAGCAGCAGCCCCGGCTTGAGATGAAAGAACTCACTGAAAAACTTGGCAGGCTGGTGGAAAGGCGCTCTCTTGCCCACGAAAAGATCCTTAAGAAGATCGCTAAAAACACAAAGGCTTATGTCCATACTATTGCCTTAAGCCTCATCAAAAAATACGGCCAGCGCACTGCCTCCCAGCTGAAAGAGATGATAGTGGACGAGCAGGGCCTTTGCTCGAAATCTTCCTTCTACCGCCTTCTGGAGGAGATTGAGCAGGACCCCGACATCGCCGTCATCAGGGAAGGGCGCGAAAAGAAGTATCTTGCGAAGCTCCCTGTTGCTCAAAAAGTGAGAGAAAAACCGAGGAAAAAGTAGCCATCAAACGCTCCTGCATACTCAATGGTAAACTGACAACATTGAGGGGGGTGAGGTTGAGCTCTTCTGTCCAAATCTCGTGCATACTCAAAGGTAAACTGACAACCGAAGTCAGAACCCTAACTGGAATCAGAACCATAACCGAATTCAGAACCCTCGCAGCCAATCAGGCCACACGCTCCTCCTTACTCACCTGAAAACTCGGCATAGATTGTTGCCATACTGAAAAATATTCTCCAACCTATATACTCCACAATAACAATCTATTTAAACCCCTCCGAGCAGAAAAAGCCTCCCGCGTCACAGCGGAAAAAATTTGGGGGTGTGCATATGTTAAGTGATGAAAGGAAAGCTAGGCTCTACTATGAGCTGTTTACAGACGATAACCGGAAGCTGCAGGATGCATTCTGCCAGGTCCGCGATGAATTCGAAGAGCATTTGACGGCAATCAACGAAAATACTGCCGAAGTGCAGGCAGCCAACGAATTCTTGATCAACGTTGAGCAGAAGATGGCCAAGATTGAGGATAGGCTCGACAAGCTCTGCCTTTTCTTTGAAAAAGCCGGTCTCCCTATCGAGCAGGAGCAGGAATTCCAGCCGATTAAGCTAACCAAGCGTGAACAGGAAGTTTTTTTGGTCCTCTACACTCAGGAAGACATTAAAGGCTCTTTGACGTACCTTGACATCGCCCACTGTACAGGCCTGCCTGAAGACCTTGTTGCGTCCTACCTTTCAAGCATGATGGGCAAAGGTGTCCCGATAAGGAAAAACTACGTCCATAATCAGGCCCATTTCAGCTTAAATCCAAAGTTTAAGACTGTCCAGGCGAAGGAAAACCTCCTTCAGATAGAGCAGAAGATGCTGGTGTATTGACACCATTTTTTTTAATTTTTTGTCTTCTTCTCAATTTTTTCTATCGCCTGTCATTTTTTCTTATCCTTCTTTTATCCGGAAAACTCTCCCCAATTCTCCTTTTTTGGAAGCATGATTTTTCAGAAAAAAACAGATTAAAACTTTCGGCAAAAACTTAAAATATCTAATATTGACAAATGCCTACAACTTATAACAAAAAACTAAAACATTTAATCAACAGAATTCACAGGTTTTCAGTCCAATCTCTGCCCCAAAAATGCATTTGATCTTCCAAGAATTCTTTATCTAACAATCCACGAGTAAAAATGTCGTCTAATGCAAATTGTACGACCTTTTCGAAAAATTTAAATAAGAAATGGCAAAAATGCATAAATCAGATTAAAATCAGGTAACCTCAAGCCAATAATTGGAATTAAGCCAATGATGGGGTTTAAGCCCAGATGAGAATTAATCCAATGATGAGAATCAAGCCAATGATGAGAATTAATCAAAAGATAAGATTAACCTTCGATTAGGTGATTAAAATCCAAAAAGATCTTTTCCAGGAGTTTGAAACTGAACTGAGGATTAGGGCATACAGTCCAAGGACAATCGAGAGCTATCTCTATGAGACAAAGCGTTTTTTTGATTTCCTCAGCCTTGGAAAGGCGGCATCGGAGTTCCAGAGCTCTTTGCTCGACGAAGCCTCAAGGCCGGTTCAAAGCATATCCCAAAAGGACCTGAAATCCTACCTCGCAAAACTGATGGCTGAAAAAAAGCTCAAACCAGCTTCAATTCACCTTATCCTTTCGGCTTTAAAGTTTTTTTTCAGGGAGATAGCAAAAAGAGACATCTTTGAAGGCATAAAAATGCCGAAAAAGCAGCGAAAACTGCCTGAAATCTTATCGAAAGAAGAAATCGTTTTACTGATGGAAAAAATAAAAAATAAAAAGCACCGCATCCTTATTGACCTTCTTTATGGCTCCGGATTGAGAGTTTCTGAAGCAGTAAGCCTTAAAATCTCTGATATTGACCAAAATCAAAAGATAAACATTCTCAAAGGCGGCAAGGGCGGCAAGGACCGCAGGATTATCCTCTCAGCCAAGCTAAGGAAGTCTATTGATTCATACGTGAAAAGGAGAAAAGACAGGAATCCCTACCTTTTTCACTCCAGAACCACCCATCTAACCTCAAGGCAAGCGCAAAGGATCGTGAAAAAAGCAGCTGAGAGGGCAGGTATAAAAAGAAGAGTCCACTGCCACATGTTAAGGGCAAGTTTTGCCACTCATCTGCTCAATGCAGGCGTCGATATCCGCAAAATCCAGGTCCTGTTAGGCCACGAAAAAATCTCAACGACGGAAATCTACACAAAAGTTTCAACTGAAGGGCTGGAAAACATAACCTCGCCGATGGATAAGCTCTAAGATAATATTTTGTTTTAACCGCATTTTAACCGCATTAGAACCATTTTCAGATAGGCAAAAAACTTTTATCATGAAAATCTATTTAATCTTTTTTTGCTGCATCCTTGAACCTCTAATTGAGAAATTTGATTTGAAAAAGATTTTATTAACCACTTGCCAATATTGCTCTGCCCACTCTTTTCAGCACTAAGAAAGTCAAAAAATATTATTTAAATATTTCTGAAAAGAAAGATTATCTGACAGTCAAGATTCTCATCATCGCTTCTTCCATCCGCTCAATCCTTGCTTCCAGCCGTTCTATCTTTTTTTCAATTTCTTTATCTCTGCCGTCGAGAGAAATAATCCAGCCATGGACATTGTTCTTCAGCTCCTGAAGCTCACGTTTCGCTTTTTTGAACGAGTTAACAACATTCCATTTGAAATTAATCATAGATAGTCACTATAAAGTAGAATTAAATCTGTTTTAAAAACATTTGCATTTTGAAACTGAGTTTTTTAAAAGTATATCCTACAATCTATATACCCCAAAATACATAACATAAACTATATACCCAAGAACTAATTTCTACCAAAAATAATCCATTCAATATTGAAAAAAAAAGATTAGCTCATACGGCAATTGAGAAAAAAGTGAGAGTTAAAACCTCGAGTTATGAAACACCTTCTTTAATCCACCACAAATGCCAAAACAAAAGCCGGAAGTCACCAAAAAAGTCAGCATAAAACCAAAGATTCGCCAAAGCTTTAGAGAATCTTCTGTTAGGCACCATTGATGTTAAAACGTAATTCCAGGTTATAACGCTTATAACCTCAAATATTTGGCTGATTAAACTTTTGGGAATCTTTTGAAAAAAGAAATAAACCCTAATTTCAATAAAAACCTGTTTCTTGGGAAGATCTTACTGCCCAACTCAAGCCTAAATGCCAGATGCTGAACTTGGCCGCCTTTTTCACAAACAATGGCTAGAATAACCTTAATATCCGATATGCATTTAAGCTACAATTACTGGATAATTTTGGAAAGTGAGGGATGATAAAGGCCAGGAGATAAATAGAATAATCTAAACCCCCTCAAACAGGAGAAAATCTTCATTTAGGGAAGAAATCCCATTATCTTTGCAACCATTATTTTTTAGCCTTTTTCTTGATATCAATCAAAACATTTTTTGCAAAATCTCGTAACCTATCTTTCTTTTTTGATAGTTTAGTTCCTTTTTTTTCAAGGGAAAGGAGTTTTTCATGAATTTCCTTAACATGTTTAAGATTATCCCCTCTAAACCGAAACCAGCCAGTTTTTGGAAATAATTGTTCCAACCGCCTATTCATCTTATCCACATCACTTGAGATATAGGCATAGGGGAGATTAAAATTGGCTTTTGATAGGCTTTCAAGGTTTGTTTTGATTCCTTCAAGAAGCTGGGCCTGTTGAACCAACTTTATTTGCTCTCTATTCTCCCCCTCCGACGCCTCTTGTTCTGATTTTGCTTCCTGTTCTAAGAGCTTTTTGGTTTTCTCGTCAAGAATTTCTTCCTTTTTCTCTTCGTTAATAATTGTCTTTGTATCAGAAGGGCTAAAGCTTTGATCATACAACGAGGCAACCTCTCCTTCTGCTGCAAAAACCTCTTTTGCTTTTTGTTCACTAACTGCCTCAGCTTTGAAGATGTTTGGAAGGGTTGCATAAGTTGCAGATTCTAACGCCTTTCTCTGCTCATTCAGGCTGGACATTTCCTTAATCTTTCTCTCCATATTGGGAATAAGTCCATCAACCACTTTCCTTTCCAAAGATTCAATCCATTCCTTGTTAACTCTTAAGCGATAAAGAAGGTCTTTTTTTGCAGGATTATCTTGGTATTCCTTTAGCTGTTTTTCAAAAGAAGCTTTTAATTCTCTTAACTTAATCAAATCTTTCTCAAGATCAGATTTCATTTGTCCAAGGAGTTTTTCATCTTCGTAAGACAAGTTATCAATCTCCGTTTGTTTTAAAAGTGTTGCTTCCCCATATCGTTGCAAGCTTTTACTATAAGCTTCAATCTTTTCTTCATCCTCCATCTCAGTTTCAACTTCTCCCTCAACATCTTTTAAGTTAGCTCTCCCTTCCCTCCACGACTTAATCTTGTTCAGTATCGGGCTCTTCTCCCAATCCACCATCCTGCTCCCAAATGCTTTGGCGCCATACGTCCCGCCCCATGCCGCAGAAGCCCCTGCGCCGGCCTTCCCCCACCCCCACTTCAAGGGCCTTCCTGCCTGGCCTAAACCCCACTTCCCCAACCTTCCACCCTGGTTCCAAATCCATCCCCTCGGCCTCGAGGTTAATCCCCATCCTAATCTTCCCAGCCCTTTTACACCTTTTCCAACTGCCATAGTTCCGCCGATTCCCATCCCAATCCCCAGCCCGGCAGCTCCCACGCCGAGTTTTGCCAGCGTTCCTCCTCCCAAAGCCCGATACTCGTCCCTTGAATTTATCCCCGGATGCCCGCTCTCATGCTTCGAAAAAAAATAACTAAAGATAAATATCATCGTTAATCCAAATCCGATGCTTGTCAGAATTCCCGTCGTCTCAGAAGCAAAAAACGCCGCAGACACCGCAGGCAGGCTCAGAAGAAAAGCCAATAGGACAACAATCCTCTTTCCCATCCTTCCACCAATAAGAAAGACCTATTTAATGGTTGCTCTTTTGCGCCCTTATCGTCAATTCAAGAAGCCGTTTAACTCTTATGAAAAATTTGTCAGTCAAGATTCCGTTAACTATTTAAACTTTGAAAGATTTAATCCAGAAGATTTGAAGATGCAGGAGACCATAACAATACTAAAGGAAGAATACGACCGCCTCAAGAAGCTGGAGATGGTGGAGTGGGATCTCGTGCATAGCTTTAAAAATAGCCTTGACGACCTGAAATCAGGAAGGGTAAAACGAGTCAGGTAAATTTTATAAGCTCCCCGATTAGCCTTTTAAACTCTGGAAGGTACACCTTAATTTCTTCAATGGTTGCCTGTTGGGTCTTTTTGTCGCTGATGGAAACCATAAGGGCGGCGCGGTATTCTTCATAAACAAGAAAATAAACCCTTTTTCCGGAAATTCTTTTTTCCCTGATGAATGGGTATCCTAATGGGTCTCCTGTTATCCCTTTTTCTGCAATCTCCCCTTCAATGTTTTCAACTCTCAGCATTTCCTCCGGAGTCAGCAGCTTTCCCATCAATTTCTCAAACTCATCAGTCCTAAAAACTTTAAACATGGTTGCAGTCCCGTATCGATGGGTTGTTCTTCCCGAGCTTATCCCACATAGCTCATCTTCTTCTTCTCGCTCAACTCCTGCATCTTGTTGCTCTGCTCAAGGATGCCGGAGAGCTTTTCCTCAAACTTCTCCGCCTGCTTCAGCAGCGGCTGGTAGTCAATCTCAAGCCCAAGATACTTGTCCAATGCCTCGATGATCCTTGCGGCAGCCTTGCTGTCCGGCAGATTCGATGCGGTGTCAGCAAAGAAAGCGCACTTCGGAAAAGCTTTGTCTTTCAGCAGCAGTGCCCCGGTGACTCCCATGATAATCCCCTCTTTCAGCGGCTTCAGCCCGATATGGCTTAAAAAATCAAGCTTGTTGTTTTGGTTGGTATAATAAAATGCATCCGGGCTCAGCTTCAGCCCTGTCGAGCCAACTCCCTCAATGCTTAAGATCTCACGGGCATCAAGCTGTTTCGCTATCTGTATCAGCGCATCTGCAAGCTTCCATTCAAATCCCGACGATGCGGTGATGGCATGCAGCATCACGATATTGTGCTTCTTGTTGTAGAAAATCCCCAACGGCTCAACAACCTTGCCGTCATGGATAGCTGCCATCGGCGGCATCTCTTCAAGCATGATCCTTCCGATCTGCTCGCACTCAAGGTGGTCTATCAGGAATTCTGTAGCAATCGTCCCGACTAATCCAAATCCCGGAAATCCCTCGATGACGATGGGATTCTTTGGCTTTTTCTCAAGGATGATGTCCATAATGCCTCTTTTTTTGGCGGTGAAGGAACAGGCCCCCGTCTGTGGCTGGGGGGTGGTCGGATTTCTTTTGAATTACTGAGGAACAAACTTGGCCCTTTATTCTGGCGCACAGCCTAAACCAAAATGGGATTACAGCTCCATCGCAAACGTCGCAATCATCAAAAACAGCCCCATCACGACAAAGATGATGTTGAAAAATATCCCTGAAATCCACCCCATCGCCAAAAACCCGGAAACAACCCCGAACTGCCCCAGCACCTGCATAACCCCGATAGATGTTACTGCTGCAGCGGTGATGAACGAAGGCCAGCCGATGACGTTGCTGTTGGTTACTTCAATGATAGAGTTGATAGCAAGATAGAATCCCCCAAGGGCAATCACCCAAGAAAGCAAAGCCACAGGGAGGCTGAAGTCAAACCAGCCCGGCCCGATGCCCACCCTGTTCAGGATAGGCAGCAGCCCAAGGAGGAAGATAAGCGTTCCCGCCCCTCCGCTAAGCCAATCTTTCATCTGCATCATGGTCTATCCCTCTTTTTTTAATGCCAACTGCCCCGGTATAAAAAAATAAATTTCCCTGTAAAAGATTACCCTCTTTATGCAGCCATCCTCAGCTCTGCGCTTGCCTCTTTTTCAAGCTTTTCTTCGCTTGCGATGATTCTCCTGAATCCCTGCGCAAGGACTTGGAGCTTTTTCTGGAGCCTCTCCTTTAGCTCTTCAATCTTCTCTTTATGACTGTCTTCAAGCGCCTTGGGCATATAATGCTGGATGACATACTGCTGCATCTGTTTTTCTTCATCGTTCAGCAGGTTAAGGTCAGTAAGGCACAGCAGGAAATCCCTCCTGAGCAGGTAGTAAGCGCCCTCGAATGCCTTTTTCATATTTGCTTCAATGTCTTTGAAAAGCCGCCCCAGCTCCTTAATGGCTTGCCCGTGATCTTTTTCCGTCCCTTTTTGAACAAGCTTTCGAAGCTCGCCATTGATTTTCTTCTCTTTTGCTTTTAATGCGATTACTCCACTTTTAATTGCCTGGATAGTCAATCTTCCTCCAAGCCTGCCAAGATTGGAAACTTGTTCCTTTTCCTTCATGAACTGGGCAACCTTTGCCATGAGGTTCGGATCGCTCGCTGCACCTTTGCCTGCATATCCAATGATTGCAGCAAGTTCCCCAAGATACAGCCCCCTTTCCTGTTTTTCAACTTCATCAGTTTGTTCCTCCATACTCAGCTGGAATTTTCTCCCAAGCTCTTTGATTTCTTTAGTAAATTTTCCCGGATGATTTCTTCGAGCATCAGAAATATCCGTTTCAATCTTGTGCAGGTAATCTAACCCCTCAGACATCTCGATCTGAGTATTGAAGCCCAGCTTCACAACATTCTCCCCGACAATTTCAGCATAGTCCTCGGCATTGCCCTGATCCTTTGAAGCTGCTTCGATATCATGCTCATCCAGCACATCGTGGGGTATTCTGACTACAACTTCTCTTTTAAGGCGGTTCACGTTTTTAATGCCTCTTCGGATCTCCATTCTTTTCTTAAAAGCGAGAATTCCCCCTGTCTTATGAAACACCATAATATAATAGTTTTTGACCCATCCCATTTTCCTTCCACCTCGATTGTGTTTTTCTCAAGCCTCTTTTTTATCTCTTTTGAGTTTGAATGTATTTAAAGGTTCTGATTTCTTTTGCAAATATTGGTATGTGGGCCAGTTCCTCCTGTCTTTTCATTTTTTTCCTTCTTTCTTATCAATATGCGCTTGAATTAACTTTGCTATGTCTTCATGCCCACTTTCATTTGCCCGATCTATTGCCGTTTTCCCATATTTATCTTTGGCAAGAGGATCAGCTCCATTCTCTAACAAAATTTTTACAACCTCAAGAAATCCTAGTCCAGCAGCATTCACTATACAGGGTTTCTGGTACCTATTGGCAATATTCGGATCAACCCCCTTCCCCAGCAAAATTTTTACTATCTCAGGCTTGCCATATTCTACTGCTTGGACTAAATAAGCTTCTCCTGATTGACCAATGCTTTTTTGATCAACGCCCTTTTCGAGAAGCTTTTCAACAACGTTGGTGCGTCCTATGTAAATTGCCCATTCAATTGCGGTTAAGTTGTTCTTTTCATCAATAGCGGCCGGATTAGCTCCTGCTTCAAGCAATTTTCCTACAATATCCGCATAACCCCCTATGGCTGCCGTAATTAGGGGTGTAATTTGGTATTTTTCAGTTACAGCATCAACATTGATACCTTTGGCTGACAACAATTTTTCAACAGTTAAGGGCATTTTCCATCTTGCAGCATAATGCAGGCATGACTCTCCATCGAGCAAAATGTTTGGATCAGCCCCTTGACTGAGCAGCTCTTCAACCTCTTGATCGCGATTCCACCGGACTGCCTCACTCAGTTTAGTATTTAAATCAGCCTTTTCCTCAGCGCTATCAATCTCTCTCTTTTCCGTATCTCCTTTGGCATCAGGAGGGGCTTTGGGGCTTTCACCTTCAGGCTGCTTTTGTGGAGTTTCATCAGCTTTTTCTTTTTCATTTTTTGCCGAAATCTCCTTTGCTTTGTCAAGGATAATTTGAATCTCATTTTGGGCAGATTTAAGTTTTTCTTCAATTTCCGGAAGTTCTTTCTCATCAATAGTTTTTTTATGTGCTCTAATTGAATTTGATAATCTGTTTCTGAAATCCAAAAGGTTTCCTAACACTCCTTTTTGCTTAAATCCATTAATCAGGGTTTTGAGCTCATCGCCCCCCTCTGCCGCTATAAGAGACCTAGCCGTTTTAAGATTATCAGTTAGTTTGGAAATTCCATTTTCAAGATTCCGGATTCTGCCTATAAATGCAATAATTTCCTCATCCTGCTGGTCATTGGGTGTTTCCTTTAATTTAAGGTAGTTGGTATAGCGTTGAAATGCAGAATTCAAGTATCCCTGCTTCCTGGATGCATCTCCCCTTATCCTTAAAGTAATTGCCTTTTGGCTGTTCGATAGCTTATTCCAAACCTCACCGGACAATAATCTGTCAGTAGAGAAATCACAATCCTGGTATCTCCCAAGCATATAATAAATTCTTGCAAGGAGCAGTTCTGCAAAATAATCATCAGGATTAGCGCCAAGATGCAATTTAAGCGACTTCCGGTATTTATCTTGTTTTATCACTTTTATGATGCGGGTATCAAAAACCTCCATCTTATTGAGCATATAATCCGTATATTTTTCTCTGGACTGGAGTATAGGGAGCCGGAGTGTAAGCAACTTTAGCCCCTCTCTCCCCAGCTCTTCCTCCATTACTTTGACTGTAAAATAGTCTCCTTTCTCAGGCTTCACTTCGACTGTAAGGTTTTTTTGTTCTTTTCCCATCAGCTATCCCTTTTGAAAGTTAAAGCGTATTTCCGTACTCCGGAGGATACAGTTACTGGTTTTCCATCAAGCTTGGCAGGAAGCTCATCAGATTGCGCCTGTTGGATGATGTCTTGAGCCTTTTCCGGAGAAATTTCTTCTTGTGCAGCAGGAAGCGCATAATCCGATGTCGGGTTGGGGATTTTATTAAACTTTTTGACCGGAATAACAATAATAGTGGCTTCATCTAAAAGCCTATTATCCTTCTGATTTAAGCATTCAACGATATAATTCCCGGAAAATAATGGGCCCACCTCAACTTCTCCAGTCTTTCCAGGCTTGATTTCCTGTGTTATTTGCCGTTCGACCCGATAAAGCCCGGGTCGTGTCGGAATAAATCTTTTTAATTTCCATAAGACCTGAAACCCCTTTCCCCCCGCATTGGCAACAATAGTGGAGAGTAATGTGCTTGAGGGAACCTGGACGGTCTTATGCAATGGGACTGGGTATGCTCTTCCCCCGATAACAATCTGGGAGATAGAAAATTCAGGATTTACCAATATCACTATTGTTGCAGTTTGCTGGCCGGTAATATACCATGAATCAATCCCCCCATACTCTTTAACTCTGCGTAATGCCTCAAAAGTCACCGTATATTCCCCAGGCTTTTCAAAAGTACGCAATGTTGTGAATATCTCCTTCCCATGATAGGGAAAAAATGTCGGGGTTCCTTGTATATCTGACCAGACCCATCGGTATCCATCAGGTCTTTCCTTTAATTTCAGGGGAACTGTAATCTCAAGGGTCTCTCCAAGTTTTGCCTTAAATGCCTTACCATCCCTGAAAACCGCCCCTTTTGACTGCGTGCTGCGAACCATAACCTCCCCAAGAACTATCTTTCCTCGCTTAGCTTCCCTTTTTGGGATCGTCGGAGAAGGCTGCTTAATCTGCGTTTGGGCAAAAGGCACTTTTTCTTCGTGCCTGCCGACTGAAAGATAGGCTCTTTTTACCTGTGTGCTAAATCCAATTGGCGTGAAGATGATTTCATATTCTCCTTTGGGGAGGCGCGTATCGGGATAAACAATAACTTCTGAAGAGGAAGATTCACCTTCTTCGGGTTTGCGGTGGTTTCTTCGCATTGGTAAGATAACTGCTGAATAAAAGAATTTCCTTGGGGGATTCTTAACTGAAATGCTGAAATCAACAACATCTGTCGGAAGGAGTCTATACCCTATAACTTCTTTTTTTTGATATTGAATCCATGCTGGATCCAACCTTTTTCCATTAACTCTCGGTATGATTGGGCCAAGGCTCAGAGGAGGGGGTTCTTCCGTTTGATAATCTGCGCTTTCTCTTGATATCTGTTCCTGCATCTTTTCGACAGAATCAGATTCCTTATCCTCAGGTATTGCATCTACAGATTTTTTCCTGGATTCACTTGGGCTTGAAGCCTCATCTTCGTTTACCTTGCCTTCACCCCCCATTTTCTTTTTTTGCCGTTTTGGGCCGGGTTTCTCCATGAAAGAAATAATCGATTGGATGTCCTCTAGTACTGTTTTTACATTCCTGGCTGTTTGCTCAATAATAAGATTCTGCCATTCTCTATACCAACTTAATAGATGTTTATGGGCAAAATCCCAGTTAAATGAAAGCACCATGCTTCCAATTAATCGTTGCATCTCTTCAACAATCTCGGGAGAGATTATCTCCTGCGTTTCTTGTATTGCTTTGTCAAGAGGGGTAGGATATTCTTTCAGACGGGAAATCTCAGTTTTAAGTGCAACAATCCATTCATAGGAATCCTTGAATTCAGCCTTTTTATTTCTTATCTTTGGATAAACCTCAAGGAATTTTGCGATCGCATCTGTTACTGGCTTCAATCCTTGGTCAATAGCTGCCCCCCACCCCCCTCCAATGGAGAGGAGTTCTTTTAATTCTTTGTCAATCTTTTCTACGAATACTTTATATCCTACACCATCAAAAACATTTCCGTTTTTTTTCCATTCCTCTTCACCGACGTAATCACGGATACCCTCGTTGATAAAATCTTTGGGACCCGTAAATTTCCCTTGTGCCCTTCCTCGGATATATTCTTTAATAGAGCCAAGGGGCTGTTTTGAAAGCTCGACAGCAAATTTTTTTCGGAAGGCTTCAAACTTTCCTTGATCGGCTTTAGCTACAGGGAACTTGTTCCTGATGTTCTCCAAAAATTCCTTGTTTGCTCGTTTCTCAAGATTGTTTATTGCCTGCTTTAGTTTTTCCTCAATGTCCTGGGGCATCAACTTTAGTTTATGTTCCAGCTCAAGGAGCCTTGACGACTGGTAGACTCTGATGCTATGAATCAACCTTCTTAACATATCCCTGTGCATCGATTCAACATCTTCCTGAGATTCCCGGTCTTTACCGCCTGGGTCATCAAATCTTCTTTGTCTCCTCAATTTTTCTTCAATCCCCCTCTGCCTTGCCTGTTTCCTTTCTTCCTTCTTAACCACTTCATAAGGCAGTTCCGGAGTTTCAGGTCTTTTTAATATGACCTGAACTTCAGCTTGGTTGAATGGAATGAATTCATCAATAACTGTGGCGGTAACTTTTAATTTTGCATGTCCAGGGGCATGATCCGATGCGATCGGAAGAGAGCTTGGACTGCTTCGCAGGAATCTTCCTTCATGAAGAAGCTTTTCTTTTCCATTATGGTCTTGTATATACCAGCGGTATTTGAATTTCTGTTCATCATGGAAATAGCTTGGATAGGCCCCCTCAAAATCCGCTTCCAAATCATATACTGGCTGTCCAATGATTAGTTCAGCGTTGTCCCTCGGTCTGACAACTACCATCTCATTCCTAACCACGGTGATGGGCACTTCAGCAAACGCGCGGGTTTGGTTGTTTTCAAATTCATAAAGTATTACATGAATAATTCCCTTTCCAGAAACCTGGGGCGGTAATATTGCTGGATTGTCTTTATTGGATTCATGCCCATCAAAAAATGGAATCCCCTCCCCTTTCTGGCTAATAAAGAACCATCGGAAAGAAAACCTTTTTGTGTTGTAGAACTCATCGGGGAACGGCCCAGTTACAGCTGCTTTAAGGTGAGTCAAAGGCACTCCGGAGAAAAGCACTTCCCCTTTTCCGGGTTTTTCTATTGCAAGCCCCATGACTCTCACAGGAACTTCGGTGAAGGCAAAATTGTTCCGTTCACCATTGACTATCTCAAAGGCATACAAAGAAACTTTAGCATTTCCTACTTGAGAACTAGGACTGATTATCTTGCTCTGGTTCTTTTGAAGGGTGGATAGCCCATTAAAAAGATGTTGTGTGTGTGGGTTAGATTCTTGTAGATACCATTGAAAGAAGAATTCCTGGTGCTTAAATGGCTTAACCGGCTTATGGAACTCTGCCTGCAACTTCGGGATAGGCATCCCCGCAAAAACAGGATCATTTGGCTTCGGATGAATAATCTCAAGGGCATTTTGTTGCTTTGGTTCAACAACAAAATATGCAGCTTTTTGGACAGCGCCTTCCCCCTTCTGAGGATAAGGGAAAGCAGCCACTCTGATGTAATGGATTCCCCTTTCTGAAAATTTTACTTCGGTTGTAAGCTCAGGGTCGTTGTTGTAGGGGAATCTTTTTATATCACTTTTTCCTTTTTTGCTTTTTGGCATCCCGTAGTCCCAAGATATCTCCTCAGGAGAGCCGTCAAGAACTTTGGATATAGCAGTAATCCAGGTATTCTGGGGAACTCTGTAGAAATTTCGGTTTTTCTGCACACCTTCACCTTCGATTCGTAAATCTGCCAATATAATTGGTGCTTTCTCTAAATCTGGCAATTGCAGCCTCCTAAGCGGTATCACCACCTGGCTGTTCTCAAAGTTAAAATCTGTTGTATGCAAATAATGGCCAGGAATCCCGCCAAAATCCTTGAGAATGTGCCATCCCAGATGCATCGCATCAATCGGCGTTGTGCCAGTGAATGCAACCACAAGGACAGCTTTCTTGCCGATGGGAATCTGGAAATCAAACTCTCGGTCATAGGGGACAGGAAGGAATTGGGTTTCACCCCCGGTGGGTGTCTTTATCCTCAAGGCCGCCTGGAATATTCTCCGGTCAGGTTGTCCAGTTTTGAGCCATTCTTCCAATAATGAAAGAATCTCCGGTGTGCAGTTTTCAACAGCAAAAATCGTAACTGTAGAGAACTTCCAGGGGTCTTTCGGATCGACTTTTACAGTTATTGTTGAAGTCGGCGGCCCAGTAGGTGGTGAAGGAGTTTGTGGCTTAGGCTCAGGTGGTGGCTCTTGAGCCCCTCCATCTCCCCCAGACCCCCCATCTCTCTCATCCTGACCTCGTTCCACAACCTCTTTATGAGTGGCAGTTTGTTTTTCTTCGGCAGGCACATCTTTATTTTCCTGAGGCTCTTGTTTGGGTTGCGGAGTATCCCCTTCATCTAGATCCCCGCCCTCACCTTGCCCTTTTTCTGTAGGTGTGCCAGAAATGGTTGCATCATCTGATTGGGGGGAAGTTGTTCCTTTCAGATTCTCATCCGTTACATCTTCGGTTGGCGATTCACCGGATGAATCTTTCTCTGTAGCAGGTTCGAGTTCAGAATCTTCCGTGGCTGTAAAATCCCTTTTAATGAGTTTCAGTTCTTCGGGAGTTAAAATTGTTCCAGATTCAGATTCTTGACTTGTGTTTGGGACAGAATCTTTAGGTTGGCCTTTTGATTTATTGAATTCTTCTCTCTGCCCTGCAATAGTGTGCATGGTGCGAGAGAATGGTTGACCTTCTAATATACCAGATTCTTCTCTTCCCTCACCTGCCTGAGGAAACACTCGGCCTAAAGACAAAATGAGGCCGTTAATCTTTAAACTCAAATCCTGCTGATCAATAGGATTATCAGTCCCCTTAAACTCAATTGTTTGTAAATTGGTTAGGGTGGCTTTTGCATCTTCCCTTTCATCCCCTTTAAGCTTTTCTATCAACATCTCTTTTAGCCTACTAAGATAACTCACCTCCTCAGGGGATAGGCTTCTGTTTACCGCAATATTCGCAGCCCCAGCTAAAGCCTCAATCGCATCCTCAGAGGTTTTAATTTCTTTGTTAATATCAAGCATTGTGGCATTCTCTTCAGTAACATGGGGGATCTCTCTTTCCCGACCTGCGATAGTGCTTGGGTTTGATATTGCCATTTTTTTCAGTTTTTTTTATTTGGATTATTTGTTATTAGGTTGTCCACTCTGCTTCCATTTAAGCGAGGAAGCTTCTTGGGGAATTCTTAACTGGCCATTTCCCATTTCTGCATATCTTTTATTGAGGTCTGGAACATCGCTCGGCCCTTGCTCTCGAGCCACCACCTCACTCCAGACTTGTTGAATAGTTACATCCTCACCCCTAATTTTTCGTCTTCTAAACTCCTCTCGGACAATTTCCCCTATTCTTGGATTACTTCTTTGCCCGTCATCTTGTTTATGGTCACCCCGAGCGTTTATGATGGTTGGGGCTAAATATCCATAGGAATCAATTGGTACCATTCCTCCCCCCCGGGGGATATAGTTCACCATCCCCCGTTGGGTTGTTGGCTTTCCTTCTATGACTTTACCTTTAAACGTCACATAATTTCCTCTCAGCACAAGAGGGACTTTTATATTATCAATAAGCCCCGTGATAGTAGGTATTGGATTCAATCCTGAGCCCCCAAGCGCAGTATTTGTGTGATAGCCAATTCCAAGGGCATCTTCATGGTAAGCAATGACAATAATATTCTTTGTCCCAGCTTTAACCCCATCAATGATGAACCCCCCATCATTTTCGGTTTTTTTGTTAGCATTGAAGCGGGGTCTATTCTCTAAAGCCTTTTCAAGTTCTTGTTTTGTTATGAGCGTCTTATTTCCTAATCTTTGGATAAGGCCGGGAAATGCCTCTGCCGCAATAACTTCCGCATTTCCAACGCCTTCATCAGTATTCGCCTTGATGACTTTTCCAGAAATGCGGGAATCGTAAGTGAAAGCCTTTTCTAATGTTGCCTTGAAAGTATTAGCTTCAATAACAAGGTCAACGGTCTGTCCGGGAGGGCCTGCAGGAGTCACTCCTTTGATAGAGGTTCCCTTGAGGTCTATCTGGACATTAGTTAAAGGATTGCTTCCTAACAGGATTCTCGTTGCCTGGCCGATATTAGCGCAATAGATGGTAACTGTTGTGCCCCCGGAAGCAGGGCCACGATTAGGATTAACAGAAAAAATAGTTGGCTTTTTAATCTCACTTAAAGATTTTAAAATTTTGATTTGTTCATTTAATTTTGTTATCATTAAGTTAATGAAATGAAATTGGCAATCAGTTGTTAGGTGTGTCACGTCAAATGGAGTAGTTGTTGTCTTAAGACAAGATTCTATTATTTGTTTTATAGCCTCAACTCTTGTTTTTGCCCATTTGCCAGATAACCTGTCTTCCAGCCTTTTTTCAAACGCAGCTTGTGATTCTCCTAGGGCTTTTTGTTCATTGAGATGAATAAGTTCGGTATCTGTAACCCCCTCTTCCTGTTTGAGGGGTATTTTTATCTTTCCAGCAAAGCCTATAACCTCATTGCAGATTGAAATTCCACCTTCTAATACTTTTATCTCTCTAAGAATTTGTCCAACAATATAATTATCGTGCCCTACTTTTTTTAATACATCATTCAATCTATCTTTGTTATCAGTAAACATTTTCAGGTAACCATTCTCCATCCTTTCTATATGGTTAATTCCTTGGTTAAGCTGTTTGATTCGTTCTTTATTATCGAGCTGGAGAAACCAGAGCTGCCATACTGTCTCGTAAAGGTGTTTTCTCAGGATGAACTTTTTGACAGCATGGCCAACTAAATATGTCGGCGGCCTGAGATAAGCTCTCCAGTTATCAGAATCTGCGCCCATTAATCCCTGTTTTGGGGGTTTTTCCCTAATGTCCCACATCTTCTCAAGGAGCTTTTTCTTACCATCCTGTATATTTGTTAACTCGTCTATTGCTTTTTTCTTTCCTTCGATAGAAATAGCCAATGGTGTTAGAGGTGGAATCTTCCCCTTATGTTTCCAAAACAGCAATAACAGCAAAAGCACCACCGCCAACAGCCCTCCCCCGCCATACCCGGCTATCTTCCCCCACGGAAGGCCGTCTTCTTTTTTCTCCTCTTTTTTAGGCGTCGCTTCTTCTTTTTTCTCCGGTCTGTCCGGCGTTGGAACTGGAACTGGCTGAATTCCGCCGTCAGGAGGCGTAGTTCCCTGATATGGCGCAGGCGCTAATGGCCCGCCCCTGCCTCCGAATCTTCCGCCCAATCCTGAAAACCAGTCCAAAAATCCAGTCCCAAATCTTCCTTCCTGGGTCATGTACCATGCCCACAGCACCAGCAAAGTCGCTATCAGGAAAGCCAAAAACAAAGCCCATCCTTTGTGGTTCTCCAACCCCATCTTCAGCAGCAGCAGATAAATAATCAAAACAAGGATCAAATACGCCAGCCCGAGTGCGATATACCCAAAATTGATGAGCTTGAACTTATTCGTCACAACAAGGATGATGGAAGCGAGCATCGCAGCTGCCAAACAGAACACCGTTACCGGCTTAGTGATCTCGCCGAACGCGGTCTTTGAGCCGATGAGGAACGCAGCAAAGAAAAGGAAGAACAGCAGCAAAAATCCGAGCGTTGCCTCATACCGTTCCCAGCCGCTCTGGAAAAAATTTTCCATCGAATCCCATACATTGAAGAAAGCATCCCCGATTGCCCCAAAAGCAAAAGGCGCGAGCGTGATAGCTAGGAAAATCCCCAGCGCCAAAATTCCGATCATCTTCCTGCTCATCTTCTTGCCTTCCGGATAGCTTCTAAGATCATCTCTTCGCCGAACAGCGCTTTTCCTTTTGCAAGGATGCCCGCAACATCCGCTTCTTTTTGGATCAAAGCTGCACTGAACTGCTCTTCAGTCTTGCAGATAACATTCACTTCCTTCATCTCCCTGTAGATTGCGCTCTTCACCTTTTCAGCCTGAGAAGTCACAACAAGCAGCTGTTTTCCGTCAAAGATCGCAGCTTTGCTTTCGTGGGCGATGCTTAAGAAAGGAATCTCAGCGGCTTCAGCCTTCTCCAGCAGCGCTATCGCTCCCAGGTGAAATGCTTTTCTCTCGTTAAGGTTGACCTCATAGAACAGCCCAGTCCCAAGCTTCTCTGCCTTGACTATGCCGTTGCTCTCTAATTTCTTCAGAGCCGCATGCGCCCCTGCTGCGCTGAGCCCCATCTTCACAGCAAGCTCGTTGATAGTATGCCTTTGGGAGAAGTTTCTAAGCAAAAATCCGATTATCGCAAATTCGTTCTTGCTTATCGAGAGCATTATCCGTTTTTACCTGATAAGGCATCATTATTATTGAGGTATTATATAAATATTATGATTTACAATACAAAGAAGCTTATTGAACCTACTAATTAAAAACTAGCTAATATTAAAAATATGGAGTCTAATCATAAAATTAAAGAGTATAATACTAAAAATAAAATGCATAGTAATAAAAAGATGTATGCCTAGTGATATAAATACTAAAAATATAAATAAAAATAGGTTAATAATATTAAAAAAACTAATAATTAATAATAAAAAATGTTCGTTTATACTAAAAAAATTACTAATATAAATCACCACTAAATAATAGTCACAAAAACCAAAGCTTTAAATAGCCGTAATAATTCTTCCCACCCTATGAAGCACCGCATCTCGGTCTCAGTAGAAGAAAGCACCATAAAAGCCGTTCAGGATACCTTAAGGACGGGAAAGTTCAGGAACAAATCGCACATCATCGAATTTGCGGTGCAGCAGTTCCTCGGAGGAAAAAATGGCCGATGATCACGGACATGATGCTCCAGCCCATGATGCCCATGGCGCTGCTCCGGCAGCTCCCTCAGCAAGCCCGGCAGCAGTCGGAAACTTCTTGGAAGACCTGGTAAAAGGCACCGAAAGCCTATGGGAAGGCGTTAAAGGTATTCCTGAAGTTGGGAAAGACGTTATGAGAGTTTCTTGGGATGTCTCGATAGCGCTTGGCTCAGTAGGATTAAGCTATTCTTGTGTTGGCATGGACGCTTTGATCCTTGGAGGTGGCTTTGGGACCGGAACTCTGGTAAAAAACCTTATCAAAGGAGAATCTCCTTCCTTAAACGAGCTTTCAAAATCAATCCGTGTTGGCGCTATCCTTGCAATCCCTACCCATTACACATTTGAAGGTGTTGGCATGGCCGGAGCATGGGCAAAAGCCCATTATGGCAGGACAGCAGGCATCGCCGCAAGGGCGGCATTAGGCGTTGCAAACATCCCCCCGTTCATTGAGATTGACGAGATGATAAGGAGAATGATGATTGCTGATTACAAGCCAGTTCCATGGGAAGAGCGCTGGAGAAAGAACCTGGCAACAACGGCAATGTTCTCCCCTCTTGTAGCCGTTAACCTTAACCTCCCTGAGTTTTTCCCAGGTTACAACCCCATGTTCGGCGCAGCATTCAACACAACAGTCTATTCAGCCGCCTTTGGAGTCCCAAGACAGAAGAAGGAAGATAAGCCTGCCCACGCATCAGTCGGGCCTCAGGAGCATAATTAGGAAACAATGGTGTTGAAATGTATCTATTTCTTGAAAACAATAACATTGAAAGGTATCTATTTCTTGAAAACAATGGCATTGCAATGGAGCTGTTTTTGAGAAATGATGAATTAGGATGTGCCTAAATCTTTAAACTTGGCACTGAAATAAGCTCATTTCTGAAGAATGACTCCGCCCCACCCTGATTTTTTTTGGTATCCCCTTTATTTATGTTTTGATTAAGTTTATGGTCAGAATTTAACTTTTATCCCCCCTCAATTTTTTGTTTATTGAAGTGATGTCTATGCTAAACGGATCCATATTGAGATCACTCCCAAAAATGCGCGGACCATAATCGAACCCCAAAGTTTCTTTGGCAGCATGTTGGAGGTCATGATGTATCTCTTCAATCTTTTTCCCATTCCGGCAAATGTATTCTATAAAAAACATAGACATGCCTCTGGTTGTAAGGACGGGAGAAATTTGCTCATTTTTGGGGACATTCTCAACATGCTCATAATATCTTTTTTTTCCAATATACATAAATCCCAATAATCCTTCTTCCATAAGATGCTCAGATAAAACTCTAAAATCGCATGCGGGATTTAGGTTAGTTGCCTCCCTTGTCGGGGATACCTCATTGAAAGTATCTCCCTTCTTTGTTGTGTGGGGATGACGAAATCTTAAAGTGTAATCCCTAAATGATTTGCGCCCCGGCATTGGCGGATCTGCAAGCTTTTTAGCTGCCTCGATATTTTTTCCTTTATTTTGCCTAAACACAGGTACATCAACAAAATCCCACGCACCTTCTGGTGTGGGATTATTTGCCATAATATAATCCATGACGGTTAGGCTGTGGGGGTGATACCTGCCATCCCTCAGATCATCACGGTATTCATCCCACTCATTAAATATATAATTCACCATCTCAAGGGCATCAACATCAGTGATCAAATCATGATATTCTTCGGGGATGACTCTCCATTGACCTCCTCGATCAACATAGTCTGAATCAGGAAAACTGAATACGTCCAGAAGAAAAGTGCCTTTCTTTAATCTCTTTTTTTTATATTCAAGGCTTCCATCAGGGGTTTTTGTAATGCGTTTAAATTCATAATCTTCATTAGCAACTTCAAACTCCATGCCATATTCATCCAAAAGATACTCCACTTCCTCAATCTCTTGTCCTCTGTTATCCTTATTAAGATCTAATGCCCCGCCTTTGCTTTTACTGCGAATCAATTTATTTCTCTCAAAAAGGGTTTTTAGCTCAGTAATTTTTATCTTTTCTTTAATTCCCTTCTCACTAATATCGAGGGAACTCGTTTTTATTGTTTCATATGTGTGCCTGTATAAAATGTTTTGGGGAATATTCGATTTAACCATTATCCGATAATTCCTAAGCTCCTTATGAAGATTTATCAACCCATCCAAAAATGATTTGTGTTCTTGCTCACGCACAACAATAGATTTGTATCCGGTTGATTCCCATTCACCAAAAAAAGTGGCTAACTGACTTATAATCTCCTCGATACCTGATTTGAATCCACCAAAAAAAATTCCCCTCTGTTCATCAATAGTATTTAAGTTCGGCGCCGGTATGTTTGTCCTAATCCAATGTTCAACATGCAGATTAATCTTATCAATTATACCGGTGTAAATCTTTTTTAGAGCTTCATGATGATCATAACCGAAGTATCTTACCCGTTGCACATATCCTGAGGGGAAGGTTATTTCAACTTCTCGCGGAATTGGAACTCCAAATTTCTTCCCAAGAATCTCAAAAGGCTCAGCTTTAATCTTACTCCCACGTATAGCACTTTCTTTCCCCGTTGATTTATGGATGATAATTTTTTCAAAATCCTCTTCAAATTCGTAATACTCACCTTCATTAACGCTTGTTGCTTCTTCAAAACCAGTCCCACCCCTTAAAGAATATTCGCTCTCAACAACATCTGGGTGCGTGTAAGGTCCAAGTTTAGCATAAATCCCAGCTATGTTTGGTCTTAAATCCTCCTCAATATTATAATACGTGGGAAATTCTTTGCTTGGGTTTTCAATAAGCTTTAAATGTTCGTTTAGTTTGTTTAAAATTGAAAATAACTCCTCAATGTCTAGGGTGGGTTCAAGACTCTTTTTACCAGCCCTGCTAAATCTAAAATTTAGCCCAAAACGCCTAAATGGTTTCGTAAACCTCCTTAAACCAGCTTTTATTTTGTCTCCAACCCACCCAGCGTATTGGTTTCTTTCGCTTCCAGCTTCAGACATTGGTTCCCACCCCAGAATGAGTTTCATCCAAAATGGCGAAATATCCAATCAATTCTTTGGATTTTTCCAATATCTCAACTCCTTTAGAAATTATCTCCTTTGAAAGTTCGCTAGTTTTTTGGACTATCCCCCCTACCTGCTCCTCGGAATTTTTTTCTAAAGAGTGCAGACCTGTAAAATACCCCAACAACGAGTAATTTAACATTAACAGCGTTCTCGTATTCTTCGCTCTAAAACTTTTGCTTGCTGCTTTAGTTCTTCCTAACATCCCCACCATGCCTGAGGAATCTTCTTCGAGGAGCCTTATTCTGGAATCAAAATCCACCTCTTGATTGAAAACTAGTAATCTGTTCATAAATTCCGCCTTCAGCCCTAGTAGGGTATCCTCTTTTTTTAAGAATAGTTTTCGAAGTGAATATAACTTTCGAATAAGCTCCTTCTTCTTATCTTTTGCAATTCTTCTTAGCAATAGTATTTGGGGTCTTGAAATGGATAAACCCCTTTTCAGAATCTGTAAAAAACTATCTTTAAGTTCATTAAAGCTTTTTTCTGCCTTTGTTTCAACTGCTTCATTGGACAGGTTAAAAAGAGCAAGAAGGCTTTGTTGGCCATCATAAATTATTTGGCTCGAATTTTCTAATGAGTATATCATTTTTTTAAGCTTTTCTTCCCATTTAAGGGGCTGTTGGCCATATGAGGCATGATCCTTTAATGCAGCCTGGAGTTCGTTGGAAGCAACAGGATCATGGTAATACTCAAATACCCTTTTATAAATATGTTTCATATTCCCATAAACCTGGAGAAAGCTCTTCCATTCTGCCTCATCTTTGCCAATCTCAATCCTTCTCAATATATCCTTAAGAAATAAAATTTCCTCTTTAAGAAGTGAGAAATGCTCCAATCTCTGGTCCCTTAGAAGAGAATCTATATCTGGGTTAGCAAATGACTTTAATATCTCTTGGTAATGTTTGGCTTCTTCAATATACTCTGAAAGATACCTTTCAGACAGCCTCCATCTTTTAACCTTTTCCTCAAAGGAAAAGATATACCTCCTTTGCTGGCCTCTTTTGATCATTATCTCCCTAAAAGCATTAATAAATTGGATAAACCTTAATCTCAAGTCCTTTTGAGTTATTTTACCAATTTGTTCGGTAATCTGACTTGCGGAAGACCTTAGGAAAATTTCGAGTTTTTCTTTTGTGCTTTGCATGAATTCGTTATAAACGGATAACACTTCTTTTGGGATTTTTGAAAGGCTTGCTATATCAGTTGCCCTTTCAGCAAGCTCAGGATCAGATTCTCGAATTGGGCCTATTTGGTTTAGAAGAGCATCAACAAAACCCCTTTCATCTTTCTTGTGATGTTTAAACGTATTTAAAATGGTCTCGCACGCAATCAATTGTGGAAAAAACTTAGCCTGATTTTTTTCATCAAAGATAAATCTTCTTATGAATTTAATCTTTTCTTCAGTAACTCTTAACGGTTTAAGGATGTGATTAACGATTATCAAGTATGTTCGTTTTATTGAGAAATGTAAAGAATCTCCTAGACTACTGCGATCTTCTCCAATTTTTTCTGGGCGGTTAGTATTCGTCATTATCATTTATGAATGCCCTCCTTCTGTTTTTGTCTTGGCGGGTGCCCCAACAAAGACTTCCTTCGAAGTTGGGCCCCCCCAAATAAATTTCCCAGCCTGAGCTTTGCCAAATTGGTCTGCAAAATGTGAAAGGTAGCTTCCAACAAATGCGCTAATCCCCGAAGTTGTTAGCGTTGGATAGGGGTTTGCAGGCTCATTTTTAATAAGGGATTCTTCAACTTTTCCAATATCTTTGATTCCCCAATAAATAAATTTTCCTGAATCTTTGAGAGCCTCTAAATCAAATGCAGGGTTTCCATCTTGAGCTTCTCCGGCTTGATGGATATCCTTAAAAATAATGCTTTTTCTGTCTAATAATTCCTCATAGCTAATTGCAAGAAGGCTATGGGGATGGAATGTACCATGGATAACATCTCTCACAAAATAATGCCAATCACGTTCCATAGTTGCTAGCGGGATAGTCATATCAGGATGATCAATAATATTGTTGATAATGACCCTTTTTCCACCGACAATAATATATTCCACGGGCTTAATCCTGTAGAGTGGGATTGTCTCATCTCCACTATATCTGATTTGGTTCAACTGCTTAATAAAATACCCATCTAAGTCAACCTCGTAATCAAGGATATTCCCAATCTTATACCTATCGGGGTCTCTCTGAGATTTGTTGCCCACAACCCCCTCTTCATGTTCCCCGGATATTTTTATAGTATAAAAAACATCACTCCCCTCCTTTTTGACAGTATAGGTTACTTTATATTTGGTTGCACCAGCTCTTGCAAACTTATAGAAATGGCAAAACTTTCCAAACATCAGGTATTGATTAAAAATAATCAGCCTTGCATTCTTAAGCTGGTTATGGCCAGAATATCTCTTAAACTCCCCAGGATACCTTTTCTCAGCTGTTCCTTTTGGTCCTTGAAATGCAAGAAGGTTTCCATTCATCTCTCTGATTAGGTCCCCCTCATTTCTTTTTTCGCCCATTTTTAGATCCATAAAAATATGTTTATCCGATGCTCCTCCCGCAGATGGGGGGGTTAAAAATTTTTTAATATTGCTAAAAAAAGTTAAGATCACAATATGATTTGCCATTCCTCCATAAAGTGTTTGGAAGCTTTGATTATTTAGAAAATCTCCATTATTTTCTACATAATAACCCTCTTTCCTAGGTAAAAGGTCTATCGATTCCCCAAAATTTTTATTGTCGTATTTCCAACCCCATTTCAATATATCATACCTCAACTCAACTCTTCTTGGATCATAATAAGCAAGGGCGGTACCTCCTTCATCTTTTTCTTCAGTGTAAGTGGTAGTGTAAATTTGAGATATTTCCTTAGACTTCCCACTAACATAATTTGCTTTTCCAAAATAAACTTCAAGCCTAAGCATGTAATTCATGTTTGCCCAAAAAAGGGCCCAAAGCTGCCTTATTGTTGGATTAAGCTCTTCATCTGTCGTACCGCCAGCATTAGTTGTATACTTTAATCCCCATTGCTGGATGAACCACCTTATAACTCCCCAATCCAAACGATGGAGATTTTTTGTAAACTCTTTAATATTGTAAGAGAGGTCATCCATAAACCCACGTTTTGCTTTTTCTTTTGCCTCCCCTTTCCCGATTGACATCAGCATCACAACAATGACAGCTAGCATCACTAATCCGCCAATCAAAGTCCCCACTATTTTAAACGCCCCGGAAAACTGCCCGCTCCCCTCACCAGTAACTCCTGCGCTTTTCAGGGAAAGGACAATAATCCCGGTGATGACAGCAGTAGCTACTAGAGTAAGAATCCATCCTTCCATGCTGTCCGGGTCCTTAAACTTTCCAATGTCCATTTTTTTTCCTCTTAAGGATGTGTTGCTCAGGGGGGTGTACCGCCGCCCGCAGCTGCTCTTGCTCCGATTATCCTTTGAATGAACCTCACGATGAAAAAGATAATGGCCCCTATGATAAGGGTTGCAATGTAGATATTGCTAAACACCCATTTGATAATCCCCCAAATCCCATCAATAAACACTGCATGCAGTATTCCCCCCGTCGAGGGAAATGCAAGATTTGCAAGCAGCAGGACCAATATCACTGCCCCAATGCCTGCAGCCTGGTTATTCCCAAAAGTGCTCTTGAGCTGCGTAAAGAACAACAGCCCAAACACAATCTCCCCGAAGGCAATCACCATCTCAACCCCTGTTTTGGGCGAATTAGCCATCGAATAAGCGATGATTATTGCCATCATCCAGTTTAGCCCTTTGATTTCTCCTCCCACTTTGAGGATATTGGAGATTAAAAGCAGTGTCACCAGCAGTCCCCCTATAAATATCCCCATCCTTTTTGCGCTTTTGAGGATGCCCATGCTATCACCGTTCTTATCGACAGCAGGCTTCTCATCATGGATGCCCCAAAGGAAATACTTCGGCTCTTTCATGAAATCATACTTCCAGAAATATGGCACTTTCTCCTTCAAGGCCTGAAGCTTTCCGGAAGTTGCCGTAAACACCGGCGCCATCACTAAAAACCCAACTATCACCGCAATCAAGACTATCAGGATCGTCTGGCTCTTTCCCGCTGCCAGCTGGATGCCGAAGAGGTACAGGATAAGGTAAATCACCACAGTAAAGAACGCCGTATTCACAAGCACAGGCAGTATCCCCTTTCCGAGCGCAAACACATCCCTCGCCCGATCCCCTATGGAAGCCTCGACAAGGATGCTGCTGAAGAGTATTGCAGCTATCAAACAGAGCGCCATAACCCCAATCTGCTTCTGCTTATTTGCCATCTTTCCCCCCTTTATCAACTTCTTTAAGCAGCTTCAGCACTGCCTTATCGATGAAATTCTTGACAGAAGGATATTCAAAGCGCATATCGCCCGCAGAAATAACTGACTCTATCTTCTTCTTGAGTTCAGCATCTATCTTTACCGGTGTGTCTTTCAAGCGTGATCCACTCGTAACTAATAGTTACTTAAAGTTACTATTTAAAAATGTTTCGGAAACAAAGGTTTCCGAAATTCCAGTATCTCATGCTCCTGGATTCCTTCAAACCCAAGTTGGAAAATCCCAACAACATCGGCGAGGCGAGGGGGAAGGTCGGCTCCGTCGGAGTCCCCGAGCAGGGCAAAATTCCTGAAAGGAATTTTGACCGTCGAGCCCTTCGTTGTTGGGATTTTCTTTTACAGCTTATTATACTTGGAAACCTAATCTCATCCAGCATAGGAAACTCCAAAGATTTTCCATTAAATTCAAAGAAAAGTTACCTAAAGTATATAAAAGTTACTAAAAGTAACCAAACAAAATTAAATGCAAAAATTAACCTCATGCAAAATTCTAGAATAATATCAATATGCCCGTATCTTCAGGTCCTTAATCCTGGCAAAGTGCTTCTGGTTTCTTGTCAATAATGTCTCGTGGTGTGTTTGCGCAATAGACGCAATCATAACATCTTCCGGCTCAATCATCTCACCGCCGAGGATGAGTTCAGATTCAATGTCTCCGGCAAGAATTGCGCTTTCTCTTTCCAGGGGCAGTATGACTAATGACCTGATCAGCGCCAGTATCTTTTCCCGCTCATTTGCTTTTGTATGTAAATTTGCCCCCCGGATAAGCTCCATGACCGACGGTGCGGCGATAGTGATGGGAGAACTGCCCTGATCCAACGATTCCATCATGCTTTTTGCCCGAGAGCTTCCATTAAGGAGATCTACAACAAAGGTGGTATCCAGGCAAACCCTCAGCTCAGCTCCTTGAGAAGCCGTTCTGCTCTCCTGGCATGAAGCTTGCTGTGCAGCTTTCTTCCTTCATTGATATTATTTTCCAGCTCATCTCCTGATAATTTTGACAAGATCCCAAAAAAATCACTAAGCCTTGCTTTTCCTGTAACCTTCCCTATGATTTCAGAAAAACTTTCATCCCTATTCCTCAGGCTGGCCAGCCTTTCATAGGTTCTTCAGGTATTGTTATCGTTTTAGTTGCCATGGGGGGGAACCTAACTGTTTTGAAAACAAACAAGGGTGCATAGCTCAATCAATATGACTCAATCAATGTATGTATGTGCATGCATTTAATAAATCTTTTATGTTTTCCGAAACAATAGCCAAATCATATTGCATTTGGGCGCAATGTGGCATAGTAGACTGCATTTTGGCATTCATACAACTACTGCTTATAATTTACTTTACATCTTCAACGGTCAATATTCAAGAATTTTCTTCAGCTTCACAGTAACCTTATGTTTTTTGAACAGTTGCTGGAACACCAGCGCATGCTCCAGAGGAACTCCGATGCAGCCTTTCCCGAACCTTTCTCCAGAAAACTTCTGCAGGAACCCCTGATAATCCCTGTTTCCCTGCTTAAACCCAAAAAGCTGCCTGTTCAAAAGGACTCTTTTTGAATTTGGCTTGACATTCTCCCAGAAGAAATAGGCTTTATGCCCAACTTCTTTAGCCTGCGCCTTAAACTTCCCAAAAATGACGATGCCGTTGGCGATGATGCTCGGGAGCAGCTCATCCCATTCTGCCAGGATGCCTATTTTCAGCGAAATCTCATTTTCAACGCCTAAAAGCTTCCAGTAATGCTGTACTTTCATCGACTCAAGAAAATTGCTATGAATCTTTTTAATCTCTTTTTCAATCACAGGGGCAGTTTGGACAACATCGATGAACAGGTCAATGTCGCTTTCAGCATCTTCGTCTCCCCTCGCCACAGACCCAAAAACAATCACTGTGCGGATGAGCTCTCTCCTGGAGAAATGCTGCATTAAAAACGAGGAGAAATCCATCGCATAGGCAATGATCTTAGGGTTCATCGAGCCCAGCCTCGCTGAATTTTTTCTTGACGGCATTAAAATTTTCAATAACTTCTTTGAGCGCCTCAGCCTTTTGGGGCTTGCCATAGCAAAGGATATCTCTTTTTTCTTCAACAAGCATGATCAGGGAAAATATTTCTTCTTTCCCGGGAAACGAGAAGGGAAACTTTTCAAGGATCTTATTTTTTGATTTCAGCCATTCATGCTTCACGGTAAATCCCGGATCGATGAGATTGAGTTTATGGAGCAGTATCTCCAGCATATCTGCGCAGGCCGCCGAGGCATTGAAGCCGATGGTCCTCTGTTTTTCGTCTATTCCTTGCTCTATGGCATCGCTTATTGCATCAAGGCTTTCCTTGAGCCTTTTTCTGTGGCCTTCGGCGTTCATGGTTTCAACTGTAATCAATGCTGATTACAAATGAAGCAATAAGCTCTCATATTTAAACTTTTTGTTTCATATGAACAACTTTTTTGTTTCATATGAACTATCAATATCCGCAACCTTTAAATACCCCCGAGAACTCTCAAACTCTCCGATCGCCTCCGATTCTATATTATTAGATATCATATTCTAATGCCACATATAGAATGTGTTGACAAATGCGTACTTGATGCACTCATCGAGTATGGTTGGTTGAGAGCTCTTACATAACATTCCGATTATTTCAGCTATTGACGGCGACCGAGGATAAAAGTAAAAATCCCGTTGATCCTGCGGGAGGTTGCTGCTATTAGAGTCCGACTAAGCCATGCAAGTCTTCTCGCAAGAGAGGCGAACTGCTCAGTAACACGTCATTAATCTGCCCTTAGGTAGGGGATACCCTCGCGAAAGTGAGGCTAACACCCTATAGGGAAAGGCAACTGGAATGTGCCTTTCCTGAAACGCAAGGCCTAAGGATGGGATGGCGGCCGATTAGGTTGTTGGCGGGGTAATGGCCCACCAAGCCTAAGATCGGTAGGGGCCTTGAGAGAGGGAGCCCCGAGAAGGGCACTGAGACACTGGCCCTAGCCCCACGGGGTGCAGCAGGCGCGAAACCTTTGCAATGC
>JACPBV010000042.1 GCA_016180135.1 Candidatus Woesearchaeota archaeon
GTAAGTTCGGTTAAGTTCTCTGCCCAAAGGGCAGAAATGTATTGCAGAGCTATTGCCCATAATCTTTTTTGTTGGTGGGATGACTTTTTGAACGGAGCCCCTTGAGCACCTAAAACTATATAAATCTGCGAGATTTGCAAATTTCTGCAATGATTAAGATGCCTATCGAGCGGATGATTGAACTTCTGAAGGAAAAATCCCAGCTGTCAGAACAGGACATTAACACAAGAATTGAGCAGAAGATGGCTGCGCTGTCCGGCCTTGTCAGCAGGGAAGGGGCTGCCACTATCGTCGCAAATGAGCTGGGTGTCAAGCTGGTTGACCAGATCCAGGGAAAGCTGAAGATAGGGAATGTCCTGATGGGCATGAGGGATGTTGAAATCACCGGGAAAGTCCAGCGTGTTTCTCCAATCACTGAATTCCAGCGCAAGGATGGCGCAAGAGGAAAAGTTGCGAGCATCGTGCTTGCAGACGAAACGGGGAGCATCAGGGTCGCATTGTGGGGGAGCCACGCTGACACTGCATCATTAATATCTCCCAATATGATTGTCAAGATAGATTCAGGCTATGTCCGGGAAAATAATAACGGCATCGAGATCCATGTGAACGAAAAGAGCAAGGTTGAGCTTAATCCTGAAGGGCAGTCCATAGGAGAAGTTGCCCCCCAGGTGATGAAACGGAAGCCCATCGGGGAATTAAGGGACCAGGAAAGCGATGTCGAGCTTGTCGGCACAATTGTGCAGGTATTTGAGCCGAGATTCTTTGAAGTGTGCCCGGAATGCGGGAAGCGCATGCGCCAGCGTGACCAGGAATTTTTCTGCGAAGCCCATAACACAGTCAAACCCCAATATGCGTATGTGATGAATGCGGTGCTGGATGACAGCACTGGAACAATACGGGCAGTGTGCTTCAGGAAGCAGGTAATTGAGCTGCTGCAGATACCAGAAGCCTCAATCATGGAATACCGGGAGAAGCCCCAGGCATTTGAAGAGATGAAGACTAAACTTTTAGGCACCGTCATCAAGACCCATGGCAGAGTCAAGAAGAACGAGATGTTTGACCGGCTGGAGTTTGTTGCCAACGGCGTCGAAGTCTGGCCGGACCCTAAGCTGGAATTGGAGCGCCTAAAGCAAAGTTCGCCTGAAGCCTCTGCAGACCGTCAGGCAAGCCCCGTTTCAGGACAGCCTGCACCCCAGCAGCCTCCTGCCGGAAAACCGCTTGAAGTGCTTCCCTCTATTGAAGAAATCTAGTTTTTGATGGTGAAACTGGGAGTTGGTTACATCTAATGTTTTTCAAAGGAAAGTTTTTTATATTCCGAATGTAAAAAACAGCTAATCTATGGAAATCCGAAGAATAATCTTGCTGGCATCATCTTTTATAGCACTTCTCTTTTTGGTTAGCTGTAAAACGACTGGACAGGCAGTCTCTCTCGGCCAAAATGAGCTCTTTGCTGTTGAGCGGATCGCAGCTTCTTCCGGGATAGTAACTTTGGAGCTTCCTTCATCTGCTCTGCTGTTGGACTCCCACGAGATTATCATCATCGCAGAGCAGGCTCCCCAGGGAACTTCAATCGTCCCAAACTCAGAAACCCCTCAGGCAGACTTTAAGACTTCTAATACGCTTGTCTGGTTCTTTTCCAAAACACAGGATGAGCCAATAGGAAAGTTCACTATCATCAAAAGGCTTCCGTCCTCCATCACCTACAGCGTCCAGGGCACCCCTTCAGCAGGCTCTGTTTTTAAGGGAAAATGGGGGTTGAAAATTGCAAATGCTGAAGGGCAGATTATTTCTTCCGGCACTATGGCAACATCTTCAACCTGCACTGACTCTGATGGGGGATTAGTATACACCTCAGCCGGATCAGCAACTGACGGCACTAATACTTTCTCTGATACCTGCGCTACGATGATCAGCGGCGTTTACCAGGAAGCTGCTTCCTGCAGCGGCAGCAGCTGCGGAATTTCCGAGGCTTATTGCGCTGGCAACAGCGTCCATCTCTTTGTGCCATCCGGCGGCCCAGGCCCTGCATTTGTTCCGTGCCTTTCGGGCTGTATCAACGGTGCGTGCACAGCAGCAGGGACTCAAACAACTTCAACGGGCCCTCTCTCCCAATTTTATGTTGATAATGACAACGATTTGGATGGCAACGACCTCCTTTTGGCTTACAACCTTTTCCTGAGCGGCAGCAGCCTTAACGGAAATGCTGTTGACGGCATCTTCCTTTTGCAGATGTATCATGCCTGGCTTTCGCAAAGTTAAGCCCATAGCTTATAGTCGGAAAGATGAAGAGGATGCCCTACGGAGATACATCACGAGAATACCTCAGAAGATACTCGAAAATATTCGCAAGAAGAGATTTTAAGGGCTCCGTTCAAAATCTCGCTTAGCTCGGGTTAGCAGCTTAAAAATCCCAAAGTGATTTTTCAGTTGCTGACATCCCCCGTTTGGGATAATCCAGCGTTCCGGTCTGCGGACGGAGGGCGGCCCCCCTGTCAGCTTGATTCATAAGGCAAATGATTTTTACTTTAGGCTGCTAACCTATATTTTGAACGGAGCCGATTTTAAGGAAAGATATTTAAATCTTATCCCCTAACGTTGAGAACAATGCGCAAACCCAAAACAGTTTTCATTTTTCTGTTAGCCTTTTCAGCATTATTCATTTTAGGCTGCAAGACAACCGGCAAGGCATTTGAGCTCGTTTCTGATGCCCCCCATACTATCCAAAACTTTATCACGGCTACTGACCCGACAAACCTTAAATTTTACATCAACGATGCACCCGATGCCCTGGGCGCTTCAGAAATTTCAGTCCTGGCTGGACACCTGAGGATTTCTTCCTTTAAGCCGCTGTCAGAGTTCACCCCCGAAAGCAAGGATGACGGCATCGCGATTGTCCTCAAGAGCGATACTCAGGGAACTGCGGCCCTTCCCCAAAGTGTCCGGGCCATCGTGGACGGGACAACCCTCAATCCTGGCGAAGTGAAATTCCAGCTGATCGAATCGGGAAACAGCCCTTCATCATCTGACCATTTTGATAACCTGATCATAATAGCAGCTGACAGTTCTTCTCTATCGCTGTTTGTTTCCTGGCTCGTCGGAAACATCAACAGCCCCAACCTTATCTCAAATCAGATGAGCTCATTCCTCTCCCATACGAAAGCCACTTTTCTGGCGGGAAGCATAAGCGGCGCTCCTGTATGCGCTGACGGGACTGAAACAGGGGCATGCTCCCAGCATACTATCGGAAGAAGATGCACCGGCGCTGCCCTGATAGATGACTCCAACTGCGGCATTTGCGCTGACGGAACCCCTCATAATGCCTGCTCCAAGGACTCACCAGGAAGCCTCTGCAATAACGGCGTGATTGAAACAAGCCAGCTTTGTTCTACTTCACCAAGGATATCTGTCACCAGGAATATAATCACATCCGGGCCTTTGTCTGCTGGCCAGGAGATTCAAATACGCCTAGCAATCGACGTCCTCAGCGGAACTGACCCTTTTACCTTAAAAGAAGTTTTACCTCTCGATGCAAATATCATTGAAACATCATTGCCCGGCTCCCAGCATGAATCCCAAAGCGATATGGGGCAAGGCATAGCTTTGGAATGGGTATTTGGATTAGTGGCTGGCAGCCCGCCTGTCCAAGACACGACAATTACCTACAAAATATCCCTTCCTGCTTCGGCTACCTACGGAATCAGCGGTGAAAGCTCCTATCTTCAGCAGGGATTGGTAGTCACCAATCCGACAACTCCAAGCTCAATCATCATCTCTCAGGGCTCTTCCATCAATGCAAATTCGTGCCAGGATAATGACCACGATGATTATGGGGCCCTCGGCACAGACCTCTCCAACTGCGGCGGAAGCAAAACAGCTTTTGATTGCGATGATACAACCAACCTGAGGAACCCAGGATTCCCTGAGATCTGCGATACTCTCGATAATGACTGCGACAATCAGGCTGATGAGGGTGTGGTTTTTACCCCGCAAGCATGCGGCTCATCCAATATCGGAAAATGCAAGCTTGGGACAAAAGTGTGTTCGGGAGGCCAGGAGACATGCTCAGGTGATATCAGCCCCATAACTCCAGATACGACCTGTGATAATATTGATGACGACTGTGATAATTCACCTAATCCCAGCACCTGCGCCTGCGCTAACGGAGAGAACACCAATTGCGGGATAGGAATCTGTTCGGGAACAAAAACCTGCTCTAACGGAGCATGGGGACAATGTATAGACACAGCATCTAATTCGCCTGCAGCGCTCAAGGCAGTTTCCGAAAACTGCTTCAATGGACTTGACGATGATTGTGACGGGAAAACTGACCTGCTGGATGATGAAGACTGCTCTTCCCTCCAGCGTGAGATCCTGCGTATCCTCCAGGATTCCCAGGCGCTTTCAAGGGGGATATCTTCTATCGGGCAGTCGGGCAGCGACAGGTTCATCGCCATAAACGTGAACGGCAAGTTGGGAATATTAAAAACATTGACAGCATTGCAGTCCGTCGAACAGTTTTGCAGCACCTACGGAAGTGAATTGGCAGGCACCTCTTCAATCTTTGTGGAAGGCGGCCATTGCGCAAATCCTCTTGCAGGCGCCCTTTTAGGCTATCCCTGGGCAAACAATGCCCCTCCGGCAGCCTGCAGCACCAACAACCCTGACCCTCAGGGCGTAATCGGAAGCGGAAGCTGCATCATCCACTATTCCCCCAATTTTAAACTCTGCAGCTCATCACCAAAAAAATTCAATGTGACTGTCATCGCAGGAGAAAACTACCTTCAGACAAAACTTTGCGGGAATATCATAAGGGATCCGGCAAGGCTGAGCATTGACACTAAGGGCAGAGGCATCCGCGCTTCAGGCATCGGGGAAGACCCTGATTCAGCATCCATAACCCTCACACCGCTGATACCCTGAATTTTACAGATTTCCTGATTGGGGGCATTTGGACATTTCTTTTCTTTAGCGGACGTCATTCTATCCCGGCCCATGGCAAGTCGAATCTGTTAGATTGTTAATACCCATACCCTTGTTTACTCTCGATTATCTGAAATAAAACCACTTCAATTTCCCGACTTGCCACTTGCCACCACCAGCCGCGGCATATTTAAATGGCTTCTGCTATAGATGCCTTGTTGCATAAAAGTGATGGCGCGCAATAATGCATCCAAAATGCGTCAGCGCGCATCAATCATTTTTTGCAGCCCTCACTCCTCGGAAGCTGGCGAAAGCCTGCACTTCCTAACTAAAGGAGCTGAAACAAAACGCGAAAGCAATGAGGCGGTTAGAATGGAAATAAATAAATTAAATCAGGGAAATCAGATAGGAAGTCCGATAGGGGGCCAGGCATATCAAATACAGGGAGGCCAGATGCAGTCCGGACAGGAAGGTAAAAACCTGCCTGAAAGGAAGTTCAGCACGGGCGCAGTCGCTGTGACAATCTGGAAGAATAACGGCACCAATAAGACGACGGGCAGTGTTGAATCCTACAACACTATCAAGATAGAGCGGAGATACAAAGACAAACAGGGGAATTGGCAGTCGAGTTCTTATTTTAGGATTAACGATCTTCCTAAAGCTGCCCTTGCGGTCCAAAAAGCTTACGAACATCTTGTCCTTCGCGGACAGGGTTCCGGACCCATCACGGCAGACGGGGCGGAAGAGGATTTCAGCCTCTACTGATACAGCCGAAAATCTAAACAAGGTGAAACTATGAAAAACAATAAAAAGGAAGGAGCATTACTTGAGCAGGAATTGATTATGGAACAGCCGGAAAATCAGCCAGTGGTTGCAGAAGAAGAGGTTGCCGCCTCAACTATCCGGCAAACCAACAAGTTTGGAGGACTTTCTGACCTGCCCGGCGTCGGCCCAGCTACAGCGGAGAAACTTTCTGCTGTCGGCTATACTGACCTGATGGCTGTTGCCGTTGCCTCTCCGGGAGAGCTTATCGAAGTTACAGGGATGTCATTGCCTGTAGCCAAGAAGGTTATCGCCGCTGCAAGGGCATCGCTCGACATGGGATTCCAGTCCGGCGAAGATCTTATGAAGAAGCGGGAGACTGTGCAGAGGATCTCTACGGGCAGCAAGGCATTTGATGCTCTCATGGGCGGCGGATTTGAGTCTGGCGCCATAACCGAATGCTTCGGCCAGTATGGCTCGAGCAAGACGCAGCTGGCGCACCAGCTCTGCATCAATGTCCAAAAGCAATACCCTGGATCTGCAGCAGTGTATATCGATACGGAAAACACCTTCAGGCCGGAGCGCATCATCGATTTTGCGAAAGGCGCCGGGCTTGACCCCAATGATGTTCTCAAGAACATCAAGGTGGCGAGGGCATTCAATTCTGACCATCAGACTTTGCTCGCTGAAAAAGTCGAGGATCTTATCAAGAAGCAGGGGATTCCGGTGAAACTGCTTGTTGTCGACTCGCTGACAGCCCATTTCAGGGCAGAGTTTATCGGCCGTGGGACACTTGCAGACAGGCAGCAGAAGCTTAACAAGCATATGCATTCACTGGCAAAGATTGCAGACCTTTACAATCTCTGTGTCTATGTCACCAACCAGGTGATGGCAAAGCCAGACATGTTCTTTGGCGATCCAACGGAGGCAATTGGAGGGAATATCGTTGCCCACAACTCTACCTACAGGCTTTACCTGAGGAAAGGCAAGAAAGGCACAAGGGTCGCAAAGCTTGTGGATGCCCCCAACCTGAAGGATGGCGAATGCATCTTTATGGTAACTTCAGATGCCATTGTGGATGTTTAGCTTTTCTTCCTTATTTTTTATTTTTTTTGCATATCTTTATAAACAAAAGGGCACTTTTTCAGGAATATTACGCCTTACAAGGTGTAAGATAGATAAAGAATGACAGAAGGTGAAATACAATATGGCAGAGAGATTTGATAGGCCTATGAGAGGCTCAGGTTTTGTTGCCCCCGTAAAGGTGGGCGATGAGCTCGATGTAAGCATCGAGGCAGTTGGTGAAAAAGGCGACGGGCTTGCCAAGAAAGACGGCTTTGTCTTGTTTGTCCCTAACACCAAGCAGGGTGACAATGTGAAGATAAAGGTCACCAGGGTATTGCGCAAGGTTGGCTTTGCGGAAGTTGTAGGCCAGGCAGCGCAAACTCAGGGTTCCGAAGCCGGAGAGCCTGCAGCTCAGGAAGAGAAGCAGGAAGACTCGGAAGATTTCGGAGATGAGGGCGGCGAGAATAAGGACGAGCCTGAAGAAGAAGCGGCCTCTGAAGACGAAACTGCGTAAGTGTTAGATTCTCTTTTCTTTTTTTTCTTTTTTCTGTATTTTGATTGATTAGTTTTAGTTTCATCTTTCCTTTGCATATACTACCTCACATCTTGGAATTTATCTCCCTCTGCCAAAGATTTATAACCTTTGCAGTGAAAGTTTGCCTATGAGACTATTTATTGCTATTGATGCAGGTGCTGTTGAAAAGCAGCTTATAGAAATCCAGCTGCTGCTGCCAAAGGATTCCCTGAAACTGTCATTTACCAAGTCTTTTCACTGCACGCTTGCATTCCTTGGAGAGGTTGATTTTAGCGGAACTGAGAAGATTAAGCGGGCGCTTACCTCTGTTTCATTCCTGCCCTTTACTGCCACTCTGGGCAAGCTCGGGTGTTTCCCCAGTATGGAAGCCCCCCGCGTCATCTGGGCAGGCCTGGAGCCAGCCAGCTCTCTGGAAGGACTTCAACAGAAAGTTGAGGGGAGCCTGCAGGCCGCTATAATTCCTAAACAGATTCTTTCTACAGACAAAGTGCCATTTATCCCGCATCTGACTTTGGCGCGTGTAAGGTCAGTCCTGGACAGCGCAAGGGCGCTGAAATCGCTTAATTCTATCAGCATCAGCCCAATCCCATTTACGGTTGGCAGCTTTCACTTATTCTCCAGTACCTTGGCTGAAACTGGGCCGGAATACAAAATTATTGCTTCCTACCCCGCAAAATAACAATTTTTATAAATCAGCACTATTCAGGAAGCCTTATGGGTAAGGTAAAAAAAAGGGCATCAGTATTTTCCTTCATCGCTTCTATCCTTTTGCTGGCGGTATTGGCGCCTGTTTTCGTCAGCGCTGAAACTTCCGGCCAGGATGTTATCAACTTCTTAGGCAAGGTGAAAGCGTCGCCGGGAAATTATACTCTAGTCTTTGAGGAGAATATCAATGAAGGGCTTGAACGCTCTATCCTTGATTTTGCTAAGCGGTTTAAGATCGTAAAAAGCAATATTGACAAGTATGTTTCGCTTGATTCTGCAAACCTCATCGTTATCGGAAATCCTGAAAAAAATGCCATCATGAAAGGGCTTGGGATAAGCGGAGATAATGTTCGTGAGGTTCATACTGCAAGGGGCGAGAAGCTGCTTGTCGGCGCAAAGGACAGCGCAACTTTGGCAGAGATGGTAGACTCTTTGGGAGACTCGTTGGTAGGCTCATTAGAAGGCTCTTTAGGAGCTTCTTCGGGAAAATCTTCTGGTGAATCTTTGGGCAAGGGAAAAACATCCGGCCTGCCCGGCTCATCTTCAGCAAGTCCACTTTCTTCTGCTTTAGATTCAGCATCTAAAGGTCAAATGGAAACCTCTCCTGCTGCCAGCGGTTCATTCTATGGAAAAGTTGAAGAGTTACTTTCCCCTCTTCCCGGCAGCCCCTGGCTGTGGATAATCACTATTCTCACAGCAGCCCCGGTTTTTAGCCTGATCGGAGTGCAGACTGTCCGGAACAAAAGGAAGCTTGACAGGAACAAGGCAATGGTAAAGAACTACCTCAGGGCATGCATCCAGCGAGGCTATCATCCTCAGTACCTTAAGCAGTATCTCTCCCATCATCTGGCAAGGCGGGGATGGAAGCAGAAGACGATTGATGATATGTTCTCAGGGCTAAGGTAACATGGTATTAGAAAGGATATACCCCATCGAGCTTTTGGAGAAGAATCCCTTCTATGCGCTCTTATTAGGGGCTGCTTATGGCACTATAGGGATAGGGGCTGCAGTACTGCTGTTTCCTGAAGATCCTGCAATTGTTGCAGTCGCCTTCACCGCATTGATGATGTACCCTTCTATCAACGCAATCCTCAGGCAGGAGGAAGCTATCGAGGCCCAAAATGATGAAATCCGCCTGATGACGTTCATGAAGGACCATCAGAACTCCTTCAAGGTCTATTCACTGTGGTTCATCGGCACCCTGCTTGCATTTTCCTTTTTTGCGCTTGTCCTTCCGGCATTGGCCTCAAACCACATCTTCGAGAATCAGGTAAATGTGCTGTATGGCGCGGGAACGAGCGGCAAAGCAGCGTTTAGCCAATCTCTGTTTATGAGCATCCTGAGGAACAACTCAGGAGTTTTGATGCTGAGCTTCATCTCTGCGTTTGTCTTCGGCGAAGGGGGCATCTTCCTCCTGACGTGGAATGCTTCCGTCTGGGGGACTATCTTTGGAAACCTCGCAAAGACTGCAGCATTATCGACGGACAAAAACCCTTTCGTCTATTTCTTCCTTGTGCTTATGACGGTGTTCCCCCACATGATCCTGGAAGCTTTCTCGTATATCATGGCAGCAACTGCGGGAGGGGTCATCTCAAAAGGGCTTTTTAAGGAGAAGCTTTTCTCGAAACCATGGAACAGGATCCTTTACAATACTCTTGCTTTTGCCGTTTTTGCGTTTATTGTCCTGCTCATCGCAGTCGCTGTCGAGACTTATGTGCTGGGGAATGCAGAAACCTACAGGCTGATCATCCAGCAGAGCTTTGTTGGAAGATAGAATTGGAATGAAACTTTAACTGGCTTAAGCCTTAACTGAACTCCATATTAATCACTCGGTTGATGGAAAACTCCTTGATTTGGGCTGCTTAAACCTTAACTGAACTCCATGTTAATTGCCTTTTTTGTTTCTTGATAAAGGTAGGTGTATTCCGCTTTGAAGGGGGGGCTATACAAAAAGTTTATATCCTTGCACCATTACTGCATGCTCATGAGGGAAATTGCTATCGAGCGGATAGGGAAAAACCTTTTGAATATTGTTTGGGAGGCTTTTGCAAACCAAAAATTTATTGAGGCGGGCATAAACTGTTTTGAAGATTTACCTCCAGAAGTTCAATCCCATGTGATAGGATATTTTAGTGAACACCTGCCCAGATTACGTTGGCAAGGCAGCAGTTCATTTCCTGAGGGATATCAGAAGCTGACTCCCCCAAGACAAGAAGAATTAACTTCTTATCTTACCCCTTTCATCCTAGAGCAAATTCAGGAATCTTTTGGACAAACAAGGGGCAAAATGAGGCAAATCTCTGAATCAACGAAGAGAATTTCTTCCCGTCTAAGGGAGATGGGTGAGATTTATAGCAGGGGTCTAGATAAGAACCTAACGGAACCACCAGACTATACTTAAGCGGTTTAGGTTGAAAGCATTACTTTTGGGGATAAGCCTCTATCGCCAGCTGCTCTTTTTCCTTCATCTTTTTTCTGATGGGGTCTAAGAGGGAGGCAATCTCTTCTGCAACTGCCTGCTTCAGGTCCATGGGGTGCAGCTGTTTTGAGACAAATGCCTGCTCGAGTTCTTTTCCTGTCCGGAAACTGATACTGCCTCCAAATTTTTGGGGGCGCTTGACGGTGAATTCCTTCTTATTGTCTTCTTTCATCACCATAATCACGTGCTGGGCGAAGGCAAGCACACCATTCTGATCGGCCTGCCCTTCCGGGCAAAAGGCTTTGTTGAGCTTTTCCTTAATCCTTTCGCCGGTTTCCAAAAGGTCTATCTTTGAGTCCTCTTTTGAAGCGCTCATCTTCTCGCCGATGAGGCCGGGAATCAGCGAGGTCATAAGCTCTATCCTCGGCTTATAGCCTATCTTAGGGAGGTATTCTCTCGCAAACATCAGGATCTTGCGCTGGTCAACGCCGCCATACTGGATATCCACCTTAAGGTATTCTTCGTCCAATGCCTGCATCAACGGGTAGATGAGGCCTGAAAGTTTCGGATTATCGCTTTGCTTGACCACTTCGGAAGAAGCCTTTTTCGCATCGTGGACTGACACAAAGGTTGCCATTTTCAGGAGGTCATGGATATATTCTTTTGAAAGCTGGAATGAAGATCCTTTGACGATCTCAAGCTTTGAGGCGCTGACACCAAGCGCATCAAACATCCCTCTGATGACTGATTCATAATATTGATACCTTTTTTCGAGAAGGTCCCAGGGGGTGTTGTCCAATGCCCCATGAAGGTCGGCAAGCAAGACAACAACTCTAAATCCAGCTTTAAGGAAGTCTGCGAGCTTCAATCCCCAGACAAAATATCCGATGTGGGGCTTTCCGGTGATCGCTGTTCCAAGATATACTGATGGTGTTTTTTTCTCTTTCAGCAGGGCGATAAGCTCTGCTTCTGTCGTGATTTCTGCTGTGCTGCGCCTGATAAGGGCAAGCTTCTGGTCGATATCCATAACCATTGAAAGAAGGGGGGAATATTTAAACTCTGTGTTTTTAAACTTCATGGATTATCGGTTTTCCTGACATTGTGACGGGCCTTTAAAATATGATGGGGTTTGAGGATGGAGCAATAGAGATGAGCCGACGAGGATTTTTTTATCGCAATAAAAAAAGCGGAGAAGTCGGCTGGAGTAAAATAAAGAAAGTAGGGGCTGGCGAGACTATATTTATAAGGTAATTATTAAATAGTTGGCACCAAAAAAAGAGCTGTGCCCCTATGAAGATAGATGAACTCTGTCGTCTCACCAAGGATGAAAAAAGAGCAAGAAAATACCTTATCCAGAGAAAGATTTAAGTAGTACTCTCCTTTAGGTATAATCATGCCATCAAAATGTCCATTATGTGGTACATATCTCTTTGTTATTAAATATATATGAATTACTAATGTCATTGGTCTCACTAAACCATATTTTAAGTGTGATGCTTGTGGTTGGAAAATGAGAATTGCGGATTTGCATAAACATGGAAATATAGACAGAATCCGAAATGAAAAAACCTACGGCCCAAGAGTTGGATTTGGGCATGGCAAATTTCCACGTGGATCTAGGGGGCATAGAAGATACCACTCCCATAAGAGATACAGGCGGTAGAGTCTTAAGGACACTTCTTTCGATTGTATATAACCTGTGTTAGTTACCCTAAAATCCCATTTTTGGCGTGAGTTCTGAAAGAACGAGGCGAGTTTTAGGTTCGGCCTTAATCTAATAGTCTCTTTAAAAAAGGTACTAATAATGATATTATCGCAACAAAAATCGCCATGATTATCAAAAAGTTGCCAAGATTTACAAATGACTGTGCTAATTCCTTAGATAACAATGTGGTGGTACTTAGTGTACTAATTAAGATTGCTCCTAATATTAATAACATCCCTGCTTTTATTAAATCTTCAAAGTCAGTCATTGTTTATCCCCTTTTTGTACGTACCTTTCACCTGCTACTGCACCAGCCAAAGCACCAACTAAGATTTTTATTGCATCTTGAGATATTTGAAAGAAAGAAGTATTTGCATTCGGATTCGTAGAAGCCACAATAGCTAATATGATAAAAATAACTAATATCACTGCGCTAATTAGCGTACTTGGTTTAAAGAGATGTTCTAAAACCCCCATGCCTATGCCAGATACGAACTGGTATATAATGGTTCACTCCAGACTTCCCTGAAGTAAACCAAAAGTGATTTAAACTTCCGTTAATTGGAAAAACTGTGGGATGGTTAGACCCCTCCGGTTTTGTCGATAACCATGCAACCGGATATCGACAAGATGCGGAATCAGGTCTTCAAGAAAAGCCTTTCGGTTGGATACCACAACGTGAAATATGCCTGGGGCACACTGTCGTCCAATCAAGCTCGGAGAGCTGTCAAGTGGCACACTCACGTAAAAATCAGTAAGAATCGGGACGTTAATGGTTTAGGGCATGTTATTTTTTTACCAAAAATAGGGTGTGAAACGATTTTGCTTAACGATGTTATGTTTGGTGGGGGTCTAGGGAGCGAGGGTAGAATCTCCTTTCCATCCGGTGTTGCGTAGCGTAGCGGAGCACACCGGTGGTGAATATTGATATACTTCTGATGGAAGAAAGTATTGAAGCTGACCAA
>JACPBV010000010.1 GCA_016180135.1 Candidatus Woesearchaeota archaeon
ATCCATGGAAAATATTTTAATCCTTCCTTAAAATCAGCATTGACGGATAAGGTGAGCGATGCCATCTTAGAGTTTCCCTGCGTTTTTCAGCTCTTCAAATTTCTTAAACTCCTTTAATCTTATCTCAAATCTCTGCTTCAGGTATTCTGCCCAGTTTATTTCAGGATGGGCATCCATCTTTTTTTTCAGGTCTTCCGGGATCGATACGGTGAAGGTTGGCATTTTGTTGATACACTAATTCTTGTTATTGCACTAGAAATAGTGTGTGTATATAAAGGTTTCTCTCGGATTTTTGGGTTCTCTTACTGAGCACGAAATCAATCTAGGGATTACCCTTGACAGTTATGCCTCTCTTAGGGACTACATCTTTTTAATATCCATATTTTAGGGCTTACATCACCCCCATCTGGAAAAAATCTCTTCATAGGTGCTCGTGAGCGCCTCAAAAAAGAAATTTACAATAGGAAGGTATGGCTCTTTTTCGGTTTTTAAATACACCCTTTGGGGGGGCAAATCATCTCTTTGCCATCACTATCTGCCGGGCAGCAATGCACGCCTGGAAACATACCTTTAAAACCCCTATAGAGTTCTGGCTTCTTATGGCTAATTTCTGGAGACTGGTCAATAAGGTTATTGCAAAGGCAGATGTCATCCTTGAAGTGATAGATGCGCGCATGGTTGAGGAGACAAGAAATGCTGAAGTGGAATCCAAAGTCAAGGGTGAGGGAAAGCCGCTCATCTATGTCGTGAATAAGTGCGACCTGGTGAATATTGAGGGGCTCAGGAAAAAAATACAGCACCTGAATCCCTGCGTGTTCGTGTCAACGACACAGCATCATGGGTTTACTATGCTCAAAGACCGAATCCTCATCGAAGCGCATAAGCGGAATATCAAAAAGCCACGGGTTGGAGTGCTGGGATATCCTAACGTCGGAAAAAGCTCGGTCATCAACACGCTGAAGGGAAGCTCGGCGGCAAAGACGTCGCCGGAATCAGGGTTTACCAGGAGCCTGCAGAATGTCCGTGTCGGCTCAAGCATCATGATGATAGATACGCCCGGGGTTTTTCCCTATCTTGAAAATAACAAAGCTGCCCATATCCTGACGGGGGTGATAGATTCCGGCAAGGCAAAAGATCCAGATGCTGCGGCGATGCGCATCATGGAAGAGCATCCGGGGGTTGTCGAGAAATATTTTAATGTTGGGGCGCATGATGACGGCGAAATTACGCTTGGGGAGATTGCACTGAAGAGAGGACTTCTGCTGAAAGGCGGAAAGCCGGATATTGACAGGGCTGCAAGAAATATTCTCAGGCTGTGGCAGAAAGGGGAGATTAAAGCGGAAGCCTTGGGCCCCTCTTAGATTTTGTTAGCGAACTGATTTTTTTGGAGGCAAAAGGAGAGTCAAAACCCTTAGGATAGTGAATGAGCAGCTTTCCAGAACCCATAGTATGCCAATTTTTCAACAATATAGAAAATGGGAATGTAAGATGCCTTTGGCTTTGGGGAGCTTCAGCTTGTTGTCGATAATCGGGCAGAGGGTATAGGCATTCTCATCCCCGTATTTATCACTTGGGAATGGTCTTTGGCAGTTAGTTTTTTAAGCAGAAGCCCGTTTTCTAAGGCTATGGGCATAGCCAAAAGGAATGTTGCTATTTTAGGATTTACCGACAGTGGGAAAACGACTATTGCTGACCTATTGTCCTTTTTAAGTCCTGATGATAAAAGGGAATATCGTGGCTCTGTTGAAGGAAGGGATACCCTTACGGATACAGGGAGAGTTGAGAAGAGGCGTGGAATCACCATCCACACAGTTCCATTTATGAGGGGGTATTCCTGCGGAGGGAAAAACTTTCAGGTTAATTTTATCGATACTCCTGGGCATCCGGAGTTTGCTTATCAGGTATCGGTCGGGATGCAGGCGGCAGAAGGCGCAATATTTCTCATCGATGCGCAGCAAGGGTTTCGCTATCATGCTGCTTCACTTCTCCAGCAGATCAGGGCTGCAAAGCTGCCCGTGATTGTTGCCATCAATAAATTAGATTCACTTTCTCCCGGCGATTTCAATAAAAGCGTGGAGGGTATCTGCCTTTCAGCTTTAGGATATGGGTTCCGTTTTAATGCTTTACAGGAGTATACTCCTTTTGGATCCTTAGACGACCGTGTTTTCGGAGAAATAAATATGGATGATTCGAAAGACCCCTTGCCGACATTGGAAACTAGCAATCTCGATTTAACCCGTGATGGGAGCATCCCTGCCCTGTTCACATCCGGAAAGATGGCAATTGGAGTAAAGGAATTATTGGCATATGCCATCCATCACTTCCCCGGGCCTGAACACAACAGGCTCTACCAAAAAATTCCCGATCAGCGTGAAGGCTCTTTTTCTGCCCAGCTTATGAACTGTTTTCCAAAGGGAAATCAGTGGATGACTCCTGTGAGAGTTTTTTCCGGAACCCTTGAAAGGGGAGAGCGAGTGAGGAATCAAACTACTGGAAAACATCATCGCCTTGGGGAGCTTTATGCCTCTGATGGCATTACTCTCCTTTCCTCTGTTTCGACGGGAGACATTTTTCTTTTGAGGAACCCGCCTGACGGCGCAACAGCCGGAGATACTCTTCTCAGATCATCCCAACCTTCAAAAGAATTCAGTTATGTCAAGCTCCTCCCACCAAAAAGATCTGCTATTGGAGTTAATCTTTCTTCCCCCGACATATTTGGGCTGTGCAGCGCTGCCCGGGAGATGGCACGATGGGATCCGAGCGTTACCGTTGAGCCAACCCCTCAAGGTGTTGCCTGTTATGGCGCTGGGGGCTTTCACCTTGAAATTTTCCAAGACCTGCTCAGGGAGGAGTTAGGCTTAAGGGGGTTATCTGGAACGCCATCCTTCCGGCTTTTTGCAGCCCCCCAGAAAGTGGGTTTTTTCGACGGTAGGTCATTCTTTCGTGATGAAGGTTACACTCTTCGTGTCAAGTTAAAGAATGATAAGGAATATATGGCTGATACTATCAGATTTGAGCCTAGAGTTTCTGCAGCAAAATCCTCTTTAAGCGGCATCGCTGAATCACTTTATTCACAACTTGCCTCTCATCGGTGGTTTGGGTATCCTGTTGCAGGGCTTTCTGTAGAGGTGCTGGAAGGCAGTTCTCCAACAGGGAGCGCTTCCACAAGAACAATCAACGGCGCAATAGCAGATGTTGTTGATAAGCTCCTTTATCATGGGACCATGGCGCTCATGGAGCCTTATGTCCAAATAATCTTTGGAGCTGGGAATAACGCCTCATTGAAGGAGCTGAGCAGCGCTTTTCGCCGAGCAGGAGCCAATACTGGATTTGTAGAACATCTTTCCCATACTTCCTACAATCCCGGTGATGGTATATCCTCAGAGCTGGTTGAGGTATATCTTTCTTTCATAAGGAGGGATCGCAATAGGCAGCCTGGGGATCAGATGTTCCCTCTGTCTCATCTTATTGACCCCCCCCAGATAACTTTGCCAGCTTCATCCTACCTTTCTGTTGCAGACATGCCTCTTCGTGTTTTTCTTGGCAATGAATCTTATTTTAGGAAGGTTCTGAAGGATACTCCCTACATCTTTCTCCAGCTTGATTATTTTCCTGTTCCGAAAAATGCCGCAAGAGAGATAATCCTTGCTGAGGCAGGGAGGGCGGCATGCGAAAAATAAAATACCGCAGAGCAAGGCTTTGCGAACTTACTGAGGAGCGATTGGCTGAGCTGCCGTGGTTTGAATCTATACGGGGGAGAAAAATCTTTCCAAAGGAACCCTCTGCACAGCAGGTCGAGCAGGCACGAGCGCTTCATCTCTATCCTTTTCTCAGGCAGGAGGGCCAGCCGGGCAGATATGAGCATCTTCTCATGAGGCTTCCTGAGCGCAGGTTCTGGGATGAAATTTCCTATCTTGTGCATGAGCACAGGCCTGACAGCATCGCTTCGCTGGTGAAGCGGAGGTATGTCAGGGAAAAATCCAGGTTATCTGGTAGGGTTCCTGAAGATTATAATCCTAAATCTGACTATTATGATGATCTCCTCGAAGTAATTGAAAGAGAGAATACACCCACTAAAGATTTTTCAGATTTCGATACCGATTCGTGGGGGGATATTGAGGATAAGCTAGCTCAGATTGAAGCAGAAATCAATGAGCTTAAGTTTAGCGAAGAAGCGCAGTTTAGGGGAAAGGGATTTGAGATGGAGGAGCGCTCTGCATTTTCGCACAGTGGACGGGAGATGAGGCCTATTGAAGATGCAGATTTCCGTATCCGGAATCTTCAAACGGAAAGAAGGCAACTCCTCGAAAAGCTTTATGGCGATTGGGATATTGGTGATGCCCTTAGGGCGAGTAATCTGCCTGAGGGGCATGTTCCGGCCTATAATCCAAATGATTGGCATTCAGGCCATAAGCATTCGCTGCCTGTCGAGAGGCGAAATAGGCATACTCAAAACATCTTTGCACAGAGGGCATTGGATAGCCTGAAAAATCTTGCTGAGAGGCATTACAACTTTGGAGAGTGGCTTGAAGGGCAGACAGTGCAGGCTGCGCTTACGTCGTTAGGGAGAGATTATACTTTAGTCGGGAATGATTCTGGGTTCAGGCTTATGAAATATAAGATTGAAAATGGGGAGGTCTTTTTGCCAAGGATGCATCTGAAGCTGCCTTTGGTTTTTAAGATTATCATCCGCAGTTTAAGTGACTCTTTTGCCGGGATTAATATTAGCCCTGATTCGATAGATTCATTCATCCTTTCCGGAAGCGGAAAAAGGAGGAAAGTTCCACATCCGAAATTTCTTGAATATATGAAATATGGAAGCACGCTCCACATCGAAGGAGTTCATGGCAGCAGGAAAATCGCAATCGCCATTGCTTATGATGGATCCCAACCGGGAACGTATACAGCAAGGCTGACAAATATTGGGCCGGAAATATTGGGGGGTCATTATCTGGCTCATCTGGATCCTTTTTTTACCGGGGCTTCCATTGTTCCGGAGCCTTATCGTGGCTTTAAAGGGGAATTTTCTTTTTCCAGAGAGCAGGCAGGTATTTTTCTTGAAATGCTGTCAAAAAATGGATATCGTTATGAATCGGCGGATAACGGGAGAATTTCATTCAGCGACGGCTCAAGGGTTGAGTTGGTTGAGGGGAGCGATAAGGGGATTCCTTTTTATCGGGCAAGGGTGTTTGGAAATCTTCCTGTCTTTGAAATCAGGCAAAGGGCTGCAAAACGGCTCTCTTTCGAAGAGACTGTTGATAGAGCACTTTATGATGAATCTTTGGGAACTGACAACCGAATAAAAGAAAAATCACAATCCTGTTAATTTTGTAGCTTCTTTCTCCACATCTTCAATCGTGATGGAGCTCATGCAGGCGCCATCTTCTTCGCAGTCTTTGAACTCTCCTCTGTGGATGTTGATGACGGGAGAGCAATGGCAGGTTGCTTTGTAAACTGCAATATTGTCTTTTCCTAAGGGGCGGAATCTTACCGGCAGATTGGGGCCGAAAAGGCCGATTGTTTTTGTTCCCATAGCTGCTGAAATGTGCATCGGGCCTGAGTCGTTGCCGATAAGAAGCTTTGCCCGTGAGATGAGGTATGCAGCCTGGGGCAATGAGGTTTTTCCTGCCAGGCTTGAAGAATTGTTTTTCATCAGGCTTCTTATCTCCTCGATAAGCGGAATGTCGCTTTTTCCTCCGACGAAGGCAATCTGGCTTCCCTGGGCGTAAAGCATGTCTGCGAGCTCTGCAAACCTTTCTTTCGGCCAGAGCCTGTTTTTTGAGGTCTCGGCAACTCCCGGGGCGATGGCCACAAAGTATTTTTTCTTCAGGCCGTTTTTTTTCAGGAGCTCGTCAACGGTGTATCTGTCATGCTGGGTGTTGTATAATGGGATGAGCTTTTCACCGACAGCAACTTTGGCTCCAAGGGATCTTGCCAAGTCAGCAAAAGTTTCCGAGCAATGCTGCCGGTCATTGTAGATAACTTTTTGGTCGTACAGCAAAGAGCGGAGCATGTGGGAGTAACCCAATCTGAATCTGGCGACAGCGCCGGCGATGATTGCTGAGATGTTGAGGTATTCTTCCATGTCAATTGCAATATCATATTTCCTGAAGTTTTTAATGATGAAGGAAAAGACTGCAAGAGGGCTGACTGAGAGGACTTTGATCCTGTCGATAAATTTCTGGCCTGTGAAGACATCTTTGTTCCTTTCGGTTGCGAGGACTGTTATCTTTGCGTTGGGGAAGCTTTCATTCAGGGCTTTTATAGAGGGAAGCGCCAGGATGGATTCACCGATGCCCCAGAGCTGGATGATGAGGATTTTACCAATAGGGAGCTTGCTGACGGGGATATTGCTGACAGTGAGTTCGTTGCTAAACGGCTTGCCGATGCTAACCCTGCTTTTCTTGGGCAGGAACCTGCGGATGCCGCCTACTATAAAACAGAAAATATTTCCGATGTATCGGTCTAAAAGCTTGATGGTGCGGACTTGCATAGATAAGAAGAAAGAAGGGGGTTTTATAAATGTGATTTATTTTGGGATTAAAGATAACCCTCTTCCCCCCATATTATACTGGCAAGAACCTTACTTTACGATGATCCTAAACCCTCTGCCCATCTCCCTTTCAGCAATCCTGTCTTCAAAGCCTAAGTTTCTCGAATGCCATAAGTCCTTAAGCCAGTCTTCTTCGACAAGGTTTCCAAAGCCGCCCTTTACCTTAAGGGTATTTCTTGCCTCTTTGGGCAATTCGTTTCGTGTGCTTTCAGGCAGTTCTTTTTTTGCGAAATACCTGTACCCGTAAAATTCAGGGGCGCCCTCATAGGCAATCGCGTCAGTAAAGTGCATTATTGCCTCTTTATAGTTCTCAATATTCTCCGGTGTCGGGGGGGAATATTGCAATGGGGCGGATTCTTTTTTCGGGTTAAGGTAACTCAATTTTAACCTCCCAAGGTAATAATGCGCCCATGGCAGTTTTTTATTAAGCGAAACCGCTTTTTTGAATGCGTTGTAAGCTTCTGCATACTTCCGGTCTTCGACTAGGGACGCAGCGACATTATAATAGGCAATCCCCTCTGCCTCCCTGATCGATAAAGGTTGGAGGTATGCGCCTGTATCCACTCCGCCCCAAAGTATGTGTTCCCTGTAATCCCGGTCTGAACTTTGCCGCCCTGCAATAGTTTCCCAGTTCAGGTATTCGCTGCCGGAATACCACCTTACGAACATGTGGGCTATGCTCTTTTTGGAGTATATCGAACTCACCCCTTTTATGGGCAGATTCCACATCTGGCCTATTGAAATATAAATGATGCTATACATGTCACAGTCAAACTTTTTTGCCTTAAGCCCGGTGTTAAATAACAAGCTGTCGGCGGTTTGAAAGCCTAAATCAATCTTTAATGCCTCATCTATTGCCTGAAAAATCTGAATAATATCTTCCCTGCCATAGGCTTCCCGAATAAAAGGCTGGATCTTTTTACCGGCCTCAACAAATATCTCCTCGATTATCTTATAGTCCTCTTCCGTCACGCCATATGCCTTTTCTATGTCCAGGATTTCATACGCTAAAGTCTTTTGGGCTTCAGCAAGAACTATCTTAAAAACCAGAGATGTCCCGGCCAACATCACTGCAGTCCTCTCTAAGAATCGCCTGCGGCTCATCAAATCTGATCCTTTCACTCTTGAACATTCCAGTTCAAGAGATTGGCCAACAATCTTTTCTTCGACTAAACGCCTGACAATCCTCTTTACATCCTTAAAGAAAAGAATCAGCCCATTATTCTGAAGATACAATCCGAGTTTTTTTAGGAGCGACGGGTTGTTTTTCACCAATCTTATCGCCTTTAAGGCCTCATCAGCAACTTTTTCGCTTTGCGCATACATTTCCCCCTCAAATCCAACAAGCTGTTTATCCAAATCAATCCACTCCCTTACGGACTTTTCTACCGCCTCAACGCACCCATAAATCTGGCTCCATCTTTCTTTTCCCTGAAATCCATCCGCCTTTCCAGTCAGATCGGCAAGCATTTCCTTTTGGAGTGATAAGCCATGCCCCTTATCTGCTTTAAGGGCATCTATCGCTATCCTGATAGTGTCAAGCCTTTCGGCATAGGCAGGAACAAGGCCTCTTGACTTTAGGGAAACTATCGCCTTAAGAACATTTTCATGGTATCGTTCCAAAATGTTTTCATATCTTCCCAGAATCTTCACTATCCTTGTTATTGCCCTGCCGTCATGCGCCTTGACAGCAGCTTTAAGCCGGTTTACATAAGAATTTTCGCCAACAAGAAACTTTCCTTCTCTTTTTACCAGCTTAACTGCCTGTCTCAAATCTTGCCGGTCAACCATCAATCTCCTGAAGAATGCTGAGTTATTTAAACTTAATGCTCTCGGGGATTAGGCGCATAATCTTCCCCACAGCCTAGAAGAATAAGTTTTAAATGGATGGATGCATGGGGAGGGCAATGCTCTTTCTGCAATGAGAAAGATGTATGGCAATTTTTTTGAGGCATTGCAACGGAAGAAGCCTTATGGGGTTCCTTTTGAAGAATGGGATAATTTTATCCTGACAGCATTATATGAAACATTGGCAGAGTGCGGCGTAAATATATCCCGGAGAGCGCTTTTCTGAACAACTGCGCAGAATTTGAAAAACCGAGTAGCGGAAGAAAGATCATCATTCCTCCGCCTTGGGATAACACCTTCTGGTCAGGATGCTTCAGACTCAAGGATTGATTTCGACAGCGATAAAGGCGTTTTTGTTCTGAGGAAAAATCCCGGCAATTTCTAAAGATTCGGTTCAACCGAGCCTCTTATCAAATCCTCAAACTCCTCTTCCTTCAAAATATTCTTTTCAATCACCAGCTCTCTCAGCGTCTTTTTTGTTTTTAAGGATTCTTTTACCAGTTCAGCAACCTTGTCATAGCCTAACGTTGGGTTTAAGACGGTGGCCAATGCGCCTGAGCTTTCAAAGTTTTTCCTGCACTGCCCTTCATCTGCCCTGATGCCTTTTATGCATCTTTCTGCCAGCATGATGCAGCAGCGCTGCATGGTGCCGAGGATTTTTATGATGTTTGAGCCGATCAACGGGGTGTGGGTGTTTAGTTCAAGCTGGCCTGCGGAGCATGCTAAGCTTATCGCATGGTCATAGCCGATTACCTGGATGCATGCCATATTTGCTGATTCACAGATGCTCGGGTTGATTTTTCCCGGCATTATCGATGAGCCCGGCTCCACTGCCGGCAGAATAATCTCGCCGATGGCGGTGTTTGGGCCTGAGGCAAGCAAGCGGAGGTCGTTAGTTATTTTTAGGATATCAATTGCGAGAAGCTTTATTGCAGCAGAGAGGTGGGCGATGTCGGTGTGGAACTGGGTTATTTCAACGCCGTCTTTGGGAATTTGAAACCCTGTTCCGGTTATTTCTTTCAATGCCTTTATTATTTCTGCCCTGAACTCTTTTTTTGTGTTGATGCCTGTGCCAACAGCATTTCCACCGATGCCCAGCTCTAAAAGATTCTTCCTTGCTTCTTTGAGCCTTTCAATATCTTTTTCAATTGCCCTTGCGTAAGCGCCAAATTCCTGGCCTAAGGTTATCGGGACAGCGTCCTGAAGATGGGTTCTTGCCGATTTGAAGATATGGGAAAATTCTGAGGCTTTTGAGCTCAATGCCGCCCATAAGCCTGCGGCTGCGTCGATGAGCACTTTTGATTTTTCGAAGGCCACTATCCTTATTGCGGATGGCACAATATTATTGGTTGACTGGCCCATATTAACGTGGTCGTTTGGATGAATCAGGGTTTTGTCGCCTTTTTTCCCTCCGAGAATTTCGCAGGCAAGATTTGCGATGACTTCGTTGACATTCATATTTGATGAAGTTCCTGAGCCGGACTGGAAGGTGTCAATACAGAACTGGTTTTCAAATTCTTCATTAAGCTCTCCATTAAGTCCTCCAGCAAGCACTCCAGAAAGGATATTCTTTCCTGCCTGCTCAATCGCAGACGCTTTGTTTTTTTCAAGAAGCCCAAGATTTTGGTTTGCCCTTGCGCATGCTATCTTGAGCTTTACCATCGCCCGGATAAGCTCAATCGGAAATATCTCCCCCGCAGCATTGAAATTTTCGAGAGAACGGGAGGTGTGGATGCCGTAATAAGTGTCATCAGGAATCTCTTTCTCTCCCAAAGAGTCTTTTTCGAGCCTCACGCATAAACGGGATAGCTGGAGGTTTATAATATTTATTCTCCCCCCGGCACTAAAGGTTTAATGTGGTCAGTTAAATATTGGAGATTTTACAAATTATAGGAAATAACCTTAATTTTCGTATGTTTTAAAATGATTGTAAGGTTATTTCCTAATACGAAAAATTTGCATTGGAATTTTTTGTATCCCTCTGGGATAAGCAAATCCCTTTTCGCTGTAAACAAAGTTACGATTATTAAAGTGATTTGCTATAAGAACAAAATATTTATATACAAGAACACCATACCAACTGTATGGACGATTTGTTTCACTTGAGAAAAGGGTACAAAAGGGCAAAAAGAACGGCTAAGCTTAGCCTAAGAGTTGAGCCAGAAGTCTATAATTGGATGAGGCAGCAGAATTTAAGCCCGACAAGAATATTTGATGATGCAGTTTTCAAATTGAGGAAAAAGAAGAAATGATAGAGCTTATACTGAAACAAGAAGTGCAAGGGCAATAGCAATTGACAGAAACAGAACTGCAAGACAAGTTTATGGCAGTTTTAATCAGGCGTATGCGAGTTCTCCAAATAGGAGCGATGTGATGGGTTACGATATATTAGGAAACAAAGGAGGGTATGTTTCTCCACCTAAACAACAAGAGGCAGAAAAAGCCACAGGTGAATATGATCCAACAGAACAGGAGAAAGCAGAATTACTTCCTTATTTCTATCAATTAACTCCTATGCAACAACACAAGGATTTACTTGTGACCAAAAATGTTATTAAGAGAAAATCTGATGTTGACACATGGAAGAAGAATCCTAAATATTATGATATAAGGGATATTGATACTCAGCCCGAAGAATTGGTTTCGGAAAGATTGAGCGTTGTTAAAAACTTTTCTGGGAAGCCTAACATAATTGTTAAAAACTTCAATTGGTCGAGAAGGTTAGGTGATTTTAGGTATATACCCCAGATAACCACCAAGCCAGGTGAAATAAGAGTTCAACAAACTACCAAAAAGGATAATACTTTTAATAAGGTATTAAGCCACGAACTTGGTCATTCTTACGATAGAAACATTATCAGCATGATGACATCAGACACGCATAGATTATCTAGGAGAACAGGTAATGTAGATTTTGGCAATATTAAAAAACCAAAGTTTCTCCAGAATGCGCTATCTTATTCTGACAATCACATGTCTTTTGGTAAAGCTAACAATCTAATGCTAAAAATTTGCGATATGCGTGAAAAGAACAGAAAGAAGGTAATTGACGTCACAGAGAAAAGAATAAACCCCTATAATACCAGGGCAGCACCACCTAGAGTTAGAATGTATCGCCTTAGCAAAAGGGAGCTATTTGCAGATTGGTTTAGCGGTTATGTTACTAACAAGAATCTTGTAAAAAAAGAGAGCAGGGGATTCTACAATATTTTTAGAAAAGCAAACAAACCATTGGTAAAATCACTTAGGCAATCTGACCTTAGCATAACAAGAAAGTATATTGGAGGAAAATATGCCAAGACCAATTGGTTTATGTAAATTCTGTGGGGATGGCAAGGTATATTTTGAGAAGAAAACAGAGAGATATATCTGTAATAAGTGCAAGAAAATTATTGCTGAACCTTATGAGGATGTTATTGAACTTGGAGGCGAGTGCGATTCCTCCAACAAATAAATTTGAGGGAATCCTTGCACACTTTTTATGAAACCTTCTCTTGTAAGATGCAATACAGAAAATTTCAACAACACAGGGCTCGACGGTCAAATTCACGAAAAAATCCTAAAGGATTTTTTGTGCCTCGTTCACTACGTTCAGAGGTTCTGAGAAATTCTGCTGAATTTCTGGAACCTCGCCTCGCTAACGCTCAGAGGTTTCTGAGAAATTTTGCCCTGCTCGGGGACTCCGTAGGAGCTAAGCTAGCGTTCCGGTCTGCGGACGGAGGGATAATCCAGCGTTCCGGTTTCTTCGCAACGGAGGGCGGCCCTCCCCCTCGCCTCGCCGATGTTGTTGAAATTTTCCATAACTCTAATCTGGCAGGTGAATATGCCCTCCTCTTGAACTTTGCGAGATGAAGCTACTGTCTTTTCTTCTCCTTCAGCTTTTCAGCATCCCTTATCAAATTCTTCAACCTTTTCATCCAAGGAGGATTGCTGACTTCCCTCCTTATCAGCTTTCGGCAGTTTGTCGAGTGGCACCTGCACCGCATCGGCTTTTCTCCTGCGGGATGGAGGAATGCATAATCATAGGTTATCTCTTCTCCGGGCCGGATATCTCTGATTGCAATGTCTCTTCTTTCATCTGAAAGCGATGGGGCCATATTGGGGCTGCAGGAGTGGTTGATGAAGCGGCTGTTGTCGAGGCAAAGGCAAAGAAATCCATTTTCATCTTCAAAAGCATATTTGAGAACTTTTTTCTTTTGGGCATCGCCTAATTTCTGAAATTGCCTTTTTGAAAACCTTTTTATTTTTCCCCAACGCCAAAGGGTGGCGCCTTTGGAAATGAACTTTTTTGCAAATATCCCTTTTCCGTCAATTGGGCTTTTCCCGGCCTCTGCGGCAGGATGCAATGTCATTTTTCTTCTTTCAGCGCCAGCTTTCTCACCATCTCTTCAATCTGCTTCTGGTTTCTCCTGACCAGCAGGTAGGTGTAGAAGGAAGCTCCGAAGAGGAACATAAACCCGAGGATGATGAAGAAATCCATCGTCCTTGCGAGGTTCAGCTTTTTTACTATGGGGTCCAATACTTTCGGGACCAATGCGATGACGATGAAGACAAGCCACAGCATCAGCCAGAGGGAGAATTCTTTTGCGGTGATCACTTTCCTTTTGAGGTGGAGAAAAGAATAATAGAGCATGAACAGCCCGAACAAAATACCGAGCAGCTGGATCCCTAAGATTGTTGATGCCATTATTTCGTCAGCCTCCACCAGAGCATGTTGCCCAGGATCTTTATACCATCAATGATCGTTGTGCCTTTGTATCTGTCTGCGTAAATCGTCTTTATCGGAACCTGCTCATACCGCAATCTATGGATGCCCATGTTTGCGATCATCTCCGTTTCCATGCTGTAAGTTGAGGAATCCCACCGGATCTTCCGGTATGCATCTTTTGTGAAAGCACGGTAGCCGCATTGGGTGTCATATACCTTTGCGCCGAATAACAGCTCTATGCATCTGCTCAATCCGAAATTTCCCAGGCGGAATATCAACGGCATCTGCGCTGAAAACTTCCTGAACCCAAAGACCACATCTGCTTTTTTAAGGCTTTCGATAAATTTGGGGATCTCCCCGGGGTCATGCTGGGTGTCTGCATCGAGCACAATCATCTTTCCAAAGCCATGCTTTACTGCATAATCGCAGCCTGTCTTCAGCGCAGCCCCTTTGCCGAGGTTGATGGCGTGCTTCAGCACCTTCGCCCCTTTCTGCTGCGCAACAGCTGCGGTGCTGTCCCTGCTTCCATCATCGATGACAATCACCGGCGCAAACCGGATGGCTTCTGCAACGACCCTGCCGATATTTATGGCTTCATTGTGGGCAGGAATGACAATGACAATCTTTTCCTCTGCCATGGCTAGACTCCTTCTATGCTAATATTTTCTTCAGACATATTTTTGTTTTCCCCGAGAGGCTCCTGTTTTCCTTTGAGAGCAGTCTCTCCAGGCACAATCTCCTCTGCTGGCGCTTTATCGCCGGCATCAATCTTCTCAAGCGCTGAGATAAACGGGGCATCATTTGAAGCATTCCCTCCCCAGTCAACTTTCCAGACGAAAACCCTCTGGCCCATCATCCTCTGCCCTTCGCCGAATTTCCTGAAGTGCTTCAGGCCAAGGCCTTCAAGGTAAAAGAGCTTTGAGAACATGGAATCTGTCAACAGAGGATCGCTTAGGACTGCATACCAAATATTCCCTTCCCTCGGAAGGAGCAGCATGCCCGTGTCAAATGAAGGGGAATACTTGCGCATCTTCAGGCTTCCATCCTTTTCAGGGACTGCCATCAACGCCGGAAACACCTGCCCGGTGCCGGAAGAGATGCCTTTGGTTTCGAGAGTCCTGAAATCAACCTCGAGGCGGAGGTCCTGATTAAGCGAGCAGAAGACTTTTGAAGATTCTTTCCTAAAGCATTCTGAGATTGCCTGATACCTGAGCGGCGGGCCAATCCATTCTCTCAGCTCACTCTCTTTCCTGAAACTTATCACCTTGAGATAGGCCTCTTCAGCCAAAGGGACGGTGAAATTAAATTTTTCATTGAGATATTTAACACTTTTTTCCATGTCCTCCCTGAATTCTTCCTGAGCCAATGCTGAAGCGATCTGGGCTTTTTCGAAATCCCAGTTACCCATCTGGCTCCAGGCAGGCGCTTTTCCGGCCATATCTTCGGAAGTGATAAAATACATCTCAGGGGGGGCGCAATGGGTGAATGCCAACACCTCAGCCCCTGTCTTCCCGGAGATGCCCTTTTCTTTGAGAACCGCTTCAGCATCACTCCGGCTTTTCCTGATGATGTTCTGGAGAATGCTGATGCTGGCTGCCGGATTGTTTACCTCGCTGTCAAGCTTTTCAAAAGCGGAATTCTGGCCGCAGGCAAGCATGCGAAGGACTCCAACTGCATAGGGCTCATCGCTTTTCAGGAGCATAGAGCCTATCCAAAACCCATCAGGCGAGTTTTGAGAGGCGCCGTCAAATACAATGCCCCTTTTTCCAAAATACCTGAGCTGGCTGCCGATATCCCACCAGGACGCAATGACGGCATCTTTGGATGAGTTCCGGCTGATCTCTTCAAGGAGGGAGACCCGTGCGTCGCTGGCCAGAGGAATCTCATTGAAGCCTGCGCTATAGGATTCCTGCGCCCACGGAACAAAAAGAAGCACGAGAAAAATAATAAGGATCGGCTTTCCGACTGCTAAAGAGATTCCAAGCCCGTGAATCATCTTTTTTCCAGCCCATGAAAAAAATTCTGAAAAAACCACCCCTACCAGAATCCCAAAGGGCGCAACCATGGCGGGCAGATAGTCCTTTCGGGCTGTTCCTGCATACATCCCTGCAAAAAGCCAAAATGCAAGAATCAGGCCCAGCAGGGCATTTTTTGGGAGCTGGCCGGAACCTATCATCATTATCCCATAGAACAAAAGCGGAATCCCAAGCAAAAGGAAAAATACTGGCGGAGCGCCGGGTTTTATCAGGAGCAGGATAACAAACGCTGCCATATTGGCTGCGAAAATCATAAGCTTCTTTCTTGTCAGCGGGCCGGGGTTCTGAAGGAGAAGAATAACTCCTGCAAGCGCCAGGGCCAAATAGATTATACTAAAAACGCCTACATTATCTATGATCTCTTTTATTGAGAGCGGCCCGAGACCGGGAACTGAAGAAAAGATATCCGGCCAAAGGGAAGAAGGCTGTATCCCATCCAACGCCATAAACTTCAATGGGGCGGAGAATGCCTGCTGATATGCTGAAGGCCCTGAAAAAATTATTGTAAAAATTGCTCCGGCAATGGCAAATAAAGATGTGCAGATTAGGGCGTTCCCCAAATCGCCGCTTTTCCAAAAGGAAAATTGCGAAAACTCCTTTCGCTTTGCCACGATAAGAATAATCGAGTATATCATTCCACCTGCTATAATCACATCGTAGATGAACCACCATCCTCCAGCCCATGCTTTGGCGAACAGCCCTGTGAGGATTCCGGCAGCTAACAATAATCCGCCTTTGGCTGCGCGCCTTTTGGCAAGCATCGCCTCAAAAAACAGCCATACTGATGCGAGGGGGAAGAGGATAGCATATACCTTTGCGTCTGCAGCTCCTGCGAGGGATATTGATACTCCTGCCGGATGGAGCGCAAATACAAGAGCGGCGAAAAATCCTGCAATATCTCCGGCAATCCTGCGCCCGAAGAAGAACAAAACGATGGTTATTATCCAAGAGAGGATGACGGGGAGAAAAAATGCGGCTGTGGAGAGCTGCATTCCTGGAGCAAAAATTCTTGCAGTCCTGTAAAGGTAAGCTTCGATGTAGGCATGGAGCATATCCGGAGGGAGATCCCTTCCGACAGGCGCATTTGCGAGCGTATCATAGGGAATCTCTTTTCCGCCAATTGCCCTGAACCCATCGCCCGGATGATTGTTCTCAACGATGTTTTCCGCATGGCTGAGCCAATAATAGGGCTCCGAGCCAAGAAGGTATGTGGTTCCTGAATCATCCTTCAGCGTTGATTTGAAAAGCCCGGCTGCAGACCTTATCTCGGCATTGATCTCGCTTCTCTGATATTTCCTGGCGCGCTGCATTTCTGTCTCGACCAGGGCATTCCTGTTCTGCGCAGGAAGATTTGGGTATTGCTTTGCTATCTCATCTGCAGCCTGGGAGCGCAGGGAATCATAGACCACGGATGCGGCTGCAGCATCCATCGACGGAAGGCTGGCAGGGAGCAGGCGGATGTAGGTTCCTGCGATCAGGGGGATGAGCAATAAGAAAACAGCAACCCATCGCCTGTTCATACTGAAGGCAAACGAGGAAAGTTTTGGAAGCCTGAACGATAAGGAATCATCTTCGCCGGCACCATCGCTTTCTTCCTGCCTTATCTTTCCTTTAAGGCCTTTAAAGAAGGAAGTGACTTTGCTCAAATCCAGAGAATCTTCGTCTTCAGAATCTTTTTGAAGCTTTGATGCGCCAGAACTCTTTAGGGGATGGCTCTTTTCCTTTTGGGATTCTGATGCCTGCTGTTGATGGATGGCCTCTTTCCGCCCTTCAGAGGAATCTTTTGTGCCTTTTGAGCTTTCTTTTTCGGGATGGCTGCCTTTGAACAAGCCTTTCAGCCCGGAGAAACTGATGCTGAGGTCCTCTTCTTTTTCTTCGTCAAACGGCATGGTTGCAACCTTAGGCGGTCAGCAAACCGGAGGGGGTTAAAAAGCTTTCTCTCAGCTTTTTTCCTTCCGGAAAAAACCTGGGAAAAATCACACACTATCCCATCTCACTCCGTTCGATGGGATGAAAAGGGCTTTCCTCCCTTTCTGCCTCCGGAAAAAACCTGGGAAAAATCGTCGGGCTGAAGCCCAACGGACTGAATATAATGCTTTTTTTGCTTCCGAAAATGCTGAAAAATCCCCTTGGGATTTTTGGCACGTTTAAAATCCTACGGATTTTCAACGAAACCTGGGAAAAATCGTCGGGCTGAATCTTGGTGAGCATTGTTCCTGCAGCCAATTTTTGCTTTTTTTGTCACCATTTTATAATAGTTATGATTGGAAAGGTTTAAATATAACTAAGTTCTCCCTAAAGAAAATCACTTTATCGGAGGATGGAACTATGGGAGAAGCACAGCCAATGGATGTTAATCTTGAAAGGGCATTGAAAGATGTTAGGCCCGGGCTTTATCGGGCGGCTGAAGATTCAAAACTTGTTGTTGAAGAAAGAGTCAGGGATGGCTATGACCGGCTTTCAGCATTAAGGGGGGGAAAGAGCCACAGGGATCTCGGGAAAGAAGATTTTGAATATGCCCGAAAATGGAATGATGAGGCGGGAAAAGCGGCAGAAAAACTTTTCAAAGAGGCAGGGAAGGCTGATTTTAAGCCTGAACAGGTTGATGAGTATGTTACAAAGGTTTTGTTGCCTGAAGCCAAAGGCAATGAAGCAGAGTTGGAGCGAATTGTTGGAATGGCTAAGGCTTTCACAACTTCTGGCGCACTTCCGGAGGCACATATACAACCCGGAGTAACTTATGTTGTTAGGACGACCCATGATCCGATAACGGTCAATGCCAGCGGGGAAAAGATGCTTAAGATGCTTTACTTTGCTGCAGGAAAACCACTTCCTCAGGATGGAGTTTATGTTGTGGATGATGCTCTCAAAGCAGATGTTTCCAAAACCACCACCAGTTTTCCAAAGGAGACCTTGGGATCCTATCCCAATGGGACTTACCAAGTCGCCGGGAGAGAGTCCAATGCAAGCTCACCTTGGACTGTTGTCGGATTGGAAGACCACTTAAACGTCTTAGGGGAGGTATCTGGCGGTAATGTTGAACAATGGGTTAAGGACAACGTAAAACCTGATGGGAACACCGGATTAACTGCGCCTATCTTTGTCAACTATGGCGGAAAGACAGAAGTTATGCAATTCAGATTTGGAGAACTTGTTGCAGCTACACTCTTATTGCTAGATGTAAATAAGGATTCTTATGTCAGCCAATCAGAGAAGGATGATCTTATCAATAGCTACTGGACTGATAAGGCTGCGAAAGAACGCGCAGAAAAAGTAAAAAAGGAATTCCAACGGTCAATGCAACAGACGCATACTCAGGATGCCAAGCGGAAGGATAAGAAAGACGGCAGTCCCAGCCTTTGGAAGAAAGGAAGGTTCAAATTTTTTAGGTAGGGCGATTCCAGACCGGCTTTAGGGAAGCCTTTTTTTCCCCGAAGTTATTTTTTTTGTTTTTCATTAATGCTTTCCATTTTATTAACATTATTCATCCACATTCATCACGCCTAATCATCATTAATTCATCACGCTTAACCATTATCCATTCACATTCATGCTTAAATCATTTTGGGGGTGGGCAATATTCAACAGTTTCATGACGAGCTAGCATCCGTGCTCGAGAGCAGCGGATTTGAAAAAACTCCTCAATGGGAGCTGGATTCCCAAAAAGCTAGAGAAATCAGGGGCAGATTCAGAGTTCTTGCAGAACGCGGAGTTTTACCTCCAAGCCAAATGACTTTGGAGGAATTTAAGGCACTTTATGAAGATATTCCGTCCAGAAAAATTACTTATTCCGGAACTGCTTTCCGCTGGGGCGCAGCCATTGCTGCTTCACTTGCTGCATTTGTCCCGATTCTTGGCGCTGGAGCCGGCACATTTCCCAGCAGCGCTCCGCAGGAAGGAGATAATTACCCTGCTTCTCCTTTTCCCGGGGAATATTTTTCTGATGGCGGAAATGCCTTTGGGGCCTCCGACAGCGCCCCGCCTGATGAACCCCTTCCAGCGAACCTTGCCGGCAATCCTGGCAATCTTTCTTCATCACAGAACCTATCTCCGCATCGAGTTTTTGGAGATTCAAATGGGGAGGTTTCTGCTCCACAGTTAGCTTCAATACAGTCTCTCTCAGGAGGGACTAATCCCAATTCAGTTTCTGGGGCATATGCTTCTCCTGATTCCAGTTTCCAACTTGGAAAAGTTATGGCAGAGCCTCCTTTGGGCAGTTTACCGCCGGATGCATCTATCCTTGGAGTTTCTCATACTTCAAAGGGCAAATATTCCTCATCGGCATATACTGCTGAGCAATTGGCTGGAAACAGATTGAGCTTTTATGGAGCTGCTGCTCAAACAAAATTGTATCTTGCCCGGGCGTTATCTGCTGCCTGGAAGTCTTTATCGCCTCCGCTCTTCGGGGGAAATGTTCCGGGATATGATCTCATTGCTCCGGGGAATAGCAGTATTAGCCCTGGGAATGGGAGCATTGATGATGTTATCGGCGGGAATCCTGGGGGGAGCCAGACAGCTCAAACACCAACTCCGCTGTCAGGGTATGCTCAGGCTGCAGCTCAAACTGATTCGGGCGCACAGTCAATATCAGGAACTGGCGGAGCTTCTCCGTCAGGAAGCCTGCAACAATCTTCTGGCGCTGATGTCGTGAGGCAATTGCTTGGGGGGAATACTGACCAAGACGGAAAGAGTGCTCCTCAGAATGGTGCTTCTCAAAATAATGCTCCTCAAGATAACTTACCTGGCGGGAAAAATACTGCATCAGATGTTGTTCAAACTCTTTTAGGGCCTTCAGCCGGTTGCTCAGCTGCAGCGGAAGATAAAACTGCTAAACGGGTGGTTGATGATCTGCTGGGAATTGGCGGCAGCAAATCGGATGATAGGAGGGAGGTTGTTGCTCAATTGCTCGGCGGGGCTGTGTCGGGGCAGGGAGGGGGCGCAGATGCCGGAGCAGCTGCCAGCCAAGATGCCCATACAAGAAAAATTGTTTCAGAACTGCTTGGACAGCCTGCCGCTGGGAAAACTCCTTCTTCGGGCGCCGATGCTGTCAAGGATCTGCTTGGGGGGGGCCAGGCTGTCTCGGGAAAGCCAGGTTATGTTACGGGAAAAGGGGGTTATTTTTCTAGAGTTTGGGGGAAGGCGAAGGAGTTTGGGAGTTCTGTTTGGGGAATTGTCCCGAAGCCTCTTCAGGGAATTAAGTATACTACTCAAAACATCAAGGGAGATTATCAATCTGATAAATCTAATAAAGGTGGCTGGAATACAGCAAAAGCAACAGGGCTAATTCCATTTAGGATTCTTGGGGGGGCAGCATATACTGCAAACAGCATAGCGCATCAAGCTACTATCGCAGGAGTCAATGGATTAGAAACGACGGTCAATGCTCTTGTTCCCCTCAACGGAGACTTTCCAAAGATGGACCAGAAGTTTTTCCGTGGGGAAACTGTCATCGGCTACGTTTATTCAGATACGATTGGCGGAAAAACATTCAATGACAGCTCGATTTATCTTACAATGGGAATGCTTCCCGGCGGCACAGAATACCATCCCATCGGCTTTTGGACGAAGAATCATGAGGGAAAGACTAAGTTTTGGGCAAATGTCGGCGGCGCTGAAAGGTTTGCTTCAGTCATCGCACCAATAGTTGTCGGGGCTTTGATCATTGATGGCGACGGGGGAGCGTCTATCATCCCAAGATCTGTTTCGGGGCATGGCAGGTAAACTATACTTACGGACAAAAATAATTATACAATTGTTGTCCGTTCGTAATAAGCAAACGACATATTTTTGTCCAAATATTTGTGTCGTTTGCTATATCCTGATTTGAACATTCATACGTTTCGATTTTATGATTCATTCGAGATTAAAGAGATATCGAGAAAAAAAGAGGGGTGATCAGTTTGGGGGATTTCGGAAATGTCCATGATAAATGCATCAACAAAAGCAAAAGCTTCGGCCAAAGTTTTTTTAGGAGTCCTGCTCTTCCTGATGGTTTTTCCTCTGGGGTTTGCTGCAAATTCGTGGACAGTCAAGACCTTTGATGGGAATGGAAATGCGGTAACGCCGGACGCTGCCGCAGTGTATTCGAGGGAGAACTGGAATAACAGAATAACGGCGCCACAGGCCTCGGGGACCGTGTCTTCCGGCAAAGCTGTTTTCAGGCTGCCGTGCCCGTTCAACGACGGGACATCATTTGAGGACGGATGGGACGCTGTTATCGTCAAAAAGGGATTTAAATCTGCTGCCGGGAGCAATGCCGGAACAAATATCTTTCTTGACGGGGGGGCTGCTGAAGACCGGTGCAAAAACAGGATAACTTCTGCTGACCTGCTGCCTTATTTTGCCTTTCCGAAAAAAGCAGGGGCAAACCAGAGCACTGTCAGGAATGGGCAATCGCTGAGCGCAACGGCCCAATTTGACATTCTGACTTCAAAGAACACCTGCTACGGGGGAGCAGGGTGCATCAAGCCGGATGGATTCACTCCCAATCCTAGGGGCGATTTTGTCGACGTCCAGATCAGATTCCTTATTGACAATACTGTTGTCGCAACACGCCAGATCAACAGCCTCATTGCGGGGAAGGACAAGTCTGCAAGCAGGGCTTTTGCTTTGCCTTTGCTGGCTCCGGGAACCCACAGGATCTCTGCGCAGGGAGTCCTCGACGGAAGAGTCAAGACACTTGCTGTCCCCGGGCAATTCACTGTGCAGAACACTGCGCCTGCAGCACAGTTCACCTTCAGCCCGGAAAACCCTTCAGCGCAGGAAAATGTGACTTTTAACGGAACATCGAGCTCTGACATCGATGGGGATCCTTTGAGTTTTTTCTGGGATTTTGGAGACGGGGCTTCTGCAAACGGGAGCATCGCAACCCACGCATATATCCAGGCCGGAATCTTCAATGCTACGCTGCTGGTGAGTGATGGGTCATTGGAAAGGAATCTGACTCAGCTGATCATCGTCAATGAAAGCATCTTTGGCAATCAGACCGGCAATCAGACCGGCAACCAAACTGGGAACCAGACCGGCAACGAGACAGGAAATGGGACGCAGAACTTTACCATGGGCTCATTCACGTGTTTTCCCCAGGTTGTTGTCGGGAGCAACCAGTCCTGCAGCGCATTAGCACAAACTGAGCAGGGGCCATTGGGCAATGTGTCGGTAGAAGTCACTTTTTCCGACGGGAGCAGCTTTGGGTCATGCTTTACTGACGCAATCAGCGGCGGATGTTCAGTGAGCACGCTCCAGAACGCCACCGGAAATTTCACGCTCACCGCCAATGCAAGCAGGCCGGGATTCCTGTTCAACGGAAGCCTTCCCACGGTGAGCTTTGCTGTCCTCAACCACCGCTTCTCCATCGTCAATCTTACCCTGTTCAATGATTCTGTATTCAGCCAGGAAGATAATGACTTTTTCAGGGGCGAGAACCTTTTTGCGGAGTTTTTGGTGATCGATGAGAACAACAACAATGAGAGTGTTGCTGATGCTGTGAGCTCGGCTACACTCGTAAGCCCGCCCGGCGGGAGGGCAAATCTCACTTCCCTGAACGCCCCACGGCCTCCATACCGGTTCTTCCTTGCACCTATCCCGCTGCTGCATGATTTCCTCGGCTCAAGCCAGGTATTTGTCTTCGCCTTTAATTTCACCGACGGAAGCGGCGGCCAAAAAGAAATCCCCCTCACGATACGGAACAACCTGCCGGAAATCACTTCAAGCTTCCCGGCAATAGCGCTTGATGAGGACAGCAGCGGCGATTCTCTGGACCTTTCCCTGTTTGAGTCCGATGCTGAAGACTCAGGCAGCAACCTGACGTGGAGCATCGTGAATCTCTCAAGCTCACTCTTTACTGCAGCGCTGCCAGGGAAAAGCCTGACTGTTATTCCTTTGCCCAACCAGAACGGAAACGGGAGCATCACTGTCCGGCTGAGCGACCTTGACGGGGATTTTGCTTTGGGAGAAATACAAGTAACAGTTAACCCGGTGAATGATGCGCCATCTTTTGATGAAGAACTTCCTGATGTTTTCATGACTGTCGGAAGCCAGTTCATCTTTGATGCAAACTGCACTGATGCTGATGGAGATGCTCTTATCTTTTCCGACAACATAACCTTATTTTCCATCGAGCCAGCGACGGGGCTTGCCAACTTTACCGCAGGCCAGGGAGATATTGGGGAGCATGGTGTGAGTATTGCCTGCAGCGACGGGATCCTCAGCGCTTTCTCAACCGGGATATTCACTATCTCTGCATCGGCGCTGAACCAGACCAATCAAACTAATGCGACAAACGAGACCAATCAAACACCCAATACTGCTCCGGAATTAGCATTCATTCCGGATATTACTGTTCAGGAGGGGGAAGTTATTGTCATCACTGCAAATGCCACTGACGCTGAGCAGGATCCATTGGCGTTCAGCATCAACGACTCACGGTTTTCCCAGAGCGGAAGCACTTTTTCATCTGCAACAGGCTTCAATGATGCAGGGACATTTTCTGTCCTTGTGGTTGTGACTGACGGGCAGGTCAATGACTCTCAGGCGGTAGGCATAACTATCCTGAATGCCAACCGGGCGCCAATATTGAACCCCATCGGGAATAAACAGGCACAGGAAAATCAATTGTTGGAGTTTACCATTTCCGGAAGCGATCCTGACGGCGACAGCCTAAGCTTCAGCGCAAGCAGCCTTCCTCCAGGGGCAGTGTTCAATTCCGGAACCAGAACGTTCTCATGGACGCCGGACTTTTCACAGCAGGGAATTTTCAATGCAGGGTTTGCTGTGAGCGACGGCTCCCTCACTGATACTGAGGCTGTCCAGATCACCGTCGGAAATGCCAACCAGGGCCCTTTCTTTATCTCTTCACCCCCGACAACTTTGCGTGAGGCGTTCGGGTCAAAATTCATCTCCTCCTACGCTTATGATGCCCGGGCTGTCGATCCTGACGGCGGCCCATTGGTTTTCTCTCTCGACAAAGCGCCTTCAGGGATGAGCATTGACCGGAGAACAGGAGAAGTTTTCTGGGTGCCTGATAAATTCCAGGTTTCAAAAAAACACACAGTCATCATCAGGGCTACTGACGGTTCGGGGCTGTTTGCGCTCCAGGAATTCACCATCTCGGTCATTTTGCCGAAAAGAGATTCCGAGCCAAGGGAAAAATTCTTTGTCAGCAGAATCAGGACGGACGGAGAGCCGCTTGCATTTTATCCTCCCGGCGGGCAGATCTTTGTGGATCTCTCTTTTGAAAATATCGGAAGGTATAACACTCATGATGCGACTATCAGAGTGACCATTCCCGACCTTGGCGTATCGAGGAAGCTCGGGCCGTTTTCAGGGCCTGAGATTGAAGAAGGCATGACTAAAGGGGTTGTCATCGATATTCCCGAGGATGCCGGAGAGGGAACTTACACCATCCGGATTTCGCTGTCCGACCTTCAGGGCATCAGAAGGACGAGGCACAGGGATTTTAAAATCGTCAATGAGGCAGATTTCCCATGACCAACTCTCCCATGACCAACTCTCCCATCGCCCTCGCTTCCATGGTCATCTCTCCAATTACCAACTCCCCCATGACCAACTCCTCAATCACTCCCGCCCCCATGACTAACTTTCATCTAACAAACTCCTCAATCACTCCCGCCCCCATGACTAACTCCCCCATGATTAATCTCTTTCATTATCCATCATCCTCCGGTTCATCAAAAAGAGTGTATCTTATAAGTAGTAGAAATTAGTAACTACTATTGTATACTCAATCATAGAAATATTTAAATATAAGCTGCCAATAACAGAAGCTCATACGTTTGGGGGATAAACAGTCTTCCTAAATAATCTGATAGGATCCAGCGATGGAATCAACAGTGATAAAATCAGCTGAGCAAAAGCTTCAAAAGCTTGCTTCAAAGGCTTAATACGAAAAGGATGGGGGGTTGAACATGAAAAATGCGATAAAACTGAATGTTATTGTTGGGGTATTGATGATTCTTCTTGCTGGGTTCAGCATTACGGGGCAGGCAGCATGCACCAGCGGCTGCGGCTCATTTTCCGGGGGGCAGATCTCTCTTGAAAAACTTTCCGTCGAGGCAAATGATGTTGACCTCTCAACCTCATCCAGCGAGCCAAAACAGCTCACCAAGACCGATGAGCTTGATGTTTTGATCGTGTTCAAGTTAAACAAATCCGTCAATGATGTCCAGGTCAGGGCAGAGCTGACAGGATATGACAAAAGCGATAAGGAGAAAGTAACCGATGAGACCGATAATTTTGATGTAGCGGCAGGAAGCGTCTATGACAAGAGGCTCAAGCTCGAGCTGCCTATCAGGCTTGACCAGGGCAATTATGCATTAAAGGTCAGGATTGAAACAAGAGAAGAAACATTCACCCAGACATTCCCTCTTTTTATCGAAGGCGAAGAGCATCTATTGGAAATTAGAGATATCGTCTTAAGCCCTGAAAGCGAAGTCAAGGCAGGCAGGGCATTGCTTGCGAGCGTGCGCATCAAGAACAGGGGAGAAAGGCAGGAAGAAGATGTCAAGGTTAAAGTCAGCATCCCTGCATTGGGCATCAGCGCCTCAGACTTTGTCGATGAGTTAGATGAAGAAGACTGCAACGACAACCGATCTGACTGCGACGATTCAACAACCTCTGAAGAGCTCTTTTTAAGAATTCCAGACTGCGCCGAGCCGGGAGATTACACCGTAAGGGCAGATGTCGAATTTGATGATGGCGACGAAGAGGTCTCAAGGACAACCCAAATCACTGTTGCGGAAGGGGATCTCTGCTCAGGCGGAAAATCTGCATCTTCAGGAGCTTCCTCAGCAAAACCTGCTGCCGGAAGAACCGTCATCGCAGTCTCGCAGGAGCCTAATACGGTTAATGCGGGTGGAACAACTTCCTATCCAGTCATCATAACCAACGAGGGAAGCACCTCAAGAAGCTACAGCTTAAGCGCAGACGCATCTTTTGCTGATGCTGCAATCACGCCTAATGTGCTTGTCATCGGAGCAGGAGAAAGCAAGACTGCAACGGTAACTATCACCGCAAAGCCAGGCATCCTGGGAAGCCAGCAATTTACCCTGACGGTAAAGAGCGGCGATGAAGTCCTGCAGCAGATACCATTAAAAGCAAATGTGATCGCTCCTGCCAGCACCTTCGGAAGGGCAAAAAAGCTCCTTGAAGTCGGGGTTATTGTTGTCCTGGCGCTTATCATCATCCTGGCGCTTATCATCGGATTCAACAAGCTCAGGGGAAATGATGAAGACAAAGGCGAAGGGCAAAGCTATTATTGAATCGCTTTACTGCGCTGCCTATCGGTGAGCGGTGAGGCATTGCCAATTGCCAGTTTTATCCTTATTGATGAGGCAAATCATCTTTACCGGTGAGGCAAATCACCTCTTTATCGATGAGGCATTGGCCACCGCTGTGGCACTATCGGCGGCATCAACCAGGCTATCGGCGGAAGCCAAAAGAGCAAAGCTTTTTAGCTTTTCTTTTTCTCTTTTCTTTTTTATCTTTAAGTTACTAGGGAGGGTATTCATGTCTGTCCGAGCAACTGTCAAAGCATCTGTCAAAGCATGTGTTCAAGCATCTCCCCGAGCATCTGCCCGATCCATATATTGGCTGGGGATACTTGCAATGCTGTTTCTTACGCTGGGCCCTATCATCGGCTCTGCGACTCTTGAAATAAAATTTGGGGAAGCTTTTTCAAATGCAAGCGGGGCCGGAGAAATCTCTTTTACAGCCCATGAAGGGGATTATGAGGTGTGCAACGGCGAGCATTTTGTGATTCCTGTGAGGATAAAAAATACCAACGCTTTCCAGGAGCAGCTGGGTTTTTCTCTCGATAAGGGGTATGCAAAGCTCTCCAGCAGCAAGGCAATTTTGGAGCCAGGAAAAGCCAGCCTTCTTCTGATCGATGTTGATTTCCCCTATGATGTTTCTCCGTTCGATCCGTCGGGGACTGAGACAATCTCTTTGGCCATCAGGTCGGAAAAGGAACGAGTCAAGAGGACAGTCTCTGCAGGGATATTTTTTGAGAAGTGCTATGATCTTGCGCTTGAAGCCGAGAAGGAGCCAGGCGAGCTTTGCGGCTGCGATCCTGCTGAATACAGTTTTTTGCTGCTCAACAAAGGACTGCGGAGAGACACCTACCATGTTGAGGTTTCTTATCCTGAAGGGCTGAACAGCTCGATGGCAAATTCGACGGCAGAGCTTGCTGCCGGAAAATCTCAAAAGATTTCTTTTTCAGGAAACCTTCCCTGCGATGCAGTGGAAAGCGAAGTTACCGTAAGCGCTGTTTCTGAGGGGTCGGGAGAAAAGAAATCAGCAGGAAGAACAATGCCGGTTGCTCCTTTTGAACAGTGCTACTCTACTGAAATCTCTATCAAAAACAAACGCATCGGTTATGGCGGGGAAAACGTGCCTTTTACTGTCCGCAACAAGGGGACAAGGGCGGCAGAGTATGCTGTTTCGGTCGATGGGATTTTGTGGTACAGCCTAAGCTCTGAGGAGTTCAAGCTTGGCCCTGGCGGTGAGAAAACACTCATCCTGCGCCTTGAGCCCGGGGAGGATGCGCCTGAGGGGAACTATCCTTTAACTATAAGGTTAGCCGGGGAGCAGTTTGAGGTTAAGAGGGAAGTTATTTTTACCCTCAGGAAAAAGCCGGAGATCATCGAGAGGCTGGCTGCCTATGTGTTCTTTAGCAGATATTACATTGGGGCCGGGGTAATCATTGCTTTTTTGGTTTTGTTTTTGTTCCTGTTCAAAAAGCCAAAATCGCAGGAAGATAAAGGGAAAGTGGCTGAGCCGCCAAAGGTGCCTGAGGACAGGAGGAAGCTGAGCAAAGTGGCAATGGCTGCCGAGAAGGCGTTTGGAAAGCTTGAGGAGCGGAAGATGATGCGATGGAGGACTTTCCTGACTGTCGTTTTGGTGATTATCATTATCGGAGGATTCATCTTTGGGGTTGAATATGCGAAGAAGAAAGCTGGCGTGGAGGCGGTGAAGGGATTTATAGCACGCTACGGGTTATATATTGCCGGGGGGGTTGCGGCTTTAGTTGTTGTTGGCTTCGCTCTGAAGCTCTTCAAGGGCAAAGGGAAGAAGGGGAAGTAATCTGCCTATGCTTTTCTTCTTTTAATCTTTCTATCTCTTTTTTTTGGGCTGAGGTGATGGATTGCTGTGGATATTATCAAAGCAAAGGCGACGACCAGCGCAAGAATCAAGTAGATATTCTCAATAAAAAGGCTGATGGCTATCAGGATAACTGCCATCATGACTGGCTTTGCGACAAGGAAGACGTCAGCATGGGACAACTGCCTGTGAGGCTTATGGGCTCTTGTTGTGCGGAGGATATAGAATGTCAGGATGATGAGCGGAAGGAAGATCAGGGTTGATGCAAGGCTCTGCTCTTTAACAAGAATATATGTGAGGTATGCGATGAGGATGCCAAGAATGATAATCAATTGCCGCTCTTTCTTATCAACTGCTTGGGGCATAAGGGGTTTTATGGGAAAGGGGTATATATAAGTATGCCCTGATTTTGGGCTCCGTTCAAAATCTCGCTCTCGCTCGGGTTAGCAGCTTAAAAATCCCAAAGTGATTTTTCAGTTGCTGACATGCTTAGAAATCCTCTATGATTTCTGGCACCGCGCAAGGCGGTTCCCCGTTTGGGTTATCCTGCGTTCCGGTCTGCGGACGGAGGGATAATCCAGCGTTCCGGTTGCTTCGCAACGGAGGGCGGCCCCCTTGTCAGCTTGATTCAGAAGGCAAATGATTTTTACTTTAGGCTGCTAACCTATATTTTGAACGGAGCCCCCTGATTTTTGGCATTGCCTAAATTACACTAGGGGTATTTCCTTTGAGACATTGGGCATAAAGAAAAGAATGGGGATGCTGGGAATATCGGGCTTTTATGCCTTTCGAACCCAGGTCCGAGGCTGACTTCGGGAGATTATATCATCGCTTGCGCTCATCTCTCCAGCAACTGGAGGCCCCTATTCTAACCAAGTTATACTACATCCCCATAAATTATGCTGGTTTAAGGGCGATTATATAAAGATTATGGGGTTTTTGTTTTGTTCAAAAATATTAAAATTTCCCCAGGATGATTTCCTCCAACTCAAATTTTTGGGGAACAATCCAGGCATCATTTAGCGAGTTAGCCCTCCTCTGAGAAAGTGAACTGATCTCCGACGGATGATCCTGATTGTTTTATTCCCCCTGCAGGAACTTCAATAGCGTAAGCGATTTTTTCTTTTGTTGTGCAGAAAGTGAATGGCCTGAAATTTTCTTTCAGCTCAATGACAACTTTATCTCTGTCAAGGAAGATTATATCAATGGGAAAAAAGACAAAGAGCATGTGGAACGAGACTTTTCTTTCCGGGGTGAAGGGGAAGATAAGGGCTCTTGGTTCTCTGGAGAACATCAGGCCTCTGGCCTTTGCCCATAAGGAGCGGCATTGACAGGCATTTTCCGAGAGTAAATGCTGTTTTGTTGCATTCAGTATTTTCATTGCAGCTCCGCTTTTGGGATTATTTCTGCCAATCTTTATCCTTTGTAATCCTCTCTGCCTTAATTCCTGTGCTCTGATAGTGCTATGCCTGCCCCCTTTCAGGCATTACCGCCCGGATATCTGTTTATCGTGCCAAGCAGATGAAGGCTTAAACGAACAAATGATATATAATACCTTCGGCTTGTATCGTTAGTAGGAAGCGATAAAAAAAGCCTTAAAACGAAACATTTAAATAGATGTTTCAAAAGATAGAAGGTAATAATTTAAGCTATATGGCTATTGAGGTGAATTATTCCATACAGCGTAAGTTTGTTTACAGTCATCATATACTAAAAAAGAGGTTGACAACATGAGGTTTTTTGAAGGCAAGTTAGCTGGTTTTTACAATAACAAGTTTTTAGCGGGTTCTGTTGTTTTTGCTTTGATAGCGGTAATGGTGTGGATTGTGTATGCTTCTATACCTCAAAGTAATATTCTTAATACTTTTCCTGCGAATAATACGATTCAGTTCAGCGCAGCCAATATCACTTTTTCCTGTAACATCACTACCAGTTCTGGCCCATCAACCGGTAATGTCACCCTCTATACCAATTTTTCAAATGGTGTTTGGGGGCCAAATACCACCTTTGGTACTGGGGGCAATAACTCAAATGCATCACCATGGAGCGGGTTTCCTTCTCAAACTAACTTCACGCTTGATATGGCTAAGTTTCCTGATTTTACCTATGGTGTGTGGGCCTGCGAAGTAAACACTACTGGTCAGGCTGGATCAAACTTTACCAATAATTCAGTTTCCGGCGGCAATGGCACATATGTATTCAGCCTTGATACTGCTGCTCCAACTGCTTTCTTTGCGAACAGTTCAACTGCCAATGGGAGCAACCAAAGCACAGGGAATAATACTGTCATTAGGTATGCCCAGAATACATTTATAACACTTAACTGGACTGGAACTTCGGAAGCTCATTTTATCAATTATACCGTTTTTGTCTATAATGATTCTGGTTATGTGACTGGATCTTATGCCTTTGATGCGACTACCAGTGTAATGGCCCTTAACAAGACGACTGCCAATTCAACGACTAATGTTACGGTGTCAACTTTCAATGGCGGTAATTTCCCTGATGGAGATTATTACTGGTTTGTTCAGGCATGGGAGAATGAAAGTGCCGGGGCACGAGCAAGAGTAAACTCTACTCAGATAGTGAACATTTTTATCATAGATACTCACTTGGATGCGCCTACTCTGAATTTCCCAGCAAATAACACTTGGATTAACACTACTTCAATCGTTCTTAATTATACGGTTAACGATAATCATTCTGACACATGCACTATTTTGATCAGCAACATCTCCTCTGGAGCGGATACAGCCGGTGTAAATTTGACGAAGAACCAGAGCAATTCCAGTTTGTTAACGGGGCAGAACACAACAAATGCGACAGTAGTCTTTTCAAGTCCTGCAATCCTGTTACCTCAAGGAAACTTTTCATGGAAGGTTGAATGCAATGATACTGGTATGAATCTTGGAAATTCAACGCTTAACATATTTTATGTTGATACTAACAAACCTAATGTGACCTTTGATATCCAGGTTGGAGCAAATAAAACTCTTGTGAATAACACCAACATCAGCAGGGATTATATCCTTGTATCTGTTTCCGGAAACGATACTTATGAAGCTAACATCACCTTTGGGTTGTTTAATGCAACCAGCGGGGCATTGGTGAGCAATGTTACTTATAGTCCAGGGACGAGGAATCACACTTTTACCGGGCTTCAGGATGGAACTTATATGTATAATGTGACTATCAAGGATTTTGCTGAGAATGTGGGGAATACAACTCTCCAGTTTGTTACATTGGATACTACTGCTCCCGTAGCAACTATGGGCGGTCTTGCCTTGGCGAATAACACTTACATAAATCAGTCTAACATTACTTTTAATGTTACCATCACAGAGAATGGGACGGCTAATGCAACCAATATTACCTTCTTCCTCTATCTTGGAAATTCTTCAAATGTTTTTATCCAGGCTCTAAATAGATCCTTTAATCTCAATGGGACCTTTATTAATAACGTGACCTTTACAAGGTTCACCAATGGGTCAGCATTGTATGATAACCTTTACAGGTACAATGCAACGGTTACTGATGCAGCCGGCAATGCAGTCAATACTGAAACAAGGAATATCACCCTGGATACTGTTGCTCCAAGCGCAATAGTAGTTAATGGAGTCTTCCTGGATGGATTGTTGAGGGGGAATAATACCCTTGGGAGCAATAGGACCCCTACAGTCAACTGGAGCATTGTCACTGAGCTTAACTTTGCGAATTATACTTTGAGGTTTTTTAATGGGACTCAAATTGCTTTTGAGAATATTTCCAATGAGTCTGTCGTTACTAATGTGTCGATAGGGAATGTGACTATAGGTTCTGGCTTAATCGATAACCGAACTTATTATCTGATTGTTACTGCTTTTGATCTTGCAGGGAATTATGTGAATTCCACTTCCTCTATGTTCACCTACAGGACTGACTTTTCAAATGCGACGATGAAGACCATCTCCGGGTCACAAAATATAACCACGCTTAAGACGGTTACCACAAGGTCAGTCACCTTTAACTTTACTATCACAGAAACGAACCCAAGCAACTGTTCGTTATATGCAAATTTCTCTGGAACATGGGGAATCAACCAAACCAACGCTTCTATGGATGTTGGTAATGGCGGTAATATGACTGAATATAACCATTTCTTTAATACGAGTGTCAATGCAGGGACTTATGTATGGAACATCTTCTGCAATGATACTGCAAGCCCAACGAATGGCAGGTTCTTAAATGCAACCAACAATTTTACCCTCCAGGTTGATCCAACAAGTCCCGTAATCACTTTGATAACTACCAATGCATCAACCACTTCCAGCAGGGTTGTGTCATTCTTTGTGCAGCAGGCAGGGCCGCAGAATTCGGTCAATTTGACTTCGATTGTAGTCAGCACGAATATTACTCCCGGGGTTGGCCTCAGCAACTTCAATGCGTCAAGGGATTGTGTTGCAAATGGAACAAGCGGATATAACTGCTCTTATATTGAAACTTACCTGACTGCAAGCCAGCCAAACGAGATCAACATCACCGCTTCGCATAATAACAGCGCCTCTGTGACAAAGGTATTCCAGATAACGCCGAGCGCTGCTGCGAACTTTACTGTGAAGCTTGCGTCCGGGTGGAACCTTGTTTCCGTGCCGTTTACGCTTGAGAATACGACGATTGACAATGTGCTGGCGAACCAGAGCAATGTGTCAAGAATGTACACCTTAAATACCAGTGGGCAAAATTGGTTAAACTGGGATTTAGGTCTTTCAGATGACTTTACCACGCTTGAGCCAAGGAAAGGATACTGGATTTTCACCTCATCTGCAACTAATCTATTCCTCTTTGGGAATTATACTGTAGGTAATCCTCCATCAACTGCCGCTTATATTGAATTATCTAACGGGTGGCATACAATAGGTTATGCTGCAGGCGGGACTATTGATAATAAAAACACTGAGGATATCCTAACTGAGTTTGGTGCAGGAACCTGCCGTGCTTCTGGAACAACTGCCAGTGGCTGCAGCCTCCGAGCGATGTATAACTCCACAGGGGGTACGTTGACATTAATCTCTACAACTACTTACAATACCGATGCTGCCTTTACGAGGGGAAGAGGTTATCTTGCAAGACTCTCAGCGGGTGTGAATTATACCATCTAGGTTTAGTTGGGGGATTGGTTTATGAAAATTTTTTTTTCAATATCTGTCTTTTTGTTGCTGGCTTCAGTAGTTATATTTTCTGATGAACTTCCTGATTCTGAATGCGGTGGAACATTAAATGCCCCTCAAAGGTATGCTGGTCAAGTTATTTACGCAAACGGAACGCCTATCCAATCTGGAAATCTGGTCAATGCAACTATTGGGAACTATCACTTTACAACTTTTACAGATTCTGAAGGCCAATACGGAAATGCAACGTCTTTTTCCATTTCCACTTGCGATGGGGATTCTGCTACTACTATCACTTTTATTATTGATGCAAAATCGAGCAATACTTCGATTTATGCTGAAGGTGGAGACAATAGAATCATCAATATCACTGCAGCTGGCGTCGTCTGCGGCGACAATACCTGCAACGGCACTGAGACAACCGGCTCGACAAATATATTTCCGACGTGCAACCGTGACTGCGGGGCTACGCCTTCAAGCTCAAGCAGTTCCAGCGGCGGAGGGGGCAGCAGTTCGGGTGGCGGAAGCAGTGGCGGCGGAGGGGCTGCTGCAGGAGCAAAGGGGAGCAGTGAAACTATAAGCACCGGTAAGATCAGCTCCGGCGCAACTGCTGTTGCAAAAGTCACCTCTGATGCAATTTCTGTCGTCTCGGTTGAAATCACTGTCAATAAGGAAGTCACAGCATCGTCGGTGAGTGTGTCTGACACCGGGACTGATAAAGGGACTGCAACTGAAGCGGTGACTGCTGAAGAGGGCCTGAGTGTTTATACCTATCTTAAAATTACGCTGGACAAGATATCTAATGCAATCATCGATAAAGCAGTTGTCAAATTTAAAGTTCCGCAATCCGCTGGGTTTGATCCTGCAACGGTTGAGTTAAGAAGATACCTGCAAAATACCAGGAAGTGGCAGCCTTTGGCTACCAAGATGACCAGCCAGGATGCGCTGTTCTATTACTTTGAGGCAGAAACCCCCGGGTTCAGCCAGTTTGCGATTGTCGGGAAGAAAGTTGCTGGCGCTCAATCTGAGGCTGCAGGGGAAGGCCCGGCACAATGCGGTGATGGTGTCTGCGGTGCCGGAGAGAATAATGCAGGCTGCCCAAGCGACTGTAAGGCTGCAGAGCCTGCAGCAGTAAGCGAGCCTCAGAAAGCTGAAGGAAAGAAAGGCTTCAGCGGAACTACTATCTTTATCTCAATTGCTGTTGCAGTAGTGCTGATTTACTTCTTAGCACGGAAGAGAAAGCGGCAAGACAGGCCGTTTTGATTCTGAGACATTTTTGTTATAATTTCTCCTGGAGTTATTTTGTTGTTTTGCAGGTCATTTGAGGGCAACAACATCGGCGAGGCGAGGGGGAGGGTTGTTCCTTCGGATACCCCCGAGCAGGGCAAAATTTCTCAGAGAAATTTTGACCGTCGAGCCCTTTGTTGTTGCCAGAATTAGGACAAAACTCTGCTATCTTATTTTATCTGTCTTTAGGCAGGTTATAATCCCCTTCAACAGGAGTATCTATCCTCAACGGATAATTTCTCTTCAAATGGGTTATGTCCCTTCAAGCCATGTGTGGAGGTATTTTTCCTGCTCGCCTGTCAGGCTGTCAATCGCTATGCCCATCGCTTCTAGCTGGAGCCTTGCAATAAGCTCGTCTGTTTCGGGCGGAAGGGTATGAACCTTAGGGGAGAGCTTCCCTTTGTTTTTCACAAGATACTCGCAGGCTAACGCCTGGTTGCAGAAAGACATTGACATGATGGCTGAGGGATGGCCTTCTGCTGCCGCAAGATTGATCAGGCGGCCTTCTCCGAGGATAAATACTTTTTTTCCATCTTTGAGGGTGAATTCGTCCATGAAGGGGCGTATCTTCCTTTCTTTTGCCGCTTTCCGGAGGCCGTTGATGTTTATTTCTGCATCAAAGTGGCCTGCGTTTGCCAGAATCGCGCCATCTTTCATAAGCTCAATGTGGGCGAGGTCAATGACATTCTTGTTTCCGGTGACTGTGATAAAGACATCGCCTATTTTAGAGGCTTCTTTGATCGGCATGAGCCTAAACCCATCCATTGCCGCCTGAAGGGCCTTAAACGGGTCTACTTCGGTAATAATGACATTTGAGGACATGCCTTTGGCACGGAGAGCAACTCCTTTTCCGCATTCTCCATATCCGGAAACTACTACCACTTTTCCGGCGAAAAGGATATTGGTGGCCCTCAGGATGCCATCTATCGTCGATTGCCCGGTCCCTATGAAGTTGTCCATCAGGTGCTTTGTCTTTGCCTCATTGACTGCGATGATGGGGTATTTCAGGGCGTTGTCTTTTTCCATCGCCTTGAGCCTGATAACTCCTGTTGTTGTCTCCTCTGCGCCGCCCATAATCTTCGGGATGAGCTCTTTGTGCCGGAGGTGGATTTCTGTGACAAGGTCGCATCCGTCGTCGACAGTGATATCAGGGTTTGCGCTGATGACATTAGTGAGATAGCGGTAATAGTCCTCTTTGGTTTCGCCTTTATACGCCCAGACGCTGATGCCTTCTTGGGCAAGAGCTGCTGCGATATCATCCTGCGTCGACAGGGGGTTGCAGCCGGTAATTGCCACCCCTGCGCCGCCAGCGACCAATGTCCTTACCAGGATGCCAGTCTCTTTGGTGACATGGAGGGCAAGGCCGATCCTGATGCCTTTCAGGGGCTTTTCTTTTGAGAATCTCTCTTTTACTTTAAGCAATGCGCCCATCTGCTGCTCTGCCCATTCAAGATTTTTAAAACCCTGTTCTGCGAGCTTGATGTCTTTGACTTCGAAGTTTTTTCCTGTGTCCATAGGCTGCTACAGGTGTTGGCCAATTTAAATATTTTTCTTAAAATATTGGTTGATTTGTCTGTAAAATTCTAGAAAAGATGGACAAATAACGAAAAGTTTATATATAACCTGGACATTAACCATTAAAATTGTGGGAGCATGGGACTTGATACCAAAGACTTTGCAATCCTCGGCGCGCTCAGGCTCGATGCCAGGATGCCCATCAGGGATATCGCAAAGAAAACAGGGCTGCGGCCGAGCACGGTGCATCAGCGGCTGGTAAAGCTCAAAAGCGAAAAGGTCATTGAAGCTTTTACCATCAAGGCCAACAATGCTGCGGTCGGCGAGGGATTTATTGTCTTTATGCTGATCAAGACAAAGCCACAGGCTGTTGTGAATTCCATAATCCATAATGAGCATGTGAAGGAAGTCTTTGGGGTGACCGGAGAATACGATGTCCTGGTAAAGATGAAATTTTCCGATGTTGCAGCATTCAATGATTTTTTGCTCAAGTTCAGAAAGCATGAGAACGTCGAAGCGACGCTGACGATGGTTGCGACTGCAAGCATCAAGGAGGAGATCTAGGTCCGGGACAGGAAAGAAACCTGCCGGAATAAGCCTGCTGCGGTTTGGGCTCGGGGTAGGGAAGAACCCTTAGCGGACTTCAGCCTGCTGCAGTTTAGTCCTGGCCTTTACACAAACAAAAAAAGCAACAATCCTATTCTTGTGGAATCGGGATGACCAATACCTACCCCCAAATTGCGTGTTCTTCATCCCGATTTCTTTTTTTCTATCGGGGCTGATGCGGGCGTTAGAAATTTCTTTTAGGGGCGAGTTCTTCAGAGCATTGGCTGGACACTATCCTCCTGAGGCACAGAGGACTGGCAAGGTTTTCGTATCGATAAGCGCAAATACTGCGATTATTTCTCTTTCTGGTGTTTTAGCAGGAGTGAGAGGCTGTTCCTGTATTCTGCAATGGTCTCATCCGATCTTAATCCTGCGCCAGCCAGCATACTCATCGCTTCATTTACCGTCAGTCCGGCAATTTCTGCTGCTTTGTCAGTTGCTATCTGCCCCTGCCTAAATAATTCAATGGCACGCAGTTCCCTCAGCCTTTTTCTTCCCAACACAATCAGGTCACGGGCTGCGCTTGATTTATCTTTTCCTTCTTCCCTTGCAGTCTCCTCAACCAGCCTTAAGACTTCAAAAGGGAGCCTCACGCCAAGAAATCTTTGTTCAACCATGGGAAATCTCCTCCTTCGCTTCTTCTATAAGATACTCCTCGAACCATCCTTCTTCCCTCAACACCTCAATCGCCTCAATCGCTTTTCCTTTGGCAATCTTTTTCATCTTGCACAACCCGGTTATGATAGAGATGCTTCCGATGAGGGGAATATTGTTAATCCGCGCAACTTTTCTTCCCTGGCGGTTATCGGTGGCTAATGCATCTGTTTTTGCCTCCAAGGCGAAAACTACGGCGGCTGCTTCGCCTTTACCCATACTAAAATCCATCATAATCTTTTCCACCATAAATTTATTTCTTGGGATCACCAATGAAAACTTTTTGTTGTTTTTTAGCCTTTCGAGGAGAAAAGCATCTTCCGCCCCATGCGCTTTTCCCTCTGCCACCTCATTGTAAACCTCTTCCGGGATTGCCACATCAAAGGAATCCATAGCTATTTCCAAAATACCTGCTTTGGCAAGCAAGATGATCGTGCAAGCGTCAGCAACCATTTTCATTTAACATAGTAAAACATTGTTAAATATAAATGTTTTGGTTTTTTGAGAAGAAAAACTTACCTTCATGCGCAACCTGCATATCCTGCTTTCTTCAGAAATTCCTCATCCGCACAAATTCCTGGTATCGGGACTCAATGTCCTTGTGGGTGAGCTTCTTCAGCCGTTCGAGGGAGAAATCTTCTGCGTTGAATGAGGCGAGGACGCTTGCGTAGATCATGGCTTTCCTGATGGTTTCCTGGCTGCGGCTTTTGGCTTTTGCAAGCCAGCCGATCAGCGCGCCACCGAATGTGTCTCCGCAGCCGGTCGGGTCTTTTATTTCCTCTAACGGATAGCCGGGAGCATTGAAGTGGCTGTCTTTGGTGAACAGCAGGGCGCCATGCTCGCCTTTCTTGATGATCGCTGCGTATGGGCCAAGGGCGAGGACTTCTTTTGCCGCCTTCACCAGATTAGGGGTGGCAAACATCTGCCTTGCCTCACCGTCGTTGAGGAGGACGATGCTGGCTTTTTTCATCACTTTCAAAAGGGCTTCCCGCTTATGCTGAATCCAGAAATTCATCGTATCCAGTATGACCGTTCCCGGGGCTTTCATCTTTTCAAGGACTCCGAGCTGAATCTCAGGGTCGGTGTTTGCGAGAAAGATATAGCCTGCATCCCTGAACGGTTCTGGAATCTCAGGAACAAACTCTGCGAGGGAGTTGAGCTCCGTCTTCAGGGTCTTCGCTTCGTTCATGTCAAATTCATAGAAGCCTTCCCAGCGGAATGTCTTCCCTTCAACCTTCACGCCGCTCAGGTCAATGCCTCTCTGCTCAAGTGCGCGCTTATGGGGCGCCGGAAAATCTTTTCCGACGATAGAAATGATGCCCGGCTTTGCGAAAAAAGAAGCAGCGTAGGCTGCAAATGCAGCGCTGCCCCCAAGGATATCGTTTTGTTTTCCGAAGGGAGTTTCTATGGTGTCAAGAGCAAGGGTTCCAAGAATTATGACTTCAGGCATATTGACCCATCATGCTACCTGATGATGTCCTCAATAGGCTTTTTTTCCTTCGGCTGCTGCTGCGATGAAGCGATCTTTTTTGCTTCCTGCTCAAGGTCAATCCCAAGGTCTTTCAGCCCTTTGATGTGCATCTGCATGAGCTGCTCGACGATCTGAAGGATCCTCAGCATCTCAGAGCGCTCTTTTGCCAGCGTCGCAAGCGAGCCTTTATGGAAGCCAATCTGCTCTTCTCTGCCTGCATTAGGCGCCTGTTCCGGTGATTGCTGTTTTTTTGCCATCTTATCAACCTTCCTTCCCATCAGATGATATTGGCTCTTGTTTAAAAATCTATTTGTTTAAAGCACGAATAAAGTGGCAATATAAAATCCCAACAACCAAGGGCTCGACGGTCAAATTCACGAAAAAATCCTAAAGGATTTTTTGTGCCTCGTTCACTATGTTCAGGGGTTTCTAAGAAAAATTTGCCCTGCTCGGGGACTCCGACGGAGCCAACCCTCCCCCTCGCCGATGTTGTTGGGATTTTCGATGGAAGTGCAGATTAATTTTTCTTGGACGGAACTTAATTCACTCGTTCAAAGATTTCTCCCGGGAATTCCTATCAATGAACTCCAAAATATCTGCAAAGACTTTTTCTTTTACCGGGCTGTCGAGAAGAACATGGCTGCCTTCTTCATACCTGATGATCGTTTTGTCCTGAGAGCTGAGCTTTGCGTAGATGAAATCTGCGCTCTGGGGCTTTACCCTTGCATCCTGCAGTGACTGGAGGATCAACGCAGGGATGGTGATGGTTTGCAGCAGTCCCTTCACTTCTTCGACGGAAGCAGCCATCTGGGCAACTGCCCCTGTGGGAAACTCATGGGAATAATACGGCAGTTCTGCATCCGTCAGATTGCGCATTGTCCTGGGGAAGAGGTATCGGTAATATTTTGCCTTGGATATGCGGGAGTCCTGGAAAAATATCGGGGCGCTTATTGTGATGATGCTGTCTATTCGGCCATTGCTTTCAATCCGGCCATTACTCCCAATCCGGCCATTGCTTTCAATCTGGCTATTACTTTCAAATTGGCTATCTTTCTCAATCTGGCCATTTCTTCCAACCTGGCCATTACTTTTAGATCGGCTGTCATCTTTAAATTGACCGTCACTTCCAATTTGGCTAAGCGCTGCTTCTTTTAAGGCGATAATCGCACCATAGGAGACGCCAACAAGGCTTATCTTTTTGCACACTAGGGGGAGGGATTTCATCGCAATCCTGATGCTGCCATACCAATCTTCTTTTGCTGATTCGCTGAATTCTTCATTAGATGTCCCGTGGCCGGCAAGGCGGATGCCATAGGCGTTGATATGCCTGGAAAAGAGGAACTGGCCAAGCTCGAGGACTTCATGGGGGGAAGCTCCGAAGCCGTGGATCAGGACGGCGCAGTTGGTGTTGTTTGCATCGAGCAAGAGGAATGGCTGGTTTTCGGCGGAAACGTTCTTTGCCTCAGCGACGGCTTTATCATAGCTGAAGAATTCCTGGGCAAGAAAGAGCTTCAGGTCAGCGCTTTCCGGATTGTCTTTTACTTTCTGCTGGAGGTCGGCGATGGAAAGCCTGATCTCGGCAATCTCTTTGGTGACAAAGAGATTTTCCTTAATGCCTCTGGAACAGCCGGCAATGAGCATTGCAGTGAGGAGAACGACGAGGAGAACTATAATGGGGACTCTGGTGGGGATCCTAAGGGGAACTCTAAAGGGAACTCTAGAGGGAACTCTAGAGGGAACTCTAGAGGGAGCTCTAAAGGGAGCTCTAATGGGCTCTCTAAGGGGAATAATCCTTGGGGCATTTGGACTAACAATATGGGCTTTGGCCAATCTTTCCGGCTTTTCTCTGTCGTGCTTCATTACAGCATTTTTGGCATTTGGTTTTATATGCTTTTCTCTCTTGGGGGCGTTTGGTGCTGCGGGGATTAAGGTATTTAACTCAAAAATGGAAAGGACATGACTTTGGGAAAGTGTCTTAAGTCTTTGGCTCACTTCCACTTGCCCACTCCGGAGTATCAACAAAAGTTTTTTATAGTGGCGGTGGGTAAGATGATGAAGAAAGGGTGATACCATTGGTAGATTACCTCGAAGGAATATTAAAAATTGGGAATCTCTTCCTGGCTGTCGTTGCCGGATATCTCGCTATCAGCTTGTTTTCCCTCTCAAAATCGAAATCCAGGCTTAAGCCATGGAGTTTTCTCATTTTTGGGCTTGTGCTCTTTGCCATCCAGATGATCCTGGGGTTCCTGAGGGCATTTGAGATATACACCTCGCCTTATCTGACTCACATTGTGCCGACGGCAATCCTTGGGCTGCTTATCACCGCTTTGTTTTTACAAATCAATCTTGGGGGGGACTAAGATGGCTGCGCTGGGATACTGCCTGGGGAGAGTCGCCCCTTTCTATAACCTCGTCCTTGTAGCTATCGTGATAGTCCTTTTCCTGAAACTGTTCACGCTGAAAAACAAACATATTTTCCTTAAGCCCTGGAGGGTGCTCTTTTTCGGGGTCATGGTGTATGTGGCAGAAGAAATCATAACTGTGCTGGAGGGAGCTAACCTCATAGCAGTGTCAAAGCTGCTCTTTCCCCTGCTTGAGATGATTATCATCTCGCTCTTTATCTATATGCTGCTGCTGCAGAAGGAGCATGTGAAAAAATGAAAGCTGCTGAAAGGCTATCGGACTGGAATCTTTTTTCCGGAAAAGGATTTTTCAGGGGGAAGAAGGCGTTAAGCCCGCTTGTCGCAACACTCATCCTAGTGGTGTTTGCCCTGGCGATCGGGACGGTGACGATGAACTGGGGGAAAGCTTATGTAGAGTCCATCCAGCCGGAATCAGAAGGAAAAGGAAAATTAATCGTGATCGATCCTGAACAAATCAATTCCCCCCTCAAACAGCTGCAGGTGGATTTTCTCCAGGGAAAAATCAATGAAGAGCAGTATCTTGAGCGGCAAAAACAGTTTATTGCCCGTTGATCTTCTCAAGCTGAGAAACAATATTCCAGATCTGCGTTCTTGTGATCTGGTCTAAATGAGGATTATTGGCGATATCGTCAAATTCTGCCAAAGCTTTGTTGACCCTCACCGCAACCTCCCTTTCTTCCTTAAGGAATGACGAGACCATCTGAAGCCTGGTCTTGAGGTTCTTTGGCATCGAAACATCGCATTCCATCTCTTTCAATGAGGAAATCGCTTCTGTCAGCACCGGGTCATCAGCAATCAAAGGCTCCATTTTTTTTCACATCATTCAGCAAGAGTTTCTCTTTTCAAATCAATCGATAATATCTACGCTCCCCACATCACTCAAAAAGACTGATACTCTTAATGCCAGCTCAATCAGATTTTATCTCTTTCAGGACTTCTTCACGCATCTTCTTCGCTTTTTCCTTGATGGAATCTTCCTGTTTTTCCATCGACTTTATGCGGATGCTGAGAATCTCTTTTTTCTGCTGAAGCTCTCTGGCCAAGTCATCTTTGGAGGCCATCACCATAATATTGCCGATAATCTTGTAGGCTTCCTGGCCTTTTTCCAGCTCTTTCAACGCTGATTCTGCCTCAAGCATCTGCGCCTGAAACTGCTGCTTCTGCACCAGCATGCTCTGGATGCCCTGCTCTGCAAGCTGAAGCTGCTGGATCCTCTTTTCTGTTTCTTCTTTGCTCATGCTAGCGGGCTTTTATCTTTGTCAGCTGGCCTCTCGGCTTAAAGAGAATTTTGGAACCGCAGTATGGGCAGCGCACTTTCTTCTTGAGATATTCCGGGCCAACACGCTTGTTGCAGTCAAAACAACGGTATTCTACCATCATGCACCTCTATGCTTCGGCTTTTGGGGTTTCTTCCCTGCGAGCCTCTTCTTCAAATGTGATCTTCTTCTCTACAGAATATGCTTTTCCGGTAAACTTTGCCCGGCATTTCAGGCAGTGCCAGATGCCTACTGCAAGCCTTTTGGCCTGTTTTGCCCGGCAGTAAGGGCAGATATGCTTCTTCCGCTGCTCTGCTTCAATCTTGCCGAACTTGTCCTTGATGCTGCGGCCGTAACGGGCTCCGTAGCGCCTCATCGAGTTAAATGATTCTGCCATAGTAGTATCAGCTTTTTTGTTTTGGAATAAAGTGGGGCTACCCGGACTTTCAGCCCCCATGCGAGCATCAAGGGCGTTTGAACCGGGGTCTTCTGGTCCCAAACCAGAAAGGATGATGCCAAGCTACCCCATAGCCCCTTCAAAGCCAATGCTGCGGCTTTATGGGAGGTAAAGGATTTTCAGGCGCTTATATAAATCTATCTGTTCATCGGCTTTTTTTGGGATATTGGCGGAGATATAGTATTTATTAAGCTCCTCTCGGAGCGGCTCTGCCATCTTCAAAACTCCCAATTGATTTGGCAAGGGCTCTGTGTCCCCGAGGGGGCATCCCCCCACGACGAGCGTGATTCGGTAGGGCGGTTGAGTTTTGACCTTAGGATGGCAGAGCCGCTCTTGCCGGAGCTTAATACATACGAGATATACAAATCTTTATATAAACTGTGGGGGTATCAATCTTTATGGCGCTCAACGAACAGCAGAGGCACAAGCTTAAGAAATTCATCAAAGAGCTTGGGCAGTATAAAGGCAGGCATACTGAACTTGTTTCTGTTTATGTCCCTCAGGGGTATGAGCTTGTCAAGATCATCCAGCATCTCCAGCAGGAAGCGGGAACTGCAACGAACATCAAGGATGCTGCTACACGGAATAATGTCATCGACGCTTTGGAGAAGATGATACAGCATCTCAGGCTTTTCAAGAAGACGCCTGACAACGGGCTTGCGGCTTTTTCCGGCAATGTTGCTGCGCAGCAGGGGAAGCAGGATTACAGGGTGTGGAGCATTGAGCCTCCGACACCGCTCAAGACAAGGATTTACCGGTGCGATAAGCAGTTTGTCCTTGACCTCTTAGGGGAGATGCTTGATGAAAAGGAAATGTATGGGCTCGTGGTGATGGACAGGAGAGATGCCCATCTGGCACTGCTGAAAGGGAAGAGCATCATCCTGCTTGCGAAGACACACTCAGAGGTTCCCGGCAAATTCAAGGCGGGGGGGCAGAGCGCTGCGCGTTTTTCCCGGCTCCGTGAAGAGTCTGCGAAGGACCATTACAAAAAGGTCGGAGATTACATGAAGAGCCAGTTTTTCGGCAAAGAAGGGCTCAAAGGAATCCTTGTCGGCGGCCCCGGCCCGACCAAATATGAGTTTGTCGAGGGTGATTTTATCATCACTGAGCTGAAGAAGAAAATCATCGCTATCAAGGACTTAAGCTACACGGAGGAATTCGGGCTGCAGGAGCTTGTTGACCGGTCTGAGGATGTGCTGGCAAACGAGCAGATCACAGCTGAGAAGAAAATCATGACGAAGTTTTTTGATTCATTGGCAAAGCAGCCCGGGATGGCGGGCTATGGGGAAACTCAGGTGATGGAGCTGATCAAGCGGGGGGCTGTGGAAACGCTGCTCCTTTCCGATGAGCTTGCCGAGGAGAAGATCGAAGCCTTTGAATCCGAGGCTGGAAAGATGGGGACGAAGATAGAGATCATATCGACAGAGACCAGAGAAGGCGTCCAGCTGAGGGAAATAGGGAAAGTCGCTGCGCTGCTGAGGTATGAGATCAAAGAGTATTAGCGGCCTTGAGTTGGGATACTGCCGATAATCTCTGGAGCTGCAGAGAAATGCGCCGATTGGCGATGCACAGATTTATTAATGGGGAATCCTATCCTTTTTCTATGATTTTAGAAGCTTCATCGGGATTATATGCGCAATTCCCCTTTCAGGGAGATATCACTTATTCTGGGAAGTTCAAGCCCTACAATGCCAATGTAAGGCTTCTGAAGAACTCTTTTGGAGAGGGTAAACTGTTCTTTGGCCTTTCTGAAGAGTGGGAGCCTGTCAGCAGGGAAATCCAGATCGGGCTGATCCAGGAACTCATGCTGAAAATCCTCAGGAGAAGGCTTAAGCCAACACATGAAAAAACAAAAGAGATTGAGCTTTACCATATCTTCATGAGAAAGATCCATCTTGCAGCGCCTAAAGACCATGTTGATCCTGCACTCCTGGAAAGCTTCAACCGGGTGAATCAAAAATACTTTAATGAACTTATCGAGCTCACCAACCTGCGGTGGGGCGATGAAAGCTACAGGAATCTTGGAAGGTATGAATATGGCAGCGACACGATTACCGTGAGCAGGGCTCTTGCGCACGATGCTGAGCTGCTCGATTATGTCATCTACCATGAGATGCTGCACAAGAAGCACAAGTATCATGTCGCTGGGCAGAAAAGCATGCATCATACCAAGGCATTCAAGGCAGATGAAGCGAAGTTTGAGAACTATGCAGAGGTTGAGCGGAGGCTGGGAAGGCTCCCTTCAACCAGGAAGAAGATGCGGTGGATTTTTTAAGGGATGATTCATTTGGTCCCCTAAAGCCCTCAAAATCGTATGAATTAAGCTCCCCTCGGAGCGGCTCTGCCATCTTCAAAACTCTTGACTGAATTGGCAAGGGCTCTGTGTCCCCGAGGGGCCATCCCCCCACGACGAGCGTGATTTAGTTAGGCAGTTGAGTTTTGACCTTAGGATGGCAGAGCCGCTCTTGCCGGAGCTTAATGCATACTCAAAATAAAAACATTTATATAATGTCCCCTGACTTTCTTTAAGCTATAGAAGGGGATTTCAGCTGATTTCCGATGCTGTGATGGGCAATGGGCAAAATGCTCCATTGTTTCAGCAATGATGCGGTATCAGCACCGATATTATATTAGTAATGATGTGGTTTAAGCAAAGGTCTTGAGGGAAAATGGCAGGGAAACTTTTGCCGCTGGCTGCGATGGAGAAGATCATCAAGAAGGCCTGCGGCGGGGATATCCGGGTTGCGGAAAGTGCCAAAGCTGCGCTGCGACAGGTGCTTGAGGCCCGGGCAGAGGAAGTCGCACAGCGTGCAGGAAGGTATTCCATGCATGCAGGCAGGAAGACAGTCAAAGCCGAAGACATCACTTTGGCTGCACAGCAATAACATAATGCTGCATCATCTGGGTTTTAGAGTATCAATATGGCGGCATAGGTTATTTAAGAAATCTATTATGCGAGAGATTGATTATTTGGGAGATTGATTATTTGAGAAATTCATTATGTGAGAACATGAGCACAAAACCTGCCGATGTCGGCTCTTTAAAGAAAGGGAGCTTTGTTATTATGGAAGGAGCTGCCTGCGTCGTCACTGATGTGCAGATCTCTAAGTCAGGGAAGCACGGGCATGCAAAAGTAAGGTTTACCGGTGTTGGGCTGACAGATGAAAGAAAACGGGTGATGATCGCCCCTGCGCATGATACCATCGAAGTGCCGATTATCGAGAAAAAGAATGCGCAGATCCTCTCTGTCTCGGGGGAAAATGCGAACGTCATGGATTCGGAAAGCTTTGAGACTTTTGACCTGAAAATTCCTGAAGAGCTCAAGGGGAAGGTCGTTGAAGGCATCGGAGTCCTCTATTGGGTTATCCTGAATGAACGAGTCATGAAACAAGTGCAAGGTGGTGCATAATGGTACGATTTCCAGAAGCTGAGGCGAGAAAGTTCCGGGGAATGTTTGTCTGCAGGAGATGCAAGAAAAAATCCAGGGCGCAAATTCTGAAAGTGCTGGCCGGGAAAATAACCTGCAGAGGGTGCGGTGGGCACGTGCTCAGGCCTATCCGTAAAAAGTGAATATTAGCATCGAGTCTGCAGCCGCTATCGCCTTTGTTATTCTTATGGCTATCTTCCTCTTCATCGAGAGGAAGAAAATCCAGGTGCAGAAGTTCGCTTCCTGGCTCCTTTATTTTGCGATGTACCGGACATCAGCGGGCCTCCATGCAATGGATGTCCTGGCGAAAAGGCTCAGGAGGGTTCTCCAGCCGCTGTCTTATATCGTTATCTTCCTTGGCTTTGCCGGGATGGCTTTGATCACTTACATGATGACGGTTTCTTTCTTCAAGATCTTTTTCAGGCCTGAAGAAGCGGTCGGCGTCGGGCTTGTGCTGCCGATCGAAGCAAAGGGAGTTTTCTATGTGCCGTTCTTCTACTGGATTATCTCAATCTTTATCATCGCTGCCGTCCATGAATTTTCCCATGGGGTGTTTGCGAGGCTCTGGAACCTCAAGGTGAAATCTTCCGGGCTTGCCTTTTTGGGCGTCATTGTCCCTCTCGTGCCTGCGGCTTTTGTGGAGCCGGATGAGCGGCAAATCAGGAAAAGCCCTGCCAAAGAGCAGTTAAGCGTGTATGCTGCAGGGCCTTTCGCGAATATTCTCCTGGCATTTCTCGTGATAGGGGTTGCAAGCCTCCTCATCGGGCCCGGGATGGAAAAAATCTTTGAGCCTGACGGTGTAACTGTGAAAGGGTTTTCCGGGAACAACAGTTTTCCGGCGGAGCGGGCAGGGATCAGGGCAGGTGAGCTTGTCCAGCGCATCAACAATTCCCCAATCCTCTTTATTGAGGATTTCAAGAAAGCGCTTGACGGCAAAAAGCCCGGAGAAAAAATCTCGCTTCGCACCAATACAAGCTCTTATACTATTGCCTTATCTGCAAATCCGGAAGATGCTGGCAAAGGTTATTTGGGAATCTATGTCGAGCAGCATACCCGGGTAAAACCCGGCTTTGCAGAAAAATATGGGGTGTGGGTGAGTTCATTGTTCCTCTGGTTTGCAGGACTGCTCATGTGGCTCTATATCCTCAACCTTGGCATCGGCCTGTTCAATCTTGTGCCTCTTGGGCCTCTTGACGGGGGAAGGATGTTTTTTGTGGCACTGCAGCATTTTTTCGGCGATAAAAAGGCAAAAACAATCGCACGGAAGGTGAGCGCAGCGTTATTATTGATGCTCGTGGTTACGCTTATTTTCGGGTTTGTCAGAGGTTAAATTTTGTGCCCGAATTAAAGGGCCCTTGTGATTCTTGTTGTTTTTAGGGTTCTTAAGGTTCTTAGGGTCCTTTTGGTTCTTATAGTTTTTTGGTTCTCATTGTTCCTGAGTTTCTTATGGTTCTTAGGGTTCTTGAGGTTCTTGCGATGTTTGGGGTTCTTGTGGTTTTTTTTGATTCCTGAGGTTCTTAGGGTTCTTAGAACGTAGTGTTTGTTTAAGCATGGGAAGCCCCGCCTTTTAGGGCGTGGAGGAGGTCACCGTTTCTATAGTTACTTTATAGTGGTCAATAAATAGAAATGTTTATAAACAGGAACTTTTACTACTATCGCCCTCTATGAGTGGTAAAAATAATGTTTGCGGATTCTGCACTTATTCGTGGATATCGCGAGTCAGAGCGCCAAAGTCCTGCCCCCGGTGCAAGCGGCGTTTTGACTACAAGGAAGCAAAAGAAGTCCTCGTTTCTTTGAGGAAGAAGTTTGGGTATCGGCTATCATGGGGTGGACCATGACTGAAGGCCTTGAGCACAAAGTTGAGGACAAGGAAAGCAAGGGCTGGATGAAGAAGGCCTTTGATCTTGGGCTTGATGCAGCGATAGCTGCCGGAACGACCGCATTGAGCATCGCTACTGTCGGGACAGCAGGCATGATTGTCGGCGGAGCGCTGGCTGCCGGCGGCCTTTTAGGGAGTATGGTGAAAGGAGAAAGCCTTTATTCCTCAATCAGGAAATCTCTGCATAGCTATTCAGCCGTCAATGCAGTCATCTGGCCGATCGTTTCTCTCGGGGCGGCCACCTTTCCATTATTTCCGGCAAGCGACACTCTTATCGGGTATTTCAGCAGATCGATCTATGCAACGACATTGTATAATGCTGCGTTTGTTGGCGCGTTCAAGGGAGCGCATCATCTCGCCGCTAATCACCTCAACCCTTCAGGCATCGTTGATGCGGTGGCCAAGGATTTTGTCAAGGACTGGGCTATCATCGGAACCTTGTTTGCGCCGGGATATATCTTAGATGCGAACGGCATCGGCAGCATCATGGGAATACCGACTTTTGCCTACAATGCCCTGCCCGTCGGACTCCTGAAAGAAAGCGGGATCGCAGACAAGGCGTATAATTTTATTGCCGGGAACGATGGAGAGAAAAAAGAGAAAGCAGAGCACCATGAGGCTTCTGCTCCAGCACATTATTATGATCCGAGGCTTGGGCTCCAGCCCGGATTTGGGTAATCTTTCTTAGGAAAATGCCTGCCAAAGGCTCAGCAAAAAATTAGAGCCGTCGAATCCCGGCAGGGGGAGGATGTTGAACACAAACAGGAACAGGTTTATCCTTCCCAAAGGCATCAGGATCGGCCAGTATCGCCTGTCGACGAGCTTATATCGAATGCAGGCTTTGCTTCCCAGCCACAGCATAAGGTTGATGAGCGGGCCTGCGAGCGCAACAATCGCCGAGGGCAAAGGCGGCAAGGGGGTATGGGTTACAAAACCTCCGACGAAAAAAAGCAACGGGAAGTTGATCATCTTCAGGAAAATAACAATCGCATACCAGCTGTAAGGGGCATGCAGGGTTGCCGCTGCGCCGAAGGACATGGCTGCAAACTTGTGGGCGAGCTCATGCAGGACAACTGCCGGCGCTGCTATCAAAGCAGCGTGCTTGATATTCTCCCACCAGGGGCTTTTTTGATAGAACTTCAAGGGGTCATAATCCTCTTCAGGCTTTCTTTTAAACATGTCTGAGAAGATGTATCCTATGGCGAAGACCATTATAATGATATCAAGGATTTCCCTGAGCGTGATGAACGGCATGGAACTTATCATTGGAGAAGATTTTATAAATGTTTGGAAAAATATTTTTTCCATCGGTTTTTTCGATCGAAATAGTTTTTGCCTTTATCATGGCATGAGGCTGATAGAGAACTGGTTAAGCGCCTTCGATAGATTTTTATTGAACTAGGGGGGTGAGGGGGAGTATGGCTATACTTTATGATATCCTGCTTATCACTGCGATGCTTTTCTTTTCCCTTGGAAAAGTCATTGACAAGAGGCTCCTGCACGGCATCTCATCGCGCCAGTTTACCTATCTGACATTTCTTGTTGACTTTATTGTGGTCCTGCCGTTGGCTTTCTTTATCGAGCTGCCATCATTTTGGGCCCTTGCGCTTATCGCTTCTGTGGCTGCGCTTTCCCTGATAACCGAAAACCTCTTTTACCGGGGAGTGCAGCTGGATGAGCTCAGCAGGGTGTCTCCGTTTGAGAAGTTTACAGTGCTTTTCGCCATGCTTTTTGGATTACTGTTTCTCAATGAGCGGCTTGGGATGTTCCAGTATCTTGGGGCGCTTGGCCTTGCCGCAGGGGGATTTTTAATCTCATTTGAGAAGCCTCTCCATAATTTCGGGAGCTTTTTGCTCCACAACAAAGGAATATTTTTGGTTTTGCTTTCAAGCATCCTGTCAGGAGTCATCAATCTTTTCAGCAAATTCATCCTTGACCTTTTTGCAGGGTTTATGGCACTGCTGTTTTTCCGGAAATTGTTTTCTGCGCTCTTTGCCCTTCCCCTCGTGAGGGCGCCGACCGCTTTTAAGAAATGGGGGATCTTCACTGCGTCCAAGGTCCTGGCTATGGCAGGCCTGCTGCTCTATTTCTTTGTGCTTTCAAAACAGGAACTTAGCCTGACTGTGCCTTTCCTGGCAATCCAGCCGTTTTTTATCGCAATCCTCGGAAAGCATTTCCTGGATGAGAAAGTAAAGCTGCTGAGAATACTTGGGATGGCGCTTATAGGGGCGGGGTATGTTATCATGAAAATTGCTTGATTACACTCTTAAGATGAGGATACTCTCTTTTGTTTAATTGTGAGGGCTAACATTCCGACGATATGCCAAGTGCTATGATTTAGCGGCGGAGCGCGCTTAATGAAGGTTATACATCATCAGATACTTCTTCTGCCGCATCACGATCATAGGGATGCCTTTTTCTTTCAGCTGGCGCCTGAGCTCTTTGTCGAGAGTGCAGACGACATAGTTTTTTTTATCTGAGATGGAGATGATGCTGCTGTCAACCGACTCATCGGGCAACCCCGGAATCACATCGATATCTTTTGCCTTCACCAGCTGAAGGGCGAGGCTGGCAGAAGCCTTATGCCTGCCTTTCTGGGCGCTGATGATATGGCGGAGCTCGTCCATAGTCTTATCAATCATCTTAAGCCGATATGGGAAATCGCAGAGCCGTTCTATCTCTGAGAAGATGTCTATCCTGAACTGACCGGGGATCAGCAGGAAATTGGTGTCAAGGATAACTGCCTTCATCGCTTTTTGAGAGCCTCTTCCGCCTTTAAAACCGTTACTGTTGTGCGGAGGGCTGCTTCCGGAGCGACGGAGACTGAGTCAATCCCGCGCTCGATGAGGAATTCTGTAAAGCCGCGCAATGACGCTGCCTCGCCGCATATGCCTATCTTCCGCTTATTTGCCTTAGCCTTGTTGATGACCGATGCGATAAGCGCTTTCACTGCATCGTTCCTCTCGTCGTAGAGATGGTTGACCAGCTCCGAATCACGGTCGAGGCCAAGGGTGAGCTGGGTCAGGTCGTTAGAGCCGATGCTGAAGCCGTCGAAGATCTTTGCAAATTCATCTGCGAGAATAACATTTGAGGGGATCTCGCACATCACATATACCTCAAGGCCGTGCTTGCCCTGCCACAGCCCGTTCCTGGCCATCTCTTTCAATACCTTTTTGCCTTCTTCCACTGTCCTGCAGAAGGGGACCATCACTTTAACGTTGGTGAGGCCCATCTCTTCCCTTACTTTCCTGATGGCCCTGCACTCGAGGGCAAACGCTTCCCGATACTGGGGAGCGTAATAGCGCGAAGCGCCTCTCCAGCCAATCATCGGATTCTCTTCTTTGGGCTCAAACCCCTTTCCCCCGATGAGGTTTGCATACTCGTTGCTCTTGAAATCGCTGAACCTGATGATGACATCTTTCGGATAGAATGCAGCTGCAATAGTTGCGATGCCCTGGGCCAGCCTGTCGATGAAAAACTGCCGCTTGTCCCGGTATCCCGGGGTCAGCGCCTCAATCTCTGCCTTTATTTTGGGGTCTTTAATCATGTCAAAATCGAGCAGCGCCTTTGGGTGGATCTTGATATACTCGTTGATGATAAACTCTTCCCTGGCTAACCCTACACCGTCGTTGGGGATGAAGCTGCTCTCGAATGCCTGTTCGGGATTCCCCAGGTTCAGCATGACTCTGGTCAGTGGCTTTTTGAGATCTTTCAGATGGTGCGTCACCGTTTTATAGCGGATATAGCCATCATATACGAAGCCTGTTTCGCCTTCTGCGCAGCTCAGGGTTATCTTCTGGCCGCTCCGAAGCTTTTCGGTCGCGTCATTCGTGCCGACGATACAGGGAATTCCAAGTTCCCTCGATACGATCGCTGCGTGGCTTGTGCGGCCTCCCCTGTTTGTGATAATCCCTGAGGCAATCTTCATAATAGGCTCCCAGTCAGGATCTGTTATCTCTGTAATCAGCATATTCCCTTCTTTGAACTGGTGTATCTCTGATGCATGGCGGATGATCTGGGCCCTGCCCTGGCCAATCTTCACACCAACTGATTTACCTGTGAGGATGGGCTTTCCTTTCTCAAGGATGTGGTATTCTTTCAGGGTGCTGAAATCCTTCTGGCTCTGCACCGTCTCAGGCCTTGCCTGGACGATGAACAGGCCATTGGTCCTGCCGTCTTTCGCCCATTCCATGTCCATGGGCTTTCTATAGTGATCCTCGATGATGCAGGCCCATCGCGCTAATGTCAGGATCTCATCTTCGCTTATCACGAAAGCGCCCCTTTCCTCTTTCCCTGTATCTGTGTTTCTAATGGTCTCCCTGGCGCCTTCCTGGGCATAGACCATCCTGAGCTTTTTACTGCCTAAGGTTTTGCTGATAATCGGCTTAAACCCTTTTCTCAAGGTTGGCTTGTGGACGTAAAACTCATCGGGATCAACCCTGCCCTGGACAATATTCTCCCCAAGCCCATAAATGCCGTTGATCAGGACAACGTCTTTGAATCCCGTTTCGGTGTCGATAGAGAACATCACCCCGGAAGATGCAAGATCAGACCTTACCATAAGCTGGACGCCGATGGAGAGGGCAACCTTAAAGTGGTCAAACCCTTTGTCCATCCTGTAATGGATGGCACGATTGGTGAACAATGAAGCGAAACATCTTTTGCAGGCTTCCAGAAGCCCCTGTTCGCCCCTGATATTGAGATATGTGTCCTGCTGCCCCGCAAAGGATGCTGTCGGGAGGTCTTCTGCAGTCGCAGAGCTTCTCACTGCGACGCCTGCATGATGGCCGTATTTTCTGCAGAGCCTGCGGTATGCGTCGATGATGGCAACCTGGAGGGAAGGCGGAAAATGGGAAGCGAGGATAAGGTCGCGGATGCTGCGGCCGCTCATCGCAAGGCTGTTCACGCTTTTCGGGTTTATCTTCCTGATATGATTCCTGATGCTTTCTTCAAGGCGCTCTTCCTGGATGAAATACCGGTAGGCATGGGCGGTGACCGCAAAGCCGTAAGGGATATTGACTCCCTTTTTCGTGAGCTTTTGGTACATCTCACCAAGAGAAGCGTTCTTGCCGCCGACTATCGGGACATCTAAGTTGTCAATCTCATCAAACCAGAGAATAAACTTTTCTGCCTTATGCATACCCACCTCTTTTTGATGGATTTTTATGGGAAGTATTTTATAAAGATTGCGTTTTTGATAAGGCATCAACGAAAAGATTTTATCCGGGATGGGAAAAGAAAAACTTTTGAAATCGTGGAAGGACCGGAACATTGTCCAAGGTAAACGGCTGCTTAAAGCTTTTTTAGCGGTTCCCCGGGAACTTTTTATCAATGATTCTGATGGGGCGGATGCTTATGAGGACAAGCCAAAGCCCATCGGGGAAGGGCAGACTATCTCTCAGCCTACGACGGTGATGCTGATGACGGAGGCTTTGGAGGTTAAGCCTGGGCAAAAGGTTCTGGAGATTGGGGCCGGGAGCGGATGGCAGGCCGGGATATTGGGGAAGATGGCTGGGAGAACGGGGAAAGTGATTTCGGCTGAAATCATACCTTCACTTGCAGAGGCGGCGAGGGAGAATCTTAAGAAAGCAAAGATAAAGAATGTGCTTGTGGTGTTGGGGGATGGGAGCAAAGGTTTTTCGGAAGAAGCGCCTTTTGACAGGATAATGGTTACGGCTGCCTGCCCTGAAATTCCCCAGCCGTTGATCGGTCAGCTTAATGTTGGAGGGATCTTGGTAGCTCCTGTCGGGAAGCTCGGTGCTGCGCAGACGATGGAGAAACTGCGGAAAACGAAGCATGGGGTTAAGAGAGAAGAGCTTGGAGAGTATCTGTTTGTGCCGATGAGGGGGGAGTGGGGGTTTGCGTAAAAGTCTTACCTCAAGAGATCTTTCAGTTCCCGGAGTATATCCTCCCTATTCTTTTCGACTTCAATCTTTTTTTTGGTTCTCCAAAGAAATCCAAAAGCTTTTCCTTCCCGTTCAATTGTCTTATATCTTTTGAGGCCATAGCAATTAAAAAGTTCTGACCACAGAACGCTGCCCCTTTCGAACTTTTCAATAGCTTCAACGATAAACCTTAACCAGCCCCTGTGCTTCGCAAGGATTTCACTTACTTTTTTTTCAGGGATGTGCGCCGCGCAAAAAGGGTTGGTCACAATGTTATGGTGCCACTGCTCAAATTCTTTTGATGTTGTTGCTGATCGTATGAACGGAAGACCCTCGTCCAACAATATACGGGTGAAGGATCTGTCTCCATGCCAGAAATTGTGCTCAAGGGAAGAATGGAGGAGATTATCATAAAGCCTCCACTTGCCTTGTCTTTGAGCTTCAAATCTTTTCTTCGCCAGGACTCTAAAAAGGCCAGGACTCCTTTCGATTATCTCCTCACCTTTGATCCTCCAATCGTTGTTGCCTTCAATTCCCCCAGTATTACTTTCGAGAAATCTGGAAAATTCTTCTTCATCCATCTTTCCAACTCCTTTCCTATTTCGACGTTATTATCTCTACCACATCCCTATGCCTGAGAATGTGCTCTTTTCCGACGGTGCGCTTGGTCTTGACATCAATGGCACGGATAAAGTGATTGCCGATGTCGGTGTGGATCCTAAAGGCAAAGTCAAGGGCGGTTGAGCTGTGGGGCATGAGGTAGCAGTCCGGCAGCGTCCTGCCTTTGGAGTCTTTTAAGTTGTTCAATCCTCCGGGGAAGACTGCGATGTATCTCAGGAAATCAAAGACTGCAAAATCCAGCGCTTCCTGAACTCCTGTCGAGCCGAACTTTTCGAGGATTGTGGCCTTGATGAACTGCAAGGCTTTCTTCTGGGCTTCAGTGAGCTTGGATTCGTCCTTTGGCTTGAAATCTTTTTCTCCCGGAATATAATCAATGAGGCCGTGCTTTGCTGCCTCTCTCAATGCCAGCTCGGATTCTGCGCTGCAGGGCAGCATCAAATAATCTTTGAACTGCTCTTTTAGCCTGAGGTAGTTCTGATGTCCCGGGCCGAGGTCTATCTTGTTGCAGGCGATGACCATCTTTTTTGTGGCTTTCCTGACCTCTGATGAGAAACTTTTCAGGTCGCTGTCGCTCCAATGCTCGGCGCTTTTGCCTAATAAGTCAAGCATTGAAAGAATCTTTTCGACCAGCACTTCAGTAATTCTTCCAAGCCCGGTAAACTGCCTGACAATGCCTTTCTTAAGGTCGAGGCGCTCCTGGACTGCCTGCCTGGCAAATTTGTCCCAGGTTTTCTTGAGAATCTGGAAATGCCACATATCAAGCTCTTCTTCAAGGAACCTGATATCGTTGGCCGGATCATAGCTGCCGGGCGGAACATTCTCGCCTTTCTCGTTCGTGGCTCCGGCAATATCAACAACGTGGATAAGGACATCTGCCTGGCGCAGGTCGTCAAGGAATTGGTTGCCGAGGCCTTTGCCTTCGTGGGCTCCAGGGATAAGGCCAGCAACGTCAAGAAGCTGGACGGGGACGAAGCGATTATGGCTGATGCAGTAGCCCTCTCTCGGATTGCATTGGACGCTGAACTCTTTATCGACGCAGGGGACTTTGACATAACCGACGCCGGTGTTGGGCTTTATTGTGGTGAAGGGGTAGGGGGCTATCATTGCCTTGAAGAAGGTGCTTTTGCCGACGCTTGGCTTTCCGACGATGCCGATCAACATTCCCAGCAGGGGGCATCGATGGTTTTATAATAGTATCGCGGAGCAATGGCCTGCCGGAAACTTTTTTCTTTTTTTATTAAAAAATCCTTTCTTTTTCCGTCTCAAAACTTTCAAATCCGCAATATTTAAATATGGGGGCGCAAATAGGTATCAAGAAAAATTACGAGGCTGCAACGACGACACAGCGATTGTGTGCTGAAGTGGCCTTGGGAGGAGCAATACAACAAAATGAGTGAACATCAAGCGTTTGGACCGCATCTTATGATTGATGCGAGCGGCTGCAAGAAGTCGAGGCTTATCGATTCACTGGGCATTTACCGCCTGCTGGATAAGATGCCTGGGCTGATCGGCATGACAAAAATGACCCTGCCGCATGTGGTCGAATGGCTCGATAAATGGGCTAAAA
>JACPBV010000030.1 GCA_016180135.1 Candidatus Woesearchaeota archaeon
TGTTCTTGTCTTTGAAGACAGCGACCTTTGATGCCCACATCTCTTTTTCATCGTCAAGTGTTTTCTTTTTTTTCTGCTGCTCAGTGATTTCAGAGCGAAGAGCCCTGATTTTCCCATCAAGCTCCTGCTGGTTCTCTTTGAGGTCCTGCCGGCGCTTTCCGATCCTGGCAATCTCGCTGTGCAGGGTTTCAAGCCTTGTGGTGTTCTTTGCAAGTGATATCTTCAATGACTCAATCTCATGGTTTAAGGAAACCTGCTCAACCTCGCCTTTTTCCTCGATCTCCTTAGAGATGAATGCGATGTCATCTTTTCCCTTTGCGATCAGCCCGCGCAGGTTTTTTACTTCATCATTTTTTTTCTGAAGCTCTTTCTTGGCCTTTTCAAGATCTTCCTGAAAGGCAGATTTCTTTTTTTCGACCTTTTTGATCTGGATGTGCAGCAAGGTTGCCTTATTCTGGGTGACTTTGTCCGCGAGGTCCTTGAATTTTGCAGCCTCATCACGGTCTTTCTTCAGCTCTTTGAGGTAAGTGTTCCTTTCTGCGAGGATAATCTCCGCTTCCTTAAGGCGCTCTCCAACTTTCTCCAGCTGCGACATCGCTTTCTGCTTCTTGTCCTCATAGACGGAGATGCCTGCGATCTCCTCGATAAGAAGCCTCCGCTCCATCGGCGGCATCTCAACAAAATGGGTGATGTCCCCCTGAAGGATGATGTTGTAGCCGTCAGGCTCGATCTTTGCGAGGCTTAAAAGGTCAATGATCTCCTGCCTTGTCCTTGCCTTGTCGTTGATCCTGTAGATGGACTGGCCGTTGTGCCTCACGATCAACTTCGGCTTCCTTGGCGGGAGTCTTCGCTTTCCCCCCGTTGTAGATAAGGTTGGAAGATTTCTCAGCGCGCATGGATTTTGCAGAAGTTTTTCCGAGAACAAAGCACAATGCATCGAGAATATTGCTCTTTCCCGAGCCGTTGGGGCCGACAACGCAGTTGAACTTCGTGCCGAAGACAAGCTCCGTATGCTTTGCGAAGCTCTTAAAGCCGCGCATGACCAGTTTGTTGATTCTCGTCATCAGGTGAAGTCCTCTCTTGAGAGCATAAGCTATGCTCCTGATTTATTGAGAAATGGTTAATAAAGGTTTCTGAAAAGGGGCGTTCAACAAATAATCCAGCCATCAAGAAAAAATCCAACAACGAACACATAAAATCGCCCTATGTATATTGCAAAGCGCGAAAATTTCAACAACAAAGGGCTCGACGGTCAAATTTTTCTCAAAGAAAAATTTGCCCTGCTCGGGTCTCCCGACGGAGCAACCCCTCCCTCGCCTCGCCGATGTTGTTGAAATTTTCTTTTGGGAAGATGCTATCCTCTGCATTTTTGAAAGGTAATCCTAATTCCGGCTGACGAAATCATTGTCCCCGAGAAAATCTTTACCGTAGGGCTAAATAAATGGACTCTACGATGGGAAATAACTTTCTGATGAGAAAAGATAAATGGACTCTACGATGGGAAATAACTTTCTGATGAGAAAAGATTTAATCTCTGGGCAATTACTCTTGCCTGAAGGTCTCCTACTTCGGGCTTTTGTCTTGAATACCTATCGACAACCCGTTTTGCAGGGGTATTTCCATTTATTATCCTGTCTTCAATCTCCCGGATCAATACTTCGGGAATTGCTGGTTGATTTCCTTCCGTTCTAGCGATGGCATTGAGCCTCTCAATCTCTGGCTGGATTACACCACGATAATGGCGAACCATTTCATCCTGTATCCGAACTTTGGCAAGCTCGGCTTCATTGTAAACAAAAATATCCCCCTCTTTTGAGATTCCGAATCTCTTAGCCTGCCCCATATTGAAAGCGGATGTCTTACTATCAATACTGTTCAACCGGTTACTATCTCCCTCATGGTGAACCATTGCACTCAGGATAAGGTATGTGTATGCAACCGAGGCAGAACCTCTCGGATCAGGATCCATAACCCTAATCTCCAGAGTCCCATGATTGGGATTAATAAGCATAGGATATTTTTCCACGCCATTTCCTTTAGGGACATCGTATTCTGAGAGCGGTATTCTGAACGGCAATGAAAGCTCTTTTACTCTTGTTCTGCCAAGGCGGGAATTCACTTCATTAACTTCTCCAGTGGCGTTAATATCAGGTGAGTTTGATGAAAAAGCAACAATGCGCCAAAGTTCGTTAGACATCCTTAAATAAGTAAGATGGGTGAGCAAAAGGCTCCCTGCATTCCAATGGAAATGGAGATCGCCGCAGGGCGTCCCCCTTCTCAATTCAATCCCTGAATACAGCGGATGCAAACCCCATTCCTGAGCAATCCTATCAACATATCCTTTTATTTTGGTATCTGCTTCCAGTTCCTGGCTTATAGAAGTGTATGGGCCCCTTTTGATTTCAACTGCAAGGGGAGATTTTGGGTGGATGCCTGTGAAAAATCTCTTGTAGATTCCCTCCGGCAATTCCCTCTTCCGCCCATAGATGGAATGCTCAAAACTCCGAACATCTTCTGTATGTGCAAATACGCCACCTTCAGCCGTTTCCCATTCATCGTGGAGGCACCTTACCTTTGAGTCTGTCCCAAACATACCTGCCTGCGAAGGTTGAAACTGATCCAAGGCTAAATCCTTAAATTCATCAAATTCTTTTTGAGGGACTTCAACAACTGATACAAACCTTTTGCCATAATAATCTGTTTTTATAGGTAGAGCGAGATGAACTATCCAATCAAATCCGACTGGAGAACCCTTAAATCCGCCCATAGAAAATGAGGGGTAACAATGGTTTTAAAAAGTTTGCTCAATTTTTTTGTCCCCAAATTGTGACATCTTGACTGCTTTCGAATTTATAATCTGCTGACAAAAATATTATCTCTGATGTAAAACCTCCACGGCAAAGGCTTCTCTTCTTTGATGCCGATGCGGTGAGAGACTTTGATCTGTCCCTGAGAGATGGATTTATAATCCAGGACTTTCATGCTGCCATCCACTTTTGTCCCGTTGAGAGATTTATCAATCCCTAATGCAGCGCAGAGCTTTCCGGGGCCGGAGCAGAGATTTTTTAGGTCATATGCCTTTCTTCTTTCCTTCATCGCTTCGATGCCGGTGAGCGGCTCCAATGCGCGGATCAGGACTGCGCCGGGCTCTTTTGTCCCATTCGTGGTGATATTCACGCAGTAATACATCCCATAGACAAAATACACATACCAATGGCCGAATGTTTTTAGCATTATTTCGCTTCGGGGGGTGATCCTGTAAGCATGTGATGCAGGGTCTGCCTTATATGCTTCCGCCTCAACAATCATGCCGGAGCAGCTGTTGTACGAAATAATTTTTCCGAGGAGGGCTTTTGCCACCTCGATTGCGTCTTTTTGAAAAAATTGCTGATTGAGCTGGCGCATCAGGCTATTTTTCTTCGGCATGTTTATATTCCTTTCTCCAGCGGCCAATATACGTCGGGAACTGCACCCTCGCCCAGTCAAACATCTGCTGGGCAATGTCCAGCTTCTGCTGAAGCGTGGAAGGCAGGGCTACGCCCTCCCTTTTTACAAGAATCGGTTTCCATCTTTTTTTGGAGATTTTTCTGGCCACGCCCTGCGGGAGTTTAGGGGCATTAATAAAAATATGGATTGCATCAAGATACATATATACTAATGAGAGTGAGAGAGTGAAAGGAAATGGGGAGAAAAAAAGTGGGCCCGCCCAGAGTTTCGAAAAGGGATGCTGCGCCTTAATATTCATTCTTCAAACTGAGACACCAGTGCAGTATGAACATCGGGGGTTCTTGATTCATAAAATTTATAAACGCGCCGGTGTTATACTAACATATGGCGCCGGTAACACTGCAGCAAATCCACGAAGATCTTGCCCAACTCAGGCTTGATATGCTTGAAGTAAAAGCAAGGCTCAATGAAGAATTTCGGCTTAGCCCGCAGGCTGCCAGAGAGCTTGAAGAAGCACGCCTTGAAATGAAAACTTCTTTTGTTTCCCATAAAGATATAATGGAAAAGTTTGGATGAGCCAAATGGATTATGCCATCCGGTGGAGCAAGAAGGCTGAGAAGTTTCTCGAGAAGCTGCCGCCAGACACTGCATCCCGCATCGCCCATAAGGTTGATTCTATTGCAGCAGACCCTTTCCATTTTCTTGAGCATTATGAAGGTGAGAATTATTTTAAGCTGAGGATCGGAGATTACCGGGCACTTATTGATGTTGACACCTCACTCAGAGTGATTGATGTCAGGATTGTTGGCCATCGCAGAAACATTTATCTGAAAGATTAGAAGCCTTTAAGGATAAAAAAGTGGGCCCGCCCAGAGTTTCGAAGCAAAACTATGCCGTGATGGCGCGCTGCTTTTCGAACTGGGGACCTCAACCGTGTGAAGGTTGCGTTATAGCCGCTAAACCACAGGCCCACGCATCCTGGGGAAAGAACAGCATTTATAAATTTACGTGAAAAGAAAAATAACCGGTCAAAAGCAAGAAAGATTATAAAGCCATGAATGTTGCAACCCATTGAAAATGAGCCAAGTAACCTTAGAGCAGATTAACCGGAACATTTTGGATATGAGGGTGGAATTGCATGAATTAAAGGCTATCTTAAGGGAGGATTTTCCCTTAGCATCCGACCTGAAGGATCAGATTAAAGAGTCTCTTGGCAGGCCCGATTCAGATTTTATCCCCCACCTCGAAGTAAAGAAGAGATTTTCCTAACGATGCCATTCGAAATCTCCTAGGATCCTAACGCTGTTAAAGATTTAGGGGAACTTCCCAAAGAAATCAGGCATAGAATTCTCAATAAGGTTGATGAAAGCGAAGCTGATCCCCTGAGGTTTGCTGAGCGGCTGGTTGATGGCGAGGGCTATAAACTTCGGGTTGGAGATTATCGCATCTTCGTTTCGATTTCTTTTACTCCTGATAAGATTAAGATTATGGCAATCCGCCACAGGAGAAATGCGTATCAAAGAATCCCTTTCTGAATGAATCATTAAAGCAGCTAAACCACGGGCCATTAAAATGTGTGTAATTCTTGCCTGTATACAAAAATGAATTTTTATCAAGAATTGCCTTGGGATTTCTCCGGTGGAAATGGCAGTTTAAATTCCTCAAAGAAATCTTTTGTCCGCATATATGCGGGTTGGTAGAAACTTGTACCGTAAAGCCGCTGCGCTGAACGCCAGAGATAATTGCCAATAAAAGCAGCAAGCTGTCCTGCATTATTCCCTGCCCCATTCAACAATAGCCTGCCAGCATCATAAAGCTCAAATTGAGCCATGGATAAGTGAGGGTGGACTTCGCCATCGTCACCGGACTCAAGAAATGCCTCCAAGCGCACCTCTAACGTTTCCACAAACTGCCCTAATTCACCATTAATTTGCATTTATCTGCAGTTAGTTCTGTTTTTAAAAATCTTTAGGAAGAAATGGTATCCTGCGCACATTGTCACTCATAATCCCCAATGATCTTCTTCGTCATCAGGATTTCCTTAAATAATTGTTTGGAGTGCTCAAGCGCAATCTCCTGGGCGATGGATGCAGGGAGCTTTTCTCCTTTTTCCCAGCCGAGCTTTCTTGCAAGCTTCAGGATCTTGTCTGAGATTGTTTCTTTCTCGTCGAGCATTTCCTGGAAGATGCTGGTGAGCTTGACTCTTCTCTTGGGCAGCAATGGCTTCGCAAACCTAAGGAATCTTTTGCAATAATTTAAGACGCCAGGGTCATCTAAGCCCTTAAAGGCAGCCTGCTTCTGGAGGTTGTGCCTCACGTAAGAGAACGGCGGGATGTAAACAGTGTCCCCTTCAACTTTGAACGGCTCTTTGATACCGATATCTGAAGGCACGACGGCAAAGAATTCGGTCTGGAGCTTTTTCAGGATAAATTTTGTGATGATGCCGATGCCGGCAATATAATTGGGGTGGTTCATGTCCATGCCCCTCAATTCCAGCGTCCCGTTGGGATTCACTTTGACAGGGTTCCATGCGGTGTCCATCGTGGAGCCAAATAAGGCAATCGTCTTGATGTTGATGCCGACTTTGTCAATCAGGGCAGCCCAACGGTTATATCTTTTTTTTATTATCTCGATTATGTCAAATGCGGTGGATTTGTAGGGGGGCAAAGCGCCCAATGAGGGATACTTGGCATAGAGGCCCTGCGGGTTCTGGAACACATTTCCTGCCCGGTAGATGATCATCCTTCCGTCCTTTCCCAGAAATCTGTTCTGATAGAACGGCGAAGACTGCATGAAGGTTGTCAGCGCAGGGTCGGCTGCGATCGCAAAATTATAGCTGTTCACAAAGCTGTCTTTTATCTTTGAGTTGATGAGCATCTTGAGAAACCTCATATTGGCGTCGAATATCCCCCTGGGAAGGGTGTAATGGCAGTGAAAGCCGCAGACACGGCCGGCAATCTTGAATCGCTCCTGCCCAAAGACTTCCTGCTGGACGTGGTATCGCGCGTCGGAGCGCATTGACGGGTTGAAGCTTCCCGGATAAGTCCCAAGCGGCAGGAGCTTGATGTTATCCTTTTCTGCGAGATAAAGCGAATCCTCCAAGATTGTGAGAAGGTTCTCCATAGAATGGGGCATCTTGACATTCGGGTCAGAGGCGATCTCAAGCATGCATTTCCCGCATTCTTTCTTGAGGGCAGAGCCATACTCGGTTTTTTCAGCGCGCCTGAGAATACTGTCAGAGCCCGCAATGGGTTTTCCGTCGGAATCTAAAGTAAATAACTCTACCTCAAATCCAATCAACGACTTCTTCAATGATATTTTTGCGGCCATCGTTTCCAAGGAAATGTCCTATTCGGATGCTGCCAAGAAAAACCTTGTATCCTGAAGGACTCCTGAAATGGATGCTGCCCTATCCCGCATTTCTTTTGCTTGTTCCACTTTCCAATAATAATTTTTAGAAGCTTGTTTATTAAGTTTTCGATGAAGCCTGAGGCGGTAATGGGAGAAATAGAGTATTTAGCGCATTAAAACCCATCCAGCTTTTTCTGGTTCTTCATCCTCTCTTCTTTCTTGAACGTCTCCCAGGAATGCCTGAAGATCTCAGGATGCCTTTCCCAGTTTTCCCTGATGAATTTCTGCGTTATGGGATTTGAGGCATATCCCGGGCCGATGTTGCCGTATTTTTTCTGGAGCTCTGTAATCTCTTCGTCTCTGGTTACCTTTGCAAGGATCGAAGCGGCAGAAACTTCAGGATGAAGGACATCTGCCTTGTGCATGCAGAGCAGCTCAATCGCCTTGTTGTCAAGCAGTTTTCTTACATACCTTGCGTATGCTTCGCAGTTGTTGGAAGGGCTGTCAATGATGGCCTTATCGGGCTTTAAAGCGTTGATGATCTCAGCTGCCTTGTGCGCTTCAAGCCAGTTTAAGTTAAGGTCATCGGAAAACAATGCATCATCAATCTCTTTCGCTGAGATAACAGTTATTTTGTATCCTTTGACAAATTTGATTATTCTTGGGTAAAGGGCTTCCCTCTGTTTTGGAGAAAGGAGCTTTGAGTCTTTGACGCCGAGGCCCTTAAGGTTTTGCGTCTCTTTACCGTCGATAATGACGCCGGCCATCACCATCGGGCCGATCACCGGGCCTCTCCCTGCCTCGTCAATGCCGCAGACAATCACCATGAGAAATAAAACTGCCTGGGGAAATATTTAAAGGTTGTTGCCTAATTCCTGATTTCACGTAAGACTCGAGTTACAATATAACCATTGACGGTCTGCCCCATCGCTAAGGATATTGGGGTTTTTAAAGCCTTCAAAGTTGCAGTTCGGACTTTTTGATAATCAGGCGGGACATGGGCTAGTTGAACAACCCTATCATAAATCCCAAGAAAGTCTATCTCGAATGTATGTGTTCCGAGAGTAACATGACGAACTTCCTCATTGCCCTTTTCTTTGCCAGATGAGGGAATAGGCCTTACCAGCCCATACCTGTGTTTGAGGAACCATTCAACTTTAGAAACAATTCTTTCAACTCTTTCGATGGAACCCTCAGGTTGGACAGCTGATCCATCTACTTCAGAAACTGCATTAGAGAGGGTTTGCAGCAGATCTCGACGGGGCATATCAGGCATCTTAAAGCGTGCCTTAAGCCCTTCATACAATAAATCAGATTTTATCCCACCAAATAACGGAACACACTGATATTGTTCCCACATATAAGAAAGCAACTCTAGGGTTCTTCCCTCCTCTCCAGGAATAGGAGGATTACCTTGCAGCCCTGCCGATTGTATTCGAGCAATACTCTCACGTGCTGCTGTTGAAAACATCTCTTGAGTTGGAACATTACTCCAGGATTCCAGTGGAATATTCCTCATGAGCATTTGGTAAGAAGATAACGTTAGGGTAGCCAAATCGGGCGATGATTGCCCATATTTTCCTAATTGGGGAAAGGGGTGTAGCAGAGTTTCCTGCGGCGCTGCTGTTGCTACTGCCATTTTCCTCTCCGCCCCTTTATTGCCTCAGAATTTTTATTTTTGTAAATCTCATTCATAACACTTGGCATATCCTCAAACGCAAAATGAAACTTCTCAAGCTTTTCGATTGCGATGCCCCCAGCCATGCTTATCCTTAGCATTATTGTCCGTTTATTAAATTAATGCTGAATTTAGCTTACATATGTCCATTATTCAAGCAAAAACTATATAAATAACAACCAAACATTCATGGAGCAGGGGACTGGTTTTTACAGGTGTCAACATGGCTATCGACGAAACTGACAAAAAGATATTGAACGAGCTCATCAATGACTCACGGCAGTCATTCAGGGAACTGGCAAAGAAAGTCGGCGTTTCTGTCGTGACAGTGCTCAAGAGAACGAGGGAGATGGAGAAGAGCGGCATCATCAAGAAATACAGCGTCTACCTTGACTATGAGCAGCTCGGCTATGATGTTCCTGTCGTCATCAACTGCAGGGTTAAAAAAGGGAATGAGATGGCGATATTGAAAAAGGAGATCAACAACCCCCACATCACCGGCATGTATGACATCACCGGCGATTTTGACATCCAGCTGGTCGGCAAATTCAAAAGCAGGAGGCAGCTGGATGACTATGTGAAGAAGCTCCAGAAGCATCAGTTCATCGACCGCACATTGACCTTATTGATACTGCACACCCTGAAAGAAGACCAGGTGAATCCGCTGGTGTGACTTCCGGAGATTAACTCTATTTTTTTCCTTCACCTCTCCCCAAACAATTAGTTGCCTCCACCATTTAAAATGTTTATCCTTTGCCATCTCTCATTTTTTTTATCTTCCCCCTGCTGCGCAAATAAGCAACAGCCATCTCTTCAACGCCTTTCGAGGATCGGGGATTTTCCGGGATTTCCTGCAGTGCCTCTAGGACATCCATCATGGTAAGGCACTTTGCATCGTATCTTCCGACTAATGCGTCGTAAAGGCTGCCAACAGATGTTCCATAGAATTGCGGTGACATTTTTTCACTTGACCACATCCTGTGCAGCACTAAATCCTCAAGAAGACCCTCTTCTGCCTCATCCGGCATTAAGACGGCGGTGGAGCCATCTGCCCATCCCTTGGCAATCCCTATCGCCTCATATACATACTTTCTGATATCATCTTTGCCGGGCTTTATTTTATTCCAGGGAAGCTGGGATAATTCTGAGTGCAATGCTTCAACGTAGGTTTCTCTCGGCTGCCTAAACACTTCCGAGGGGGTTTGTTGGAGCGGTGCCTGAATGCACTGAGGTTGGTAGAGAGGTTTTACACCATCAACATGCCCATCAATACCCTGTCTGGCTGGAGCTTCCATAAAAATCATCTCATTTAGGGCAGTAACCAAAAAGGCTTTCAATAACGGAGAGGGTAGCCCTTTCCATAGCCCTCCTCTGTTCGAATTTCGGCTGTTTGGAGTAACCGCCTGGAAGGCGCTTTCCTGCTATGCCCATACCTTCAATTACCTCAGCCAACATAACCGGCTGGGGAGCAAATTTAGTTTGGAGGAACCTTTGCATAGATGCAGCGTCATACCCTTCAATCACCGGAGTTATTCCGTTTTGGGCAGCTAGGTGTTCCCATGTGAAACTTTCAACAACTTTTTCCACTCCCGGAAATCTGCTGCCAGCGCCATTCCCGCTTATTTTCCTCACCAGTTCCCAGGCAGAGACGTAGGCATCGAGAAAATCCCCCGGCTGCAGTGGTATTCCCGGACCGGTTGCAGTTGCCGTCTCCGCTGCAAACTGAAGATAAGCGCCTGCGATCCTATTTGGAGCCAGGCCATTTACACCTGCTTTTTTTAAATATGTTCGGACATCACCCGCAGAAAGCATCGGCATTCCATCCTTCCGTTCATTTTTTTTCATTTGAGCCCCCGTACAATTTATTCTTCTGAACAATTTGTCCTCTGCTGAATTTCAACCAGATTTCATCCAGCCTTAATTGACCCAATACCTGATTTGTATTTGTTTAGCATCTTCGAAACGCTCGACATTGGACGTGGTTGTCCTGCGTCCCCGTAGGGGGCGTCCCCCCGCGACGGACTTAAGGTAAAAGCAAGGGCGTTTCGACCTTAGGATGCTAAACAAATACCCTGATTTTATTGAAGATGGAACGGAATATACTGTTCTTAAGGCTTTGGGAGCGCTGGATTTCTTTTTGTCCACAAAACGAAAGTATTACGGGGTTATTGGAAATTTTTCTTTTCAAAACAGAAGAAAGATTTGTTTTTGTTTATGTTGGCAATTGATGCTGGATGAGGTTTTTTCGCCGTCGCTTTCAAAATCTTTTATCCTTGCCCCATCTCCCCAACAAACTATATAAACAACTTCTTTTGATTTATTTTTATGGCTGCGATGGACCAGGCAGTAGTCTTTGCTCTTGTTGAGAGTTTCCGCTACTTCGGCGTTTTCATCGTCCTTGGCCTCATCGGGTTTATCATCCCGATCCCAGAGGAGGTTCTTCTGCTGATTATCGGGTATTCATCGGCTCTTGGCTTCTTTAATCTGCCCGGCGCCATCATTACTGCCATCCTTTCAGTCATCTTCTATGACAACGTCATCTACTGGCTTTCCCGGAAAGGAAGCCATCTGCTCTACAGGTTTTATCCCTCAGCCAAGAGGGCATATGTGCACAAGTATGGGAAGCTTCTGAAAAACCATGCCGGCAAATGGATATTTCTTGGGAGATTCTTCATCTGGCTGAGATTCATGGGCCCGGCAGTCGCAGGCTCCCTGCACATCCCCTGGAGAAAGTATCTTGCCTATGAGGTGGCTGCAGCCATGATCTTTGTCCCTGCATTCATCCTGCTGGGCTACCATTTTAATGTGCAGATGGACATGGTCATCGCAAAATTAGGGGCGGTGAAGCACATCCTCTTCATCGGGATTGTGGCTATTCTTGGATTTTTTCTCACAAGGATCTTCAAAAAAAAGCAGGGAAGAAGTAGCTTATGAAATTCATCATCGAGCATCTTGAGGAAAAGCTTTGGCCATGGTGTATCATTGAATACCGGCATATCAGCAAGCTGGCCGGGAAGAAGAATCTTATTTTTACCAATGTGCGCTTCAAGAAAGATTGCGACAGATTGGCGCCTTTTGGAAAAGCCTACAGAGAAAGCTTCCGGAAATTAGGGCTGCCCCGTGTTTGCGTCCTTGACCCATCGTCGGAAAAAACATTATCCCCTGCGGATGCAGGCCGTTTTGATCACCTGGCTTTCGGCGGGATCTTAGGGACTTACCCGATGCAGCTGAGGACAAAAAAGATGATTTCCGGCCATGGCCCCTGGGAAACAAGGAATCTTGGGGACAGGCAGATGCCGACGGACAATGCAGTTTATACAGCAAAAAAGATTATAGGGGGAATGAATTTTGAAGAGTTCAGGTTTCAGGACGGCCTTGCGCTGGAGACAGGAAAAGGCGAGTCAGTCGAGCTTCCTTATCGGTATGTTGTCGTTGATGGGAAGCCGCTTATATCAAATCAGCTTGTCCAGCATCTGAAGGAGACAGGGGGATTTTAGGGGCTCCATCATAGGGGCCCTCAATCTTTTGGAGATATTCAACCGAATCAAAGTTCTCTTCAGCGCATTCCTGGCAGTAGAAATCACTGGAGTCTTTGATGCTGAAGGCTGCAGGGACGCTGCAGATGATGCATTTTTTCATTGTGGTAAAATAGGGGTTAAATATTTTTTGCGCAGGGAAAATTTCACAAATGGTTAAATTCTCATGAAACTTTCTTATGAATGGGAAACAGCAAAGCCACGTTTCTTTGCGCGCATATATAAAATACCATTCTTAATCTCGAGCTGCCTGTAAATGAATCCCCCAATAGTCTCAGAAATAACATCTATCTTCTGATCTCCATCCTTACGGATGTTCTGCAACAGAATAGCAACCACCTCCTGCTTTCAGTATATTTCAGCTACCCAGTGGAGCCTTCCACTGAAAAAAAATAAAATTCCCAATCGCCCCAAGGGGCTAGGTGTTATTTTAATAGTTGGGAATTTTAAAGTTCATAAATACCGCGCATAATCAAGTTTATGGAACCCAACCATCGCAAGCGATGGGGTATTTATGAACAAATAAAAAACTACCAACCCCCCAAAACGTAACAAGGTTCTATAAGCATTGGAATTTATATAGGTTTGGTTTGGAAAATATGACATTATGATATTGGTATAGGGAAGTGGTGCGGGAAAGGGTAAATCAATAAGAATCCCGAGCGAAGTTAACCTTCGTTTCTTTGATTTCAGCAATAAAATTAATAGTTTGGCATGGCTATGGGGACATTTGCATAACTCCTAGTAGGGTGTTTGTTTAGCATCTTCGAAACGCTTTATGTTCGACATAATAGCCCTGCGTCTCCGGATGAGGATAATCCTGCGTTTCGGCTGCTTCGGAATAATACCTCCAGAGCCCTTTCCTCTCCCGAGCCTAAAACTTCAAGAATTTCATTAATTTAGGTATATTTTTGGATTGTACGACAATCAAGGTATCCCGATGGCAGCTCATAAACTCTTCTATATTTATTTCGTGTTCAAAGAATAGGTTAAAAAGGTGGTAAAGCACACCGGGTGTCCCTTCAACACTTGGAGTGTGAGAGAGGGTGATCAAAGAAAGGTTTTCCTCTTTTTTGATTATATTATTTTTAAACCTACGCTCCAGAAGATTTGTATTCTTCTTCTGGATTATCAGAGTTATTGTTTTCGTCCCTTCTATAGAGAAGAATAAC
>JACPBV010000011.1 GCA_016180135.1 Candidatus Woesearchaeota archaeon
CGCAGCAAGGCCCTCACGCACATCGTCGCTGGTAAGCTTCAGTGAGTTTGGCCTGTTCTTTTCGATATAGGAATTGATGGTTCTGGTAAGCGCAGTCTTAAACCCGATAAGATGAGTTCCGCCATCACGGGTGTTTATGTTGTTGGCAAACGAAAAGACATTTTCGATATAGCCGTCGTTAAACTGCATCGCAATCTCGACATCAATGGCGTTTTTCTCTTTATGGAAATAGATCGCATCGTGCAGCTTATGCTTTGCAGCGTTGAGATATTCGACAAAGCTTTTGATCCCGCCCTCATAAAAGAACTTATCCTGCTTCGCCGCCCTTTCATCGGTTAGCGTTATAGTTATCCCTTTGTTCAGGAAAGCAAGCTCTCTGAGCCTTGTCGCAAGGATGTCATAATGGAATACGGACTCCTGCATGATCTCATTGTCGGGAGTAAAGGTGACTTTAGTGCCGGTAAGGGTTGTATCGCCTATTATTTTTACGTCGGTGACTGGCTCCCCTTTTTCATAATCCTGCTGATACACTTTGCCATTTCTTTTGATCTCAACCCTGAAAACTTTCGAGAGGGCATTGGTGCAGGAAACACCGACGCCATGAAGGCCGCCGGAAACCTTGTAAGCTTTCTTGTCAAATTTGCCTCCGGCATGGAGCTTGGTGAGGACGATCTCGACAGCAGGCCTGTTGAATTTTGGCATGATGTCAACAGGAATTCCCCGGCCATCATCCTCGACAGAGATGCTGTTGTCCGGGCGTATGATGACGATGATATTTTTGCAGAACCCTGCCAATGCTTCATCAATGGAGTTATCCACCACCTCATAGACAAGGTGATGAAGCCCGTATAAGCCGGTGTCGCCGATATACATCGCAGGCCTTTTTCTGACTGCAGATAAGCCCTCCATGACCTGGATGTCTTTGGCAGTGTATTGGTCTTCAGACTTTTTGGGATGCTCCTGGGCATTTTGTTCTTGTTCCTTGTCTTTTTGCCCCTGAGCTCCTATTTCCTGGAGCACTTGATTCTGAGGCTTTTGCTCCTGATTTTCTTGTTCCCGGAATTCCTGCTCATTAGGTTCGTCTTGAGTTCCTATTGATGATTCAAGAGGTTCTGTTGCAGTGCTGCCTTGCGGTTCCTGGTGCGCATCGGGGGTAGGTTTCATTGGAGAGCTGTTTTCCCCCTTTCCTGAAGCCTCATCGATTATTTGCTCGACAATATTCTCCTCAGGCCGGGGGCTGTTGTTCTCTTTAGCTCCTTCTAGTTTTTGCTCAGGTTTTTCGTCTGTCATGTGAGAATTTTGCTGGTAAATAACTGCTTTAGATGGTAGAAAAATGGCTCACTTTGTTTATAAATCTTTCGCCAGAATTTTGGGGTTATGGGGGCTATAAGGGCAGATTTTTATTTATTATAGGGAAGAAATTCTCTGATGAAACCGAAATATATTTAAGGTGATTCTCCCAAAGAACTGATAAAATGGCCAAAAAATATCCCATGGTGATGGAACAAAACCAGGATGACAAATTTCTCCAACAAATCCAGATGGGAAAGATGAAAGAGCTCTGGGATAATGAGGCCGATAAGATATGGGAATGTTCTTAATCCTGTTCTCCATAAGGGCCTGAAAAAAGGGGAGTAGTTGAGGGGATTGTGAAAAAGCTGAAGGCCTTAACTTAAACATACACTTTAATCAGAGCTTATGAAGAAATAATCTCCTACAATCTCCTATTCTACAAGTTAAATCCAAGGAATAAATGTTTCACAGCCCTAATTTTCAAATACTGCCAATTTCAAATTTCCCCAATTTCTGATATTCTACTTTCCAATACAATTAAATACCCCTCGCCTGATATTTCCCTGATGCTTGCCCCGCAGAATTATATGGCTCCATTAATCTGGATTTATAAGTTTAAAAAAGACTTATTGCAAATCACTGGTGAAGTTAAGAAAGTTTTGCCTCAGTTAGAGTACAAGCTAAAGTATTGCAGTATCGGAGCTTCATTCCCCATTTTTATCAAGGAGCTTCCTAGCGAAAAGAGCCTGCAGGGAGATTATCCACTTTTTTCGGGAAATGTCAACTATTACTTTGAAGGCAGAAACCGCCTTGAGGCCAGGGAGATTACCTTTTTATGGATTTTGGCAAGAATCTCTCAGGGAGACCCACTAACCAGTTTGCCAAGAGGGTTGTCTGATCATTTTCTCGTGTCGCTTTTTGTTGCTCTTCGTCATGATTTTGAGCTCGCCAAACGTTCAGGAGTAGAAAGCATTATTACTTCAATAAAGCCCGGAACTGAAGAAGAGCGCGCTTTTTTAGGTGACCTAAAGAAAATTGGCGATAGCCTTAAACTTTTTTTGGATAATACTGAAAAACAGATAGAATCATTAAAAAAAGGCCAGATAACCGAATTGCTGGAATTTCACCGACAAGCCGAAGCGGAGAGGAAAGCCATTGTCGATATCTTAACAAAGTACAGCCTCACACCCGATTATGCAAAAAAGCTCGAACAGAAATTTATCCCCAGCAGGTTCAGAAAGAGAGATTTTCTAAAAATGGGCGGAGCTGCCGGAATTGCTTACCTTATTGGGAAATTTGCCAAAAAGTTTATTTCCAGAAAGATGAAAGTTGAGGAGTTGCCTTACACTCATCCACGCCCGGCAAATTTCTCTCTCAAAGAGATTATAGGTTTACCGGAGTTTAGCAGCCTTGCGCTCAGGCATGGTTGGTCGATAGGCCCTTATACTGAAAAAGGGTCAAAAAGGGAGCTTATCATCATAGGTGAAATACATAATGAAAGAACTGCCTATGACGTCCATACTTTTGTAAGCCAACTGGTAAAGCTGTTTAAGGTAGATGGAGTTGGAATTGAAGCATACTACGGTGAGCCATCGAAAGATATTGTTGATGCCGTTGAAAAGGACATTCGGGAATTGATTGGTGATACCGCAATGGATATTGATTTTTTGAAATCTTCTAAAAATATTTCGATGGAGGACAGGGGTGAAACAGACCAGATTTTAGAGTTCATCAATCTTGCCCCTTACAAGGTGCTTCTGCGCCAAAACCCTATGGATACAATCCAGGGTATGGCGGTCGTTCCTGCTTTTGGCATCGAGGAAAGGAACCAGTATATAGATTTTCTTCAGCATCTCGCCTATTGGAAGGGGCTTTACCTCCTTAAGCAGATAGTTTTTGATTTTGGTTTCTTTCTTGCCCATATTCCTGAAAAGACGCTGATACAACTTGACACTATGCTGGAGCGGCTGAGAAAGAATAACCCCCGGCTTCCCCCAATCTGCCTCTATGAGTTTATCCGGTCAAAGCCATCCACTATAAGAGGTGTTCCGCGTGGAATTGGCTTTTTCGATTCAGAGCATGCCGCATTCCACAAAAGGATAGGCAGGAAATGCCTGGCACCATCAATCCAGCATAAGGGAGACACTTATCAAGCCGTCGTTAAGAAGAGGGAGCAGGCAATCAAGGAACTTATAAGCAAAGGCTGGGATCCAGCTGCTGCCAGAGGCGCAACTCAAGGCATAATGGATGAATATGATGAAAGAGCATGGGACGAGGGAATAAAGGAACATCTTGCATCAGTGGCTGAGTCCTTTAAAAATCTCGGGGATGAATTTTTGAGGGTATGGGGGCCTGAGAGGAATAAGCACGTTGCCAGGCAGATTGAGAAAATTATTGAAAAGCTTGGATGCGAGAGGGCAGTAATCATCATCGGCAGAGGGCATGTAGACCACACATTAAAACCACAGCTTGTCAAAAAAGGTGAGGAGCTCCAAGATCTGCTGCCTTATACTTCTGTGGTTGTCCGGGCAGGGTTTTAATCAAACTATGTTGGGATTGGCTTTCGTTTCCTGCTTTCTAAACTCCTTCGGGCTGAAGCTCACATGTTTTTTCATCCCGAGCGGCTCCGTTCAAAATATAGGTTAGCAGCCTAAAGTAAAAATCATATGCCCCCTGAATCAAGCTGACAAGGGGGTTGCCCCATCGGGGAACCGCCTTGCGCGGTGCTAGAAATCATAAAAGATTTCTAAGCATGTCAGCAAACGGAAAAAATATTTACGATTTTTAAGCTGCTAACCCGAGCGAAAGCGAGATTTTGAACGGAGCCCTATCCCGAGCCTAAACTTCCAAAAAATTTAAGAAGTACAAATACACGCACGTATCTTATGGCCACAAAGACAATAACCATAACTGAAGAAGCCTATGAGCGCCTTGCTATGATGAAGGATGGGCAGGAAAGCTTTAGCCGGGTAAAAGTCAGAAGGTTTCCCAAGCCTTCGCTGCTTGCTCTTGCAGGAGTTCTCTCAAAAGAGGAAGGTGATGAACTGGAAAGGCACATCCAAGCAAGGCGGAGCGGTTCCTGAAATCCCCAGCTTAGGGGGAAAAGCTTAACCATAGAAATATCTTAATCTTCACATCATCACTAAATTCTCCTTCTTCACCGCTACTTTCCCTTTCTGCCCTTTCAGTTTCTCAAGGTCATCTGAGGAATAGTCTGCAACCCCCTTCCCAAAATCGTTTATCTCGATGATATCACCTTTCTGGAAATCTCCCTCAACTTTTTCTATTCCGACGGATAAAAGGCTGGATTTTCCTTTCAGCAAAACATCTTTTGCGCAGGTGTTGACCAAAAGCCTTCCTCTCGGCTTCGCAAACTTTATCCAGCGCTGCCTGTTGCTCAGCGATGTTTTCGGCGCAAAATAAGTCCCTTCCTTGCCGGCAAGCGCTTTTTCCAAAATATCTTCTTTCCTGCCATTGCAGATGACCATAGCTGCTCCGGAGTCCATCGCAATCTTTGCTGCCTTGATCTTGGACATCATGCCTCCGACGGAGAACTGGCTTCCTGATTTTCCTGCCGCCCGCTCAATGTCACGGGTTATCGCTTCAACCCGGGGAATCAGCTTTGCATCCTTGCTGGATTTTGGATTTTTGTCGTAAAGCCCGTCAATGTCTGTCAGGATGATAAGCATATCCGCATCCATCTTTGCAGCAACAAGGGCTGAAAGCTTGTCATTGTCGCCGAACGTCGCCCCGATCTCATCGACGCTGATAGGGTCATTCTCATTGATGATTGGGATAACTTTCCATCCGACCAGTTTTTCGATCGCCTTCCTCAGGTTGAGATATTTTTTCCTGTCTGAGAAATCTTCATACGTGAGGAGAATCTGGGCAACGTGGATCCCGTGCTTTGAGAAAGCATCGTGATACGCCCTCATGACGGAGCTTTGCCCTGCAGCAGCCAATGCCTGCCTGACTTCAACTTCCCTGGTTTTCTTTAATCCCAGTTCGGTGCAGCCTGCTCCTATCGCCCCTGATGTCACGATGATGATATCATGCCCTAATCTTTGGAGTGAGGCTGCCTGGGCTGCAATATTGCTGATAAAAGAGGTTTTCAAACCTACCAGATTCTCTGTCAGAAGATTCGTGCCGATCTTGAGGACGAGGCGCTTACAGGAAGAACTTGCCATATGCCCATCAAAGCCAGAATTCTTTAAAAAACTTAGTATTTTATCTTCCTGAATCCATTTTCCTTCCTAACCTTCATAACTTCCTTTAGCATTCCATCAGCCTCCGCTTCAGTAAAAAGCGGTTTTGAATCCAATATACCCTCCCACTTTTTTCTCAGTTCCCCTGCCCTTTCTTCCTCAGAAGATTCATTTGATTTTGGCATGTTTAAACTTCCTCTTCCCCTCAGCATACGGCGCAACAATATGCCCCAAGCGTCCTTTTCCTTCAAGAATCCATTTATGCGTCACCAGGCCCTCAACCCCTACAGGCCCCCTTGCATGGATCTTCCCGGTGGAGATGCCAACCTCAGCCCCCAATCCGTAGCGGTATCCGTCGGCAAATCTTGTTGAGGCATTCCACATAACCGAAGATGAATCGACCATCGTAAGAAATTTTTTTGCATGAGAATGGTTTTCTGTCACGATGGAATCAGTGTGCCCTGAGCCATGCCTGTTGATAAAAGCAATCGCTTCCTGAACATCGCTGACAACTTTTATCGAGATGATCAAGCCGTTGTATTCTGTGGACCAGTCTTTTTCAGAAGCTTTTTTTATTTTTCCCCCGGCATCAATCCCAGCATTGCGCATTATCTTCAGTGTTTCTTCATCTCCCCTGAGCTCAACACCTTTTTCAAGATATTTTCCTGCAATGGCAGGAATGAACTTCTCTGCGATTCCCCTGTGCACAATCAGGTTTTCGGCTGCATTGCAGGCAGCAGGATACTGGCATTTTGCATCACAGGCGATAGAAACTGCTTTTGGCAAATCTGCATCTTTATCGATATACACCGTGCAGACGCCTTCAGCGTGCCCCATCACCGGAATCCTGGTATTGTCCTGGACGAACCTGACAAGCTGCGACGAGCCCCGGGGTATGACCAGATCGATAAACCCATCCATCTTCAGCACTTCCCTGATGGCTTCTCTCGTCTCCAATAGCTGGACAGCATCCTCAGGCATCCCCTTGTTGTCTTTGATTGAATTCCTGATAATCTCCGTTAAGATCCTGTTAGTATGCAATGCTTCTGAGCCGCCTTTCAGCAATACAGCGTTTCCTGATTTGATGGCTAATGCGCTTATCTGGACAACAGCCTCCGGCCTCGATTCAAAGATGCAGCAGACCACTCCCAAGGGAACAGAGATTTTTTTCAAGAGCAGGCCCTCATCAAGCTCAGTAGCCGAGATAATCTTTCCGGCAGGGTCTTCAAGCCCTGCGACACTCCGCACCATCTCAGCCATCGCATATATCTTCTTTTTGTCCACCTGAAGGCGTTTGAGCATCTCTGGCGAAATCCTGCTTTTGCTGACCGCAGTATCTTTCTTATTGGCAGCAAGGATTTTTCCTGCATTTGCCACGATATCCTGGGCTAATTCAAAAAGCACAAACTGCTTGTCTTCCGGGGATAAGAGCAGCAGCTTCTGCGCAGCTTCCTTGGCTTTTTCGCATTCCTCAAGGACATTTGATCTAAGGCTCATGGGGTTTGGCATAGGGTTCAACAGATAACCTTGTTATAGATAATTGCGGTATTTATTTTACATTTGCCGCAATTATTTAATACTCGAATTGCGTTGAATGTGGAAGTAAAACAAAATACCACTGTGTCATCTAATCAACGCAATTCTCCATATTTAAATGTTTTGTGAAAAAGTATGAAATATGCTCCGTCAAAGAAATAATTTGCCTACAATCGGGAAAAACACCGCCACCTCTGGCTGGAGACTGTTAAAGCAAGCATAGGATAGTTTTGCCCTATGGAGGACTCTGACGGAGCTGAAGCCACTTCCAGTTGCTTCGCAACGGAGGGATAATCCAGCGTTCCGGTCTGCGGACGGAGGGAGAAAAAAGCGTTCCGGTCTGCGGACGGAGGGCGGCTCTTTCCCTGTCTGCGCCAAAGGCAGGGTTTTTCATAGAAAATCCCAACAACATCGGCGAGGCGAGGTCGGGGGTCGCCCCATCGGGGTGACCGAGCAGGGCAAATTTTTCCAGAGAAAAATTTGACCGTCGAGCCCTTTGTTGTTGGGATTTTCTAATCCAGCTTAATACATACGTGAAAAAAAGATAATCTCCAAGAATCAAATGAGCATGACTTCCCGGTTTCCCTTTTTGACGCAGCCGATAACTGAAGGGCTGAGATGGAACGGCTTAAGGAGGGAGATTATCCTCTCTGAATTGCTTTCTCCGGAAATAATAATCAATCCTATACCCATGTTGAACACCTGATACATCTCATCCTCCTCAATGTTCCCGAGCTTTTGGATCAGCCGGAACAGCGGGGGGACCTGCCAGCTTTTCCTGTCAATGGCTGCAGAAAGCCCTTTCGGAAGGATTCTCCCTACGTTCTTTGAGAAGCTTGAGCCGGTGATATGGGCAAGGCCGTTGAGGGGGATGTTATTTTTTTGGAGAAGCGCGATGGGAGCGAGGTAGCTCCGGTGGACTGCCATCAGGGCATCTCCCAAAGTTGAGCCGATGCTTTTTGGCTTTTCATCAAGGGAAAGCCCTGCATTTTCCAGCAGCACTTTTAATGCAAGCGAATAGCCGTTCGTGTGGAGCCCGGAAGAAGCAAGCCCTATCAGCACATCACCTTCGCGGATCTTTGATCCGTCGATGATGCCCTTCTTTGGAACCTCTCCGACAATAAACCCTGCGAGGTCATATTCTCCGGCCTTATACAGCCCGGGAAGCTCAGCGGTCTCGCCCCCGATCAATACGCAGGAATTTTCCCTGCAGGCTTTTGCAAAACCGCCGACAATCCGGCCAATGACTTCAGGATACACTTTTCCGGAACCGATATAGTCAAGAAAGAACAGCGGCTTTGCGCCCATCACCAGGATATCGTTCACGCAATGGTTCACCAGGTCCTGGCCGAGGGTATCATGCCTTCCGGACAGGAATCCAAGCTTCACTTTTGTCCCGACGCCATCGGCGCTTGAGACAAGGACTTTCCCGTCATTAAGCTCATAAAGCCCGCCATAGCTTCCGATGCCCGATAATACCTGTGAAGAAAAGGTTGAGCGCGCAATCTCCTTTATTTTCTTTTTTGCGGCATTTGCAGCACCGAGATCAACGCCTGCATCCCTGTAGGTAACCGGCTCTGCCATGCTCTTGATAATCTGCTGAATATATTTAAGGTTTTGCATTTGGGAATATCCCGTGTTGGGGGAGGCAGAATAAAACAGAATAAACCCTAGAGATTTGCTTTTCCCCGGGCGGCGCTGCCAGTGACTTTAATCCATCGAGATGATGACTCTTGCGAGGTAGCTCGTATACTTTGCCATAATCTTCATGCCGTCGATGATGCGCGCTGCGCCCATGCAGGAATAGGTCAGGGCGGATGGCGATTGTTTTCCTTTTTTTCCGATGCAGCGGCCGGTATGGTTTGTGAGGAAGTTTTCCAGCTTTTCGATGACTGAGGCATTGCTGACCTCAATGGTGAATGCCGTTTCCTTGTTGTTTGTGTAATAGGCTTTCATCGTGTCGCTGTAGCGGTCAAAGAGCGCCTGCTGCAGCGCAGTCAACTCCTTCCTGCTCTGGCCGGTGATATTCGATCGCGGCAGGTCGGCTGCAATCCCTTTCATCTGGTCTGCTATCCTCTCAAGGCGGACGATTATAAGGTAATCCTGCTGGAGCTGAAGAGGTGCAGCTTTTAGCTGGGCTGCAGCCTGGCTGTCCCTCAGGGCGCCATAGATAACACGGTAAGCAAGGTAATACAGCCTGTTGATATCCTTGTCACGGCTCCCAATATTTTCATGGAGACTTTTGCATTGCGCGTCCGCATCGTCATAGCACTCGCAGTCTTTCAGGCAATGCAGGGTATCTTCAATCATCGATTTGGTGATGATGTCCATCCGCCGGATGATGGCTTTGATGGAAATTTCCTGGAGGTTCAAAAGGTCTTTTGCAACTACCTTGGTTGAGGTCTGCTCAAGCACTTCCAGGCCGGCAAGCCCGTGGATGATGCCCTTGATTCCCTGGGCAAGTGAAGAAATGTCTTTGCCTATGACCTCGATAATATTGTAGTTGTTCAGGTAAGCGGAGTAAATCTCCAGCTTTATCCTGGACAGCTCTTTTCCGTCAGCGCTGACAGTGATAGAGCGGTCGTTTCTGGCATTGACAGCCCCTGCGGCAGAAATCAAAAGGCCCTGGTCCTGTTCATGGAGCGAGAGCACATCTCCCTTTTGGATATTGTTTTTCTCCACCCACGATTTGGGCAGGGTGATGATATGCGAATTCTTGCCGAAATTAATGACTTTCCTGACCAGCATGCTTCCACCCCCATTATATAAAATTTAAAAATTTTATAAAAGTGCATATATCTTCCCTTAAATATATATGCTATATATGCCATATGGCGAGGTTATATATAAACGTTATGCTACTTCCTTCTTAAGGGATATCGTCGGGGGATATAGTTAGGAAGTATCGGTGGAAGTTATTGTTGGGAGGTGAAGTATGGCCATTGAAACACTGCCGGAAGGCGAACAGATCTACATGGAACGGATGGAGCGGAAGGTTTACTGCGGGCCATGCATGGAAGAGATGAGGCATGTCCGGGCCAATCTGTTTGAATGCGAGCACTGCGGTAATACATACTGGAGCGGAAGGAGGTGAATGATGAGCGCAGCAACTATGGACTGGGAAGAAGACTATGGGGATTTTTTCCAGAGGTACAATTTTTTGGATCCCATGACAGACTTTCAGGATAAGTAATTGCTCAGGCCGGCTGTTCCGGTTTTTCGGGATAAGCAGGGAATTTATGGGTCCCAAGGGGTTCAGGATGCATAATGGTTCCCTGCGGGAACATCCGGTTTGTTTCTATTTTTTCTTGGAGGGATAGTATAGAGAACTGCGCAGGTTATATCCTGTTTGTGCGCAGTTCTAATCTCGTAAACTGCGTGTGATGGCGGGCTATATCCTACGCAGTTTACGATAAATGAAGCAAATAGCCCATGAATTTTACACTCCGACAGTTCTGAGCTGTTCATTTATGGCTTAGCAGCGAGAATTCAGATCAGTGTAATTCAAGTGTAATAATTCAAGTGTAATAATTCAAGTGTAATAAACGTAATTGAAAAAATTTTTTCACATTCGATAAAACTGGCGTTTGCGGCCTGAATATTGGCGGAATCCCAAAGATTTTTATAGGACTTGGGCTAAGATGCTGCACCGAGTTGTTGCAGCGATGAAACGGCCCCATCTTGAAACCTTATTCAATGATATCACTGAGAAAGGAATCAACCGGTGGTTCAGCAGGCTAACCTTCTTCAATATCTTTTTGGTATGGACGACGATCATCGCCATCTTCGGGGTGGTGTATTTTTATGCTGCCAATGAACACGCGCACCTGATATATTCTGCCAACAAAGCTCCCGTTGACAACCTGATGGATAATGTCTATTTCAGCTTCATCACGGCAACATCCACGGGTTTTGGGGACATCATCCCCGTCGGTTTTTTTAAAGCTGTCGCGATCGCTGAAGTCATTTTCGGCCTGCTCCTCCTTGCATTTGTGACGTCAAAGCTTATCTCCATCAAGCAGGATATCATCCTCAGCGAAATCTATGAGATCTCTTTCAATGAGAAGATAAACCGCCTGAGGTCATCTCTCATGGTCTTCCGCCAGAACATCAACAGGCTCATTGCGCGGACCGAGGAAGGGAACATCCATAAGCGTGAGGCGCAGGATATCTATCTCTACCTTTCAACGCTGGAAGACACTCTTACGGAAATTGATTCCATCACTGAATCACGTGAGGGCTCAATGTTCAAAAAAGTGATCGATCCCATCAACCTGGAGATCCTTCTCAACAGCATCACCCAATCATGGGAGCGCCTGGAAGAATTTATCGCCCTTGCAGACCAAAAATCTCTCGAGTGGCGCCGTGAAGTCACCCTTCTGCTTCTGCATAAATGCGCAGAAATCACCAGCAATCTTCTTATCAAGCTCAATCAGGGAAAAAGCCTCAATGAGCGCGCAGCATCAGACATCGGCGTGAGGCAGAAGAAGATATTCAGCGCGATCGAAGCCGCGATGAAACGCGATGCAGCAAAACAAAGCGCTCCTATTTCCAACCCCTTGTAGCAATCTTTATCCTGCCCTACAACATCTTGTGCGCGCTAAATTCTAAGGAAATATTCTTTTTTCAAAAGTTCCAAAATAGAAATTCCTGTTTGCGAAAGACTTCGCCCAAAAAATTTGCTTTTTTACGCCCTAAAAACATGAAATTCCTCCTGAACACATTAATTCCCATTTTTAAGCAACAACACAACTAGTATACAAAAACGTAACATTTATATATTTGATGATGCATGAGAAATGTTTCTGACAGCGGGGTGATTGCCCTGACGTTGGAATTTTTTTAACACGACAAACCAAGGCGCGATATTGCCGGTGAAAAAGCAGGTGAGACAATGGGAATGATGGATTTTATCGTCAGCGCTGCTCAGCAGAAGCAGACTGCAGTGAATACAGAAGACCTTCAGATAGGGACAGCCAACATCAAGGTCATAGGCTGCGGGGGAGCCGGATCCAATATGGTCAACTGGCTTTACAAGAAAGGGATTAAGGGCGCAGAGATCATCTGCTGCAACACAGACAAGCAGCACCTTGACATGATGGAGTCAGACAGGAAATTCCTTCTCGGAAAACAGATTACCAAAGGGCTCGGATGCGGAGGCTTCCCCCAGAAGGGCGCTGATGCTGCCCAGGAATCCATACAGGAAGTGAAAGGTATCCTTCAGGGAGCAGACATGGTCTTTGTCTGCGCGGGAATGGGCGGAGGGACCGGAACAGGGTCAGCTCCTGTCGTCGCAAAAGTCGCCAGGGAAAATGGCGCTATCGTCATAGGGACAGTGACTATGCCTTTTAATATAGAAAGAGCAAGAATATTCAAGGCAGAGCATGGCCTTGAGCTGCTGAGGCAGAATGCTGATACTGTAATTGTGATTGACAACAACAGGCTGGTGAAGATTGCCGGAAACCTGCCGATCACAGAAGCTTTTGCAGTTGCCAATGAGCTTGTTTCGACGATGATCAAAGGGATTGTTGAGACTATCGCAATACCTTCGCTGGTGAACCTTGATTTTGCTGATGTAAAAGCAATCATGAGGGGCGGCGGAGTTGCAGCGATCGGAATCGGAAGCTCCGACACTACTAACAGAGTAGATGAAGCTGTCGCCGGCGCTTTGAGCAATCCTCTGCTTGATATCAGCTACAAGGGAGCAACAGGAGCATTGATCCATATCGAAGGCGGCCCTGATATGACTCTTGATGAAGTCAACAGGATAGGTGAGCTTGTGACCCAATCGCTTGATGACGACGCAAATGTGATCTGGGGAGCGAGGGTGACTAATGTGATGAAAGGCAAAGTGATGATCATCAGCATCATCACCGGAGTAACCTCACCATGGATTGTCGGGCAGAAGATGACCTTTAACTCGAAAGAGGCCAAAAAACCTTTCAACGATATTGGCCTTGAAGTCATCGGATGAGGCGGCACAATGGAAACAATAACCAAAGAAGTTGTCATCCAGAAGATGATCCATGGGATTGCCGAAGACAATAAGAAATATATGACTGAGGACAAGCTGGACAGCTTTAGGACCATCCTTCCTGCGCTGGTGAAGAAAGGCATTGACAACCTTAACCTGTCGATGTTTGATGACTCCATCCGGTCGAGGATCATAACGACGCTAGGAGATGAATACTGCAGGAAAGGAAGCTTTTCTGATGCGATCAAGTGCTATATCCTTGTAGGAGACAGGACTAAGCTTTCTTCAATCGCAGCTGAGTTTGAAAAGGTCGGCAACAGAAAAGAGGCTATCAACACCTATAGGCTGGCTAACAACACTGAGATGCTTCTTGAGCTGGGAAAAAGGTCGCTTGCTGAAGGCCATCTGTTCGAGGCAATTCTTGCCTTTAAGGCCATCGAGTTCCGTGAAGGGCTGCTTCAGGTCGGTCAGGACTGTCTCTCAAAAGGAAGATGGGAATACGCCTTTGAGGTGTTCAGCACTATCAATGAGCCGGCAAAGCTGAATGATCTTGGCGAGAAATCCCTTGCAGACAAGCAGTTTGGAATTGCCCTTAAATCATTCCAGAAATCCGAGTCCAAAGAAGGGATGGATAAAGTAGGAGATACCTGCCTCAGGGAAGGGCTTGTGCCTCTCTCGATTGAGGCATACAACGCATCTGGCAACCAGATGATGGTGCAATTCATCAAGGAAAATTTTAATTAAGGGTGGTTTTGATGCAATCATTAGCAACAGCGCTCCAAGGTAATGGGCAGGATATCCTCCTGCAAAAGCAGATTGAAGTTATGCTTGACATCCAGGCTAAGAAGATACTCGTCGAGCTGAGGCCTTTTGCTGAAGCGATCCAGGCGCTTGGGTCGGAGATACAGATGCTCAAGGCAGCAGTGCGGGACCTTAGGGAATCAAGGCCTGCAGCCGAGAAGCAGACAAGGCTTGAAGTTGAAGAAAAGCCCCAGGAACCTCCCCAGCGAAGGCTTGCGCTGACGCCGGAAACGGCTGCGCAGTTCGGCGGCCAGCCGGAGAGGCAGCTTCAGCCCGGAGATATCTCCATCGAAAAGATGTTTTATTTCGGGAACAAGCGGAAATAAAATTGCAGGTAAAGGGAACGCCTTTCAAAAAAGGTGAGAATATGGAAGTATCTACACGAACAAAGGGGTCATCTATCGACGCCCTCCAACAGCAGAATCGGGTTCAGAGGCTTCCGATGATCTGCGAGAAATGCCATTACAAGTTTGATATATCAAATAATCCCAACCTAAATCCGCTTTGCCCGTATTGCGGCTCCAACTGGATCAATATCAGGGAGAATGAAGTGTCGAAGATTGTGGGAAATGTCATCTGAGGTTTTCTCTAAACATGATTTTTCTTGTGAGACCTATCAGCCATTGCTTCTCTTTTGTTCCCATACCCTTGAGCCAAACGCCCCAACCGCTGCACCCAGGAGGTTCATAGAGATGTCTTTCATGGTGTCCTCATGGCCGCCTGTCAGGCCTTTCATCCCTGTGAAAATGCCCTGCATGATAGGCACTCCGGCAAAGCTGTCGATGATAAACTCCAGCAGTTCCCACAGGGTGGCTGCTCCCAATACTGCAAGGACAGCGAACAGCTCTTTCAGCTGCTGCTGGCTGCTGAAAAAACGGCGGGCCAATACTGCAAGATACAGCGGAATGAGGAAATGGAGAATCTTATCATAGTAAACTACTCTGTAATAAAGTTCCAGATAGAACTCTCCGATAACGGTCAGATAGACAGCAACAAGGCCGAGTGTAATGTAACTGCCGGGGATGTCCAGCTTTTTTTTGGCGGCGTAGGATTTGAAGCCTCTGAAGAAAAAGAATAGTCCGACAAGCGGAAGAGAAAGGAGGTAGTGGTAATTCGTAAAGGACAGGTTGAATAAAGCTACACCGAGCAATCCCCATTCCAGCGCAGTGTCTATTTTTGCGGTGCACCCCAACGGCTTTTCCCAAAACCCAACACTCTGGGAAACCTTCCCTCAACAATCAATTGCGGTGGATTATGCCTATGGATTATGCCTATGGACTGATACTGTTTTTCATTATTAAACGATGCTGATTTTCATTTTAGGCACCCAAGTTTATAATCTTTACGGTGCGCAGTAAGATTGCTTGGGACCGTCAGGCTTGTTAAGGTATGCCCCAAAACAGAAGGCATACCTATTGTTTTTTATATCCGGGGCTGTTCAGCTGACTGATGGCTGTTATCATCCTTACTAAATCTGAGATTGACAAGATCCTGGCTTTTTCAGGAGAATTTGAGATTTCGGCGGACCTTGGAAAATCGCTGCGGAAGGTTAGAACTGAAGGCGGCTGCCTTGTTATTGGCCAGCATAAGATTTTACTTTCGATATTCAAAAATGCCAAGGAAAACACCTGTTACATCATCCACGATGGGAAACTTGAAGCTGTCGCCTTCTTTTCTGAGCAGACTCAGCTTTACTACAAGCTGGTTCCGACTGGGGGATGGCCGACGCTTAAAATATCATCAACACCCATGCACCGGCATATCCATCTGTCGCCGAAAGAGGACACTGAGCTGAAGCTGAGGGCAGTAAGCCCCGTTCATGGGAAAGTATTGGATACGTGCTGCGGCCTGGGGTATACTGCCATCATGGCGGCAAAGAATGCTGATGATGTGGTTACCTTTGAGAAAGACAAGAATGTTCTGCATATCGCAGAATTTAACCCATACTCTGAAGAGCTGTTCAACAGCAAAAAGATAAAGATAATGAACAATGATGTTTTTGGGGAAATCAGGAAATTCCCTGACTGCTATTTTTCGCGCATCATCCATGATCCGCCGACTGTCGCTTATGCGCCTGAGCTATATTCTTCAGAATTTCATGGTGAGCTTTATCGGGTGCTGAGGCCTGGGGGAAAGCTGTATCATTACTGCCCGAATCCAAGGAAGACAAAAGGGAAGGTGTATTATCCGAAGCTGGTGAGGAGGCTGAAGGGGGCGGGGTTTAAGTCTGCCCAATGGGATGAAAAAAGCTCAGGGATCGTTTCAACAAAGTGAATTTTAAATTTTACTTACGGACAAAAATATGTCGTTTGCTATATCTACGATTACCTTGCCTCAATATACAGGCAGATTGTCAAAACTTCGGAGGGTGGGGAAGTAAACCTGCGCTTCTAGCAAAAATTCCGCAAAACATTTAAATACCCCCATACTCATGATATTTTTTGATGGCCAGCATCACTTTTAAGGGCAGAGATGTTATCTCAGTCCGTGACCTTTCCAAAGACGACCTTCTTTATGTCCTGGGCATCGCAAAGCGGCTTGAGCAGAAGCACCAGCCCAATCTTCTCAGGGGCAGGATCATGGCTTCGATGTTCTTTGAGCCGTCAACACGGACACGGCTTAGCTTTACTGCTGCCATGAAAAGGCTTGGCGGGGATACTATCGGCTTTGCGAAAGGAGATGTCACATCTACTAAAAAAGGCGAGACTTTGTGGGATACGGTCAAGATGATCCAGGAATACAGCGACGTGATTGTGATAAGGCATTCTATGGAAGGTGCGGCAAGGCTCAGCGCAGAGGCAGCTGCGATTCCCGTCATCAATGCAGGCGACGGAACCAATCAGCATCCTACCCAGACCTTGATAGACCTGTATACTATCCAAAAAGACAAGGGAAGCCTGAACGGCATCAGCATCGGTTTTCTCGGAGACCTCAAATATGGCAGGACAGTGCACAGCCTTGCGATGGCGCTGGCGCACTTCAAGGCAAAAATGTATTTTATCGCGCCTCCTGCATTAAAGATGCCAGACTATTACCTCGATGAGCTTGAGCAGCAGAAAGTTATGCTGCATGAAACTGACGATATCCTCAAAGTGGTCAAGCACCTTGATGTGCTTTATGTGACCAGGATACAGCAGGAGCGATTTCCCGACCCGATAGAATACGAGAAATACAAGAACGTCTACAAAGTCGGGCCTGAACTTCTGAAATACTCAAAGAAGGACATATCCATTATGCATCCACTTCCGAGAGTCGGGGAGATCGATCCTGCCCTCGATGCATTTCCCAATGCAGCTTATTTCAGGCAGGCGGCCAATGGGATTCCTGTGAGGCAGGCGGTGCTGAGTTTGGTGCTGGGGGCGGTGAAGTAAAATGGCGGCTAAAACTCCCAAACAAAAAACTCACAAGAAGCCGGCAAAGAAGGCAGGTTCAAAACTTGGGCGGGCGGCAATCAGGACTGCTTCAGGCTCTTCAGGAGCATCGGAGTATTCAGCCTCTTTAGGGGCTTCAGAACATTCAGGCTCATCAGGGGCTTCAAGCTCGCATAGGAGGGAGCTTCGCATCGCTGCAATCAGGGACGGAACCGTCATTGACCATGTGCCGGCTGCTAAGGTTTTTGATGTCGTGGAGATTCTTAACCTCAAAAGCCATAAAGATGTCGTCTCAATCGCAACAAACCTTGGCAGCAAGAAAATCGGGAAGAAAGGCATTGTCAAGGTTGCAGGGAGAGAACTAACCAAACTGGAGGTTGATGAGATAGCTGTCGTTGCGCCCCAGGCAACTATCAATATCATCAAAGATTTCAAGGTGAGGCAGAAGTCAATTGTTGAGGTTCCTGCAATCCTGACTGCGGCTTTTAAGTGCTCAAACCCAAAATGCGTTTCCAATATACAGCCTGTCGAATCAAGGTTTGAGATCATCAGCAAAAGCCCGGTAAAGGCAATCTGCTTCTATTGTGAAAGGGTGATGGGCGGGGAAGAGATCAGGCTGAAGTAGTGTTTTTTCTTTTTATGGGCCATTCTTGTGATGATTCTGCGAATGATAAAAATAAATCAGGAAGCTCAACTCCGGTTAATGTTGCCTTTCATGTCCCGGAATTTGGTTTTTTTAAATTCATTTTCTCAAATAAAATGAAACAGATATAAAGGCAGGCAAAACACGATGCTTATGGGCATCGCTACAACCGGGGAAGTATCGCTGGAGGGCATTATAAACAGGCATCCAGGTTATCTTGTCTTTGATACTTCTTTTTTTATTTCGTTTGGAGTTAGGCTGTCAGATCACCTTGATTCGGCAGGTTCTTTTGACCTTTTGGATGAAAATTTACTTATTCAGGATATTCAGGAAACAAAAAACTTAATTGCAATCCTTGCTGGAAATGAATATCTCCTTTGCCCATCCAAAGTAATTAATGAATACGAGGAATTTATTGGCCATCTTAAATCCCGTCAAATGAGGCTAACATTTTTGATGGAGAATCTTCGGCAAAATGGCCAGGGGGAGAGCAATCCTATAAGGGCAAGCCGCAGCTCTTCGTGCGGACCGAGATATTTATTAGTCAATCAGGCGATTGAAACCTATTCCCTGCTCTGCACTATGCTGAAACGGAGAGAATTATCTTATGACTATGGGGATGAGGCTGGTGATTTTAATGATCTTTTTAATTTATTGGTCACCTATTCCCAGACGATGGGCCTCAAGGAGCGAAAGCGATACTTCAATGACGGGCGCCCAAACAACAAGGCCAATGATGAGCATATCATCGCTGCTGGAGTTTATTTTATGCTGTTAAATAAAGTTCCTGTCTCCTTTTATTCCCAGGATATCGACTTTCCAACAATAATTTCGTTCCTTGACCAGGTGTTATTCTCTCCGGAATTTCCCGAGCTTTCATCTCATAGCTATTTTAGGAATGTTCAGGAACTTGTCACGAGGAATCCCCTCATCCATTATTTTCTCCGCCTCGATGGGCAGCGCAATCCTTCATTTAACCTAAGCAACACCCATCTTCAGTTTGGGATGAGCCCAATGCAGCGAAGGGAGATACAGAAGGCAACCTTCGGCTTTTACCTGAAGAAAAGAGGAATATTTCTGAATGGGAATAAATCCATTTATTAGTAAAATATATTCCTCTTTTACAATCCTTACCTATCATTTCTTTTTCTTTTTCTGCTTCCTAAAGTAGAAGAACCAGCCTAGGTTCACTCCTGCCAGGACGATGATCAGCAGGAACAGGAAAGCATCTCTTGATTTGGTGGCAGGGCCGACAATCGCCTGGCCGATCGGCGTGAAATCTGTCCTTATAGAATCAATGTTGACATTTGCCCTGATCAGCCTTTGGGTGACTTTCCCCTCGTAATGAATTTCAACATTGAGGTCATAAAACCCTATGGGAATATCCCTTGTATCCCAGTAGGCGGTAATCCTGCCTCTTGCCAGGGGTTCAAGGCTGACAGGGGCAGTTGTCACTTTGGCATACTCTGTGCCATCTTTGTCTGTCGCTCTCAATATTCCATAGATCCCGCCAATCGGGCTGTTCCACCTATTCTCCAGGAAAATATCGATTGCGGCGATGCTCCCCAGCTGAAACTTGTCTGCCTTCAGGTCAACAACCTCAACTGAAAGGTCGCCAAGCTTAAAATTCTCCTCAAGAGTTATCTGCTGGCCGTCATAGTCAATTGCTGCTTTTGCGTGATACACCCCCGGATTCAGCCCTTCAATGAACCACTCTCCGATGAGCTGAGCCTGCTGTGCGGGATCAAGCCCGGATTCAGAAAGAGGGATACTGCCGAGCTTTTCATACGTCGCTCCAAGGATGTCCACAACTCCCTTTGCCTTCACAATCTTTTGTGTTCCGTAATTGTTCACCAGGACAACAAACCGCACCGGCTGCTTCACTGCATTTGTCTCGACAACCAGCTTGGCTTCTGCGTATTTTGCAGGAAACGGAACACGGACATAAAACTCAGATACCACTGAGCCGATAACGCCGATGGAAGTTTCCGAAGAGCCTGAGGCAAACTGCTTCGGCAGCTCCATCACCACGATCTCAGTGCCGTGCAGGCCGGGCTTGCCGATAGATTCAGGAAGGTTTATCTCGAAGGTGAATGGCTTTGTGTCCTCGGAAGACGTTATCTCAAGGAGGCTGTCTTTTATCTTGATATACTTTTCAAGTTCCCCCCTCGCATAGACAACCGCTTTCATGTCATGGCGGTCATTGTTGATGACATTCTGCGTGATCTCGGTTTTTAATCCGGGCTCAAAGACAATCACTTTCCTTGCAGGGCTGACGCCGATGGCGTAAGCGCTCATGGAGCCGGCAAGGATAAAGAGCATGAGCATAACTATAAAAAAAGATGCCTTAGGAAGGAATATCGCTTCATCAAAAGGGATTGGTTTAGCCATCCTTAAACACCTTCCTTCTTTATTTCCTGAAGCATGAGCCTGCCATCGGTCATCTCAACAAATCTCAGGATGGTCCCTTTGCCCCAGCCTTTTGCCAATGCCATATCTTTGGGCAGGGTTATCCTGAACTGCCCGTTGTTGTTTACGATTTTTACCATTTTGATCCGCTTTGATGTTTATTATTATCCCCTTTCATGCCTTTTTTCCTTTTTCATCCTTTATTGCTATGCTCTATGCTAATACCAGACGCTTTGAAGGATAAGGAAGCTTTCTTTTGCGCCGTCCGGCTCATCTGGAGGAGTCGTCACGCTGATTTCAATCTCCCCTGTGTTTTTTGTAGCGTTGAATTCCAGCTGCTTGATAATATATTTGCTGACATTAGTGACGTTGGTGAATGACTGCGCTGAACCTGACCAGTTGAAGGATTCCGGCTGCGTGGAGAAGTTTCCTGCCGCCATCATGTAAAACGTGGTGTTTAGCGCTTTCCTTATCCAGAGGGACTGGTTTGCGTGGACTGAGATGTTCAGGCGGATATTGCCGTCGTTCCTGACCCTTACGGGAGCAGGGCTGTTATCGGTGGTGTTGTCTTCCTGCCCAAGGCTTAGTGTAACAAATGTTGCATTGTCGACGACAAGAGAGATGGCATTGACTGAGTTTATTGAAAAGTTGAGCGATGCTGAATCCTGCCCGTAATTTCCGCTGTCATTGACAAAGACTGTCCAATTATAGACGCTGTCAACATCGAGCTGGTCTGTTATCGAATAATTTGTCCAGTTCAGGCCGGTGATATTCAAAATACTTCTTTGGCATTCGTTGTTCTTGTCTGCGCATGACATCCGATAGAGGGAGAGCGTGTAGGTGATGTTGTCATTGTCAGCATCAGTTGATGCTGTCCAGTTAAAGAACGGGGTCCTGTTGGTGAGCGACTGGTTTGCAAGCGGATTGGAGAGGGTGACCTGCGCCGGAAGCGTGTTGTTGACGGAAAAGTTCCTCATCTCGGAAACATTCATGTTGCCTGCGCTGTCGTTGATAAACCACAAATACATTATGACCTTTCCCTGCGTCAGGTTGGTGGTCTTGTTGGCAGTAATCTTCTGAGAGGAAATCCCTATGAGGCTGCCTTTTGTTTCATTGCTCCAGGCGCCGCCGTAAGTTCCATTCCAGCTGAAGATGAAAGAGTCAAGGCCGGAGCCTGTGTCGTTGATGGTGATATTGAAAGAGATGTTTCCGTTGACTCTTCCCTTTGAGGCGTTTGTCTGGTTGAGGCTGAATGGCGGGAAGCTGGTGTCCAGGCGGAAATAAACGACCGAGGAGTTGGCGCTTGATAACGAGGCATCTCTGGCTGTGACGGTGATGTTGTAATATCCCGATGAGGCATTCCAGCTGGATACGTTTGTTGCTGTTGACATATTCAGCGTCCCGTTGATGTAAACATCATAGGTTATTGCGTCTCCTTCCGGGTCAGTGGCTGAGAAGTTCAGATAAGGGACTGAAGAATAATTTTTTCCCTGCGCCGGGAAGATGATTGCGGGGGCGGCTGGGGCTGTGTTTGCCGCCAATACAATGAATGAGCCGATTACGGTGTTATTCCAGTTTCCTGCGGAATCATTTGCATACCAGATGTAAGCAACATTGCTGTTGGTGCCCTGGTTGGTTGACTTATTGACATTGAGGAACTGTGATATTCCGGACAGTGTTCCGTTGGTGAGGTTCTCCCAAACTCCAGTCCCGTTCCACGAAAACATAAAGAAGCTCAATCCGATGTTGTCTGTTATCGTGATGTTAAAGGTGATGTTGCCGTTCTGGGTTCCGGAGCTTGCATTCGTCTGGTTGCCGGAGAAGCCCGGGGCGGCGGTGTCAATCGTTATTGTTCTCTGCTCGGTGGCATTATAATTATCATCACTGTCAGATGCATATGCCTGAAAGGCATATGTTCCGTCAGCCAATGAACTTTTGTTTATATACAGGTTATTCCATGTCAAGTTGCTTTTGGCGAGGGTAACTGTCCCATCCCCAATGGCGTTAAAAGTATAGTTCTCATTAGAGGACTGGTTGGCGGAAAATGTCCAGTTTTTGGGATCCTGCTTCTGGAGATCCGACAGGTGAAGCGCCATAATCTCACTTGCGGCCAATGTCCTGTTCCAGACCCTTATCTCATCAATCTCCCCATCCAGATAGAACCGGCTCCCTAAAGCATCCGCACCCATGCTCATAATCTGGCTGTTGCTTCCGCCAGTTAAGGTATGGGTTCCGCTGGCAGCCTGGATTCCGTTTTTGTATATCTTTGAAACATCTGCTGACGCATCATAGGTCGCCGCCACATGCGCCCATTCCCCTGCAGCCAGGCTCCCGCCTTCCAAATCCGCTTCTGAAGCCCAGCCTGACCCGCTGCCGACCCTAAAATTCATGCTGTTGCCGTCCCATCTGAACTGAAACACCGTATCTTTCCAGAAGAATACCTGGTTGCCGGTCAACGTGTCCAGCTTAACCCATGCTGCCAAAGTAATTCCTGGGATTGTAGAATAAACGCTTGATGTTCCCCCGTCGATATAATCTCCCCCGTCAAACGACATAGCTTTCCCATATTTTCCCGATATGTTCACTGAAGGGCATGAGGATCCCGAACATGAGCCATTCCTTGAATACCTGCTGACGTCAACCATCTTCGTGGAATTCTCCCCCAGTGCGCTCCTATTCCCCAAATTAAGCATCAGGGTAAGCGTGTGGTCATACATTGAGAAATTTGTGCTGCCGTTCTTGAATGTGAAGTTGGCAAAATTATTTAGGTTGAACGAGGCATTCATAGCCGTTGAATTGATGTAAAACATGGTCTCATTGGTTCCGTTCCAGTCAACTATAATCCTGCTGGCATTGGGGTCATGGATGCTCACGTTCACGATCGCAGATGGAGTTGTTATGTATACCCCGCCTGATGATGTCGGCGTTGTGAAGTTTATTCCCGGCGGAACATCTCTGACGACGGAAAAAGTCCCCAATTGGGTATTGTTCCAGTTCCCTGCAGTGTCATTTGCATACCAGATATAACCGATAACCTTTCCCCCGGTCTGGCTTGAAGACTTGTTGATGTTCAAAAATTGCGAGGCTCCCGAAATTGAGCCGTTGGTGAGGTTCTCCCAAACTCCAGTCCCGTTCCACGAAAACATAAAAAAGCTTAATCCGATATTATCCGAAATCGTGATATTAAAAGTGATGTTGCCGTTCTGGGTTCCGGAGCTTGCATTCGTCTGGTTGCCGGAGAAGCCTGGCGGAGTCGAGTCAACCGTAATCTGCCTCATATCGGATTGGTTCACTGCGCTGTTTGCATCCATCGTCCACCCATAATAATCATAAACTCCTTCAGCAAGTATGCTTTTGTTCAGGAAAAGATAATATCCTGTCGCATTTGCCTTTGCAAATGAGAATCCGCTGTCTCCCTTTGCCTGCAGCGAATATGATGTTGGGGGCGTCTGGTTGGTGTAGAAATTCCATGCTGATGTATTTTTCTTCTCAAGATTCGAGCCGTAGAACGCCGACACATCCTCAGGGAGGAATGACCTGTTCCATACCCTTATCTCATCGATCTCTCCCGGTAGATAGAGGTTATTTTCGCAAGAGCCTCCAGTCTGGATGTATCCTATATAAACATCCTGGTTGCCTGAGGTTGTGGGAGCATAGCTCATGCCCGTCACATCCTGGTTGGATCCTAACTGGGTCCCGTTCACAAAGAACTGCAGGTTATTCCCTCTCCTTTGGATAAAGAAATTGTAGTCCTTGTTGATTGCAGGAGTAAACGTTACCGCTTTATTGGTCTGCGTCCCATCATACCTGCCGAAAATTATTGTGTCGCTGCTCAGGTAGATGGACCATGCAGTATGCGAAGGCACACCCCCAGAAATGCATTTTCCTGAATTGATGAACGGGTGGATGACTGAAGAGGAAAAGCTGGTCAAATTAAACCAGAAAGAGAATGCGAAGTCATTTGAGCCGAACTGGAAGTGCTTGTTGTTCGAGATGTTCATATAATCACTGGTGCCGTCAAGGTTAAAGCTGCCTCCAAATCTTGCATTGGGGCTGTAGGGAGGAGTGCCGAAGACTGAGCCGTTCTTTGCATGCAGGCTCAGGTCAGTGATAAGCGTGCTGTTTTCTCCCAAAACGCTCCTGTTCTCAAAGTTCAGCATCAGGAGAAGGGTTGCGTTGTAAAGAACTGAAGTGTTCGTGCCGTTGTTAAATGCAGCATACGCCATGTTGGGGGCAGTGAAGTTCGCTGAGAAGATGTTTGAGCTTTCAATCACCTGAGTGTCATTGGTTCCGTTCCAGCTGAACTTTACCACATTAAAGTTAGAGTCACCGATGGAGAGGTTGATGTGCGCCGTAGTGTTTGTTGTTTTGGTAGCGTTGGGCTGGGTCGGGGGGACGAATTGGATTGATGGGGGGGCATTCCCTGCAAAAACTGTGAAAGAACCTAAAGCCGTATTGTTAAATCCACCGACGGTATTATTAGCATACCACATATAACTTACACTTTTGTCGGCAGCTATTGTTGGGGTCTTATTAATATTCAAGAACACTGAATCCCCCGAAATTGAGCCGTTGGTCGCATTATCCCAGACTCCTGTGCCGTTCCACGAAAACATATAGAAGCTCAATCCGACATTGTCTGTTATTGTTATGTTGAATGTGGCATTGCCGTTCTGCCCAACTAAACTGGCATTAGTCTGGTTGCCTGAGAAGCCTGGCGGAGTCGAGTCAACCGTAATCTGCCTCATATCGGACTGGTTCACTGCGCTGTCTGCATCCATCGTCCACCCATAATAATTGTATACGCCGTCAGCAAGGGAGCTTTTGTTCAGGAAGAGGTAATAGCCTGATGCATTTGCTTTGGCAAAGGAAAAGGCTCCATCACCCCTCGCTGACAAAGAATAGTTGGCAGGCGGGGTCTGGTTGGTGTAGAAATTCCATGCTGAAGTATTTCTCTTCTCAAGATTCGAGCCGTAAAACGTCCACACATCCTCAGGGAGGAATGACCTGTTCCATATTCTCACCTCATCGATCTCTCCCGGCAAATAAAGGTTATTTTGACATGAGCCTCCAGTCTGTATATATCCTATGTACACATCCTGGTTGCCTGAGGTTGTGGGAGCGTAGCTCATGCCCGTCACATCCTGGTTGGATCCCAACTGGGTTCCGTTCACAAAGAACTGCAGGTTATTCCCTCTCCTCTGGATAAAGAAATTGTAGTCCTTGTTGATTGCAGGAGTAAACGTTACCGCTTTATTAGTCTGCGTCCCATCATACCTGCCGAAAATTATTGTGTCGCTGCTCAGGTAGATAGACCATGCAGTATGTGAAGGCACTCCCCCGGAGATGCATTTACCTGAATTGATAAAGGGATGGATAACTGAGGAGGAAAAGCTGGTCAAATTGAACCAGAAAGAGAATGCGAAGTCATTTGAGCCGAACTGGAAGTGCTTGTTGTTTGAGATGTTCATATAATCATCGGTGCCGTCAAAGTTAAAGCTGCCCCCATATCTTGCATTGCGGCTGTAGGTTGGGGTGCCGAAGACTGAGCCGTTCTTTGCATGCAGGCTCAGATCAGTGACGAGGGTGCTGTTTTCCCCCAAAACGCTCCTGTTCTCAAAGTTCAGCATCAGGAGAAGGGTTGCGTTGTAAAGGACTGAAGTGTTAGTACCGTTGTTGAATGCAGCATACGCCATGTTGGGGGCAGTGAAGTTCGCTGAGAAGATGTTTGAACTTTCAATCACTTGAGTGTCATTGGTTCCGTTCCAGCTGAATTTTGCAACATTGAAGTTGGAGTCCCCAATAGAAAGGTTGATGTGCGCTGTCGTGTTTGTTGTTTTGGAAGCATTGGGCTGGGTCGGGGGGACGAATTCTGTAACTGCTGGAGTATTACCCACAACAACAGAGAATGTGCTAAGGCCGGAATTATTCCAGCTCCCCGCAGTGTCGTTTGCATACCATATATAACCGATAACCTTTCCCCCGCTCTGGTTTGAAGACTTATTGATGTTCAAAAATTGAGAGGTTCCGGAAATTGAGCCGTTTGTCGCATTATCCCAAACTCCGGTGCCGTTCCAAGAAAACATATAGAAACTCAATCCGATGTTGTCCGTTATCGTGATGTTGAATGTGATGTTGCCGTTCTGCAATCCGGAGCTTGCATTCGTCTGGTTGCCGGAGAAGCCTGGGGGGATTGGCTGGCATGAAGTTCCAGAGCATATTCCATACGTCTTATCAAAGTTTCCATCGGTTAGTGTTGCATCGCAGGGGTCGCCATCGGAGCAGGCAGCGCCGCCGCAGCCATTCAAGGTGACTGTCCCTATAGAAGAGCTGTTGCAGAGATACCCTGAAGTCTGGCATGTCGGGGTGCCGCCGGCATCGCAGATGCCGTCCTGGATAAAGCCTGCAGAATTTATGGTTGAGTCGCATGCTGAGCCGGCCATTCCTGAGCAGGATGAGCTGTATTTCGCTGCGGTAACGTCCGCAAAATTGCAGGTAGAGTCGCTGCAGTCCAAAACATGCGTCCCCATCATGCAATTGTTATCCACACAGGCTCCTGTCCCATTGGGCAGATGCCCGCCTGTGGAGTCGCACACCATCGCTTCTGTCCCCTGCGAGCATTCGGCCGTTTCATTGCCGCTGTGGAAATGGACTCCTCCAGCATACAAACCAGACCCGTATTCGCCGGAAACTAAGTTTTTATTCTCACACCTGCTGTTGTTCGTGCAGATTCCGGCAGTGATATTTGACAGATCGCATACCTTCCCAATATAGCTGGAGCAATCCCTTGTTTCATTGACACATGCGTTGGAGACATTGTTGCCATCTGTGTCAATGCAGTTGTCAAGGCCGAAATTCATGCTGCATTCGGTTCCTGTCGTGCAGGATTCGTTGATTGCGATCCTGAACCATCGTGCGGCTTCAGCAAAATTATTTGAAGTGTCATTGCAGAAAAAGCTTACATTCTGGTAGCCGGTCGTTACGCTGACGTTGGTAAAATTGAAATAAGAGGTATTGACAGCGTTCATCGAGATGTTGCTGCCGGAGCTGTTCAGCATCATCCTGCATGCGCTGCCGGGCTCGCTGAGGGAGACGTTAAAGTCAATTACTCTTAAACTAAAGTTCCTCATGGCGGGGGAGATGATTGTTATTGCCGGCGGGCTTGTGTCTGCCCCTGCGCCGATGCTGTAGTTGGAGAACGAAGTTACGTTGATGGTAACTGTGTCTGCTGTCAGTGCTGTAAAATTGAAACACTGGGGAAAAGTCGTCAAGTCGCATGTGCCTTCGTCACGGAGAATAACGGGGCTGCTCAGCCCCCTGTCGCCAATGTTAAACAGTGAAATGTTGGCAGAGCGGTTCAGCCCGTTTGCGCCAACTGTGTCATTGGCGAAGATGGAGTTGTTCCTTATTCTTATGTCATTGCTGAGGTTATACCCTGTTGCATTAATCGGATAGAAAAAGTCAATCTCACCAAACTCGGAATTCTTAACCCATATAAAAGCCCCTCCATGGGACGCCATCGGGACCAAATTCCCGAGAGAGTAATTTTTAATCGGCTGGTCAATCAGCTGGGTGAGGTTGACTGTCGGATAATATCCCGGCGCAGTGCCAGCATAAGAGATGTTCAAGTCACGCCCTAAAATGTTGGACAGGGTATTGTTGGTGAAGTTGTTCTCTCTTGGGGAGCTTCCCGTATTTCCACTATCATACTGCAGCACAAACCCGTCGCCTGCTGAATGGGTGATGTTGTTGAATGAGATGGTGTTAAAGTTGGAGTCCTGGTAGAGCATGAATGCAGCAGCCCCTGAGCCGCTCATGTTGACAGAGTTGTTTATGAGCAATGAGTTTGTTGATGAAGAAAGGTAAACGGCATAAGAGCCGCTCCCTGTGGTCCGGATAGTGTTCCCTTCAGCCCTTGTGTTGTTGATATTGGACTGCAGATAGATTCCATACGCAGCTGCCCCTGCTGCAGTGATATTATTAAAAGAAATATTGCTGTCCCTTGCAGCTGTCTTCAGGTGGATCCCATGGCTTTCCTGGCCGAGGGTTGTTATGTTGTTCGTCCTTATTGTCTGGTTATGGGTGGTGACGGCGTAAATTGCAGGGACCCCCATCATAGACCCACCTGAGGTCGTCGTGATATTGTTGTTCTGGATAATATTTGAGTTTGAGGAAGTTATCAGGTAAATTCCGTATGCCAATGAGCCTGTGGACGTGATATTATTCCCGAAGATTATATTATTTTTTGAACTTGTCTGGAGATAAACCCCATAAGAGTCCGTCGAACGGGTAGTGATGCTATTGTTGAATATTGATGCGTTGTTCGCCCCTGACAGGTTAATTCCAAAAGAAGATGTAAAAGCAAAAAATTGCGTATCCTGGACAATTGTGCAGTTCCTCACCTGGGAGAAGTTTACGTTGCCGATGCTGACTCCAGAGCCAGAGCCCATCTGGGCATAGGAAATGATATTGTTGTTGCAGTCCAAGGTTACATTATTTGCCGAGATGGTGAAGCACGTCTGGGATGCGGTGACGTTGGCAACGAGATTGTAGGTTGTATTGGCAACATTGAGGTCTGAGCAGGTTGAGACGCTCTGCCCTGAGCCCGAGCCTGTCAGGTTGCCTATGCCATACCTGTTTCCTGCAGTAAAGCCATAGATGCCGCTCTTCCATGTCCCGGCAGATGCATCAGCGTTGGAAAAGGCGATAAGCCCCGGGCAGTGCGGATAGACTTCATCTGTGCTGTTGGCAAATGGGCAGACATAAAATCCCTGGCTCAGGGTGTTGGGAAGGAACAGGGTATGGTTCTGCAGAACATTCTTCAGTCCCTTTGATTTGTTGATGGCAGTTTTCATAGCATCGCCCTGAAGAGTGAGATTGCGGACATCAACATCTCCCTTTGAGAAATTCGCAACTAACTGGAGGCGGAGGCCAAGGGTAGCATGGGAGAAATTAAGGATCTGGACATCTAAAAAGTCTGAATTGTTCCCGATAGAAAGATTGGAAGTGCCCTTGATGGAATAGCCGGTTGTCCCGGATTCCTCTGATCCAACAAATTCGTTATGCCCGGAAGTAGTGCAGCTGTAGCCTGAGCATGTTCCAAATGCCGAATCAAACTGGCCGTCAAGAATTGTTGTGTCGCAGGCATCATCGTCATTGCAGCTTGTTCCGCAGCCATTGGCTGCAAGGGTTCCAGAACTTGAATTGCAGACATGGCCCGTGGTTGTGCATGTTCCTGCAGAATTGCAGAGGCCTTTCTGGCTGAATCCTGAGCCGTTGACACTTGCATCGCAGGCCCATCCTGCAGTGCATGAAGCTGCCATCGCATTATCGCTGACATCAGAAACCGAGCACAGCCTATCGATGCAGTTCAGCGCAACCAGGGCATTTTCCCTGCATGCATCCTCGACGCATATTCCCGTCGGTTTTGGGGCATATCCTCCTGAAGTTGAGCTGTTGCACAGCCATCCTTCTGTTCCAGCAGAGCACCCAGCAGTATTGTTCCCTTCGACTGCATCCTGGACCTGGCCTCCGCTTAACCCTGTTCCAAATGCCTGATAGACAATAGTATCATCTTCGCATCTGCTGTTGTTGGTGCACAGCCCTAAGGTGCCGTTTGCAAGGCTGCATGGCCTCCCTTTATAGGCGGCGCAGTCTCTTGTCTCAAGTTCGCACTTGTCTACAGCATCATCCCAGTTTGTGTCGGCGCATATGTCCAGCCCATTGCTGGTGTTGCAGCCGCTTCCTGATGAGCAGGTTTCATTGATGGCAACTTTGAAATTGAAAGCGGCCGCTGTTCCGACATTGTTGACAGAATCATTGCAGTAAAAGGTGATGTTATGGAGCCCGGGTGTTGTGGTGGCGTTGGCGCTGACAAAATACGTGCTGTTGGAGGTATTCATCGAAGCGTTTTCTGCGCTGTCCAGAGAGTAAGCGCATCCAAGGCCTGTCTCGTCAATGGAGACATTAAAGTAGATGTGCCTTACAGAATAATTTGCTTTTTGGGGCGAGATGACAGTGAGTGCTGGAGCAGTTGCATCAATGTTGATGATTGAATAATTGGAAAACGATGTGACGTTAAATATGACTGTTGAGGCGGTAAGAGTGGTGAAGTTAAAGCATTGGGGATCACTTGTGAGATCGCATAATACTCCGTTCCTTCCGATGCTGGGCTGGGCAAAGCCCCTGTTTCCGATGTTGAAGAGCGAAATATTGGCAGAGCGATTGAAGCCGCCTGCTGAACTGTTCTCATTAACAGTAATTGAGTTGTTTGCAATACTGATGCTGCCGGAGAGATTAGTTCCGGAGCCATTGACGGGCTTAAGGAAGTCTATCTGCCCGAACTCGGAGTTTTTTACGGAGATGATGCCTCCCTGAGATGTGAAGAGATAGTCCTCTATGGGCTGATCTATCAGATAGGTATAATTTATGCCGACATCAGAAAAGCGAAGGTCCCTTCCTCCGATATTGACTAGCGTGTTGTTGATGAGCGTTATATTTGCAGGATGGTCTGGAGCCGCAGCATCGATCCTGAATGCATCCCCTACGCTCCCGTTGGTCGTTATGGAATTATTGCGAATGGTAAAGTTATAGGCTTCCTGGCTTATGAAAAAGCCGAACTGATTGGTGCCGCTTGACCCGTTTGTTGTTATGATGTTGCCGGAAATATTCAGGGATTTGCTGTCCAGAAGGTAGAGCCCATAATTAGAGCTTGTTCCGTTGGTTGAGATTTGGTTATAACTTACTGAGGTTGGCGTCCCATTATTGATCCGTTCTATGCGGATTCCAAAATTCGAGTCATTGCCCCCCATTGTTGAGATAAGGTTGCTCATGAGCGTATTTCCCGTAGAATTGTCCAAAAGATAAATGCCATACCCTGTCCTGTTTCCATTCGTTGAGATGACATTGCTCAGGATACGGTTTCCTGAAGAGTTATCGCTCAGGTATATTCCATAATTTCCAAAGCTTGTCCCATTTGTGATTACTGTATTTTCAGTGATGTTGTTATTCGTAATGTTGCCGAAGAAAAAAATCCCGTAGTTGGAGTCAGTGCCCCAGGTGCTTATCCTGTTCGATTTGATCAGATTTGTGTTGGCCCTGTGCAAAGCGTATATTCCATAATTATCGCTGGATGAGCCTGCTGTGCTGATGGTGTTATTGGCAATGATGATATTTGTGTTGGGCGCTGATGATCCTGAGAGCTTATCAAGGAAAATGCCGTAGTTTGCGCTTGTCCCATTAGTAATGATAGTGTTGTTGGAGATATTTGTAGCCGTAACTCCCTGGGAAAGCTCAATCCCGTAATTATCAGAGCCAGGGCTCAATGCCCGGATGGTATTGTTCCATATAAAGTAGCCGGTCACGCCGTTGTAGCCGTTGAGAAATATCCCTGTGTTGGACGGTGTGCCGGAATACGTCTCTGCAATTATGGTATTGGAGCGGATAACGGCATTCGTTGATAAGGCAACGGTTATGGCAGCTATACTTTGGGTTGTTGAATTGACAACCAGCAGGTTTCCGTCAATGATGTTGAAATCATCAGTCATGCCTATTGCATTCTGGCCGGAGCCGTTGCTGAAGGAATAGACTGAATTGTTCAGCACCGCATTATATTTTCCGCCGATATTGATCCCGTCATCATCTCCTGTCCCATTCGTCCTGATGGTATTGTTTGAGAGGTTGTTGTTGTTTGAAGAGGAATCAATATAAATTCCATAATTGCTGCTGCTTCCGGTAGTGCCACCTTTTGTAGAGATGGTATTGTTTGCGATGAGCGTGTAATTTGCGCTGTTGAGGGATATCCCGATGTTGTCAGTCCCGGCAACACCTATCTTAGTGAGATTGCAGCTTTTTATCGTCACATTCGCCCTTGTAGGGGTTAGGTTAATTCCAGCTCCGCTTCCAGTTATTCCATACTGGATGTAATTTCCTGCGCAGTCCAGAGTGATGTTATCTGCGCCGATAGTAAAGCATGTCCTTGAGGCGCTCACATTGTTTATCAGCACATATTTCTGATTGGATCTGTTGAGTATCCCGCAGGACATTGTGGCATTGCCGCTCTGCACGGTGATTGTGGGACTGTTTACTGCCGGGGAGGTGAATGATGTTGAGTTTGCAATCACTGAAAGGTTGACAAGCTGGCCGCCGGTAAAATTCCACGAGCTTAAATTTGAGGTGAGGACTGTTCCGTTAAGGACGTTGGAGAATGACTGGTTGTAAACAGGCACATTGTCTGCATACCATGTGAAATTAACCGTTCCGCTGTCCCCTTCCTGGTCGCTGTAGGTTGAATTTGCGATGATATCCTGGTTGTCAAACGGGGCAGTGTTGTTGAATACCGGCGCTGCCGGAGCCGGGGCACTGTCCGCAAGAGTGAAATTTCTTTCCTCTGAAGCGTTGATGTTGCCCAGGCTGTCGTTGGCATACCACCGGTAGGCGATAAAGCTCCCGCTCTGCGCTGTTGGGCTTTTGTTGACCATCAGGAACTGCGAGTTCCCTGAAGATGCCATTGAGCCGTTGGAGAGGTTTTCCCATCTGCCAGACCCATTCCAGCTGAAGAGGAAAAAACTTAGCTCCATATTATCTGTTATGGTCATGTTAAAGCTGATATTTGCCAGCCTTCTTGGAGAGGTTGCATTGGTCTGGTTGTTAGAGAAACCCGGAGGGGTGCTGTCCATCCTGAAAAAGATATAAGTTGCGTTTGCGCTTGACAGCAACCCGTCATCTGCTGAAACAGTCATGTTATAGAATCCGTCAGAAGCATTCCAGCTGGTGACGTTGGCGCCTGTTGATATATTGATGGTTGCATTTATGTAAACCCTGTAAGTTACCGCATCATTGTCGGGGTCAGCAGTTGAAAAGTTAAGGTAACCTACATTGGTGTAATTTAATGCATTTACCGGGTAGATGATGACTGGAGTTGAAGGCCCATTGTTTAAATTTATCAGGCTGTAATTTGAAAACGAGGTCACATTAAAAGTGACTATTGAAGCTTTTAACGATGTGAAGTTAAAGCATTGGGGATCAGTCGTAAGGTTGCATGCGATGCCGTTCCTGGCAATAAACGGGTTTCCAAAGCCAAAACTGTCAGCATTAAAGAAAGAAATGTTTGCCGTCCTGTTCCAACCTTTGCTCGAGATGTTTTCATTGACGATGAATGAGTTGTTCCCAATCCTGACGTCATTGCTGAGGTTGGATCCTGAGGCATTGACCGGTTCAAGATAATATATTTCCCCGAATTTTGTGTTTCGGATAATGACGATGCTTCCATTAGCGGTCATTGTATAATTGCTGATGGGCTGGTCAACCAGAAAAGTATAATTGATGAAAGCGTCATTGAAGAGGATATCCTGCCCAGTCATATTCACTTTCAGGGTATTATTCCGGAAGGTGTTGTTGACGGGGTATTGCGGCGGCGCTGAATCAAGAAAGACGGCATGGCTGGTTGTTCCTCCGGTTGTTATATTATTTCCCCTGAGGGTGTTATTTGAAGACCCGCTTTCCAGCCTTATGCCTGAATTTGATGAAGTCCCGTTTGCTATGATAATATTCTCTGTGATATCATTGAAAGAAGAATTCTGGATCATTCTCATCCCGAAATTAGAGTCATTGCCGCCGTTTGCCCGAATCCAGTTTAGGGTGATGTTATTGTTACGAGAATTTTGGAGATACACCCCATAGCTTGAATCATTTCCGTTTGCGCTGATGGTGTTGTTTATCACAAGGCTGAAGTCAGATCGTGTTAAGATGTATATCCCATAGTTTCCGGTCCCTTTGCCGCCAGCATTGATGTTGTTGGATACGATTGTTGTCTTCACAACATCCTGAGTAAGCCTGATGCCATAATTAGTATTTGTCCCATTGGTCATGATAGTATTGTTGCGGATGATGTTGGAGGTTGTATTTCCAAAAAGATAAATCCCATAATTTTGCGAGGTCCCATTAGTCTTAATTGTGTTATTAATAATCTCGTTGTAGGAGGAATTCCTCTGCAGGTAGATGCCCAGGTTAGTGGTGCCTACAGCAGAGGTTTCTGCCAGCCCTGATGCTGTGATATTATTCGAAAGGATAGTATTGTTTGATGAATTCCATGCGAGCATGATGCCATAAGAAAAATTTGAGCCATTGGTCATGATTGTATTTTCTGTTATCATATTATTGACAGATGAATTTCTGAGCTCAATCCCTAAGTTTGAGACATATCCATTTGTGGAGATGTTGTTCCTTGCGATCAAAAAGGATGAGCTGTTGGACAGAGAGATGCCGTAGGACAAGTTCAGGCCGTGGGGGAGGATGGTGTTGTTGGTTATTGAGCCATTGACGGCCATCTCCAGGGAGATCCCATAATTGCTGCTGCCGAGCTGGCCTGATTTTGCAATTCTGCAATTCTTTATGGTGAGGTTCATAAGCCAGCCGCTGCTGGAAGTGTTTACCCCTGCGCCGGTCCCGGTTATGCCATAGGTTATGTTATTGCCGAGGCAGTCAAGGGTCACGTTGCTTGCCGTTATGGTAAAGCAGGTTCCTGATGAGCTGACATTTTGAAGCAAAGAATAGGTGGTGTTTTCCTGGCTGAGGAATCCGCACTGGGCAACACCCTGCCCGATGCCTGAGCCGGAGAGGTTGCTGACAACATACTTCGATGCGACAATCTCTGCAACAAGCCCGTTTCTCAGCACCTGCCCCGATACAAGCTCAGAGTTTGTCCAGACTGTCCTGTTGGGGCACTGGGGAAAAACTTCTCTTGTGCTGTTTGCTGTCCCGCAGGCATAGACTCCTAATCCAAGGGTATTCGGGACAAAAAGAGTATGATTCTTTGGAATCGCTGCCTGATCCACAAATGTCCAGTTGACTGCTGTTGAATAATTGTTTGCATCGATGGTCAGATTGGAAAGGTCAATTGGGCCAGTTGAAAAGTTTGATATGATCTGAAGCCTGAGGCCCCAAGTTGCGTGAGAGAAATTCAACGTCTGGTTGACTGAATAGTTTGAGCTGTTGTAGACTCCTGTTGTGTCGTAAGACCCCTTGATTGTGTAAAGGTTGGTTGGTGAAGCCTTTGACAGGTTGAATGACGTGCTGGTGTTTGCTGCTCCTGCAGCTGCGATGCAGGAAGTTCCTGAGCAGGTGCCGTAGGCTGAATCAAAGCTACCGTCGGTCAATGTGGCGTCGCAGGGATCGCCATCAAGGCAATTTGCTCCATTATCACAGCCGCTTGAGAGGTACATGCTCCATGACGGTTTATAGCAGACATGCCCTGAGGTTACACAGGTGCCGCTGCTTACGCAAATCCCATCCTGCGACCAGCCGGTGCCTGCCGGGCTGCTGGCGCATGCCCATGCTGCGCTCGAGCATCCCGCTTGGACTGTTGCGCTGTTGATCTCTGATTTAGAGCAGACAGTGTCGCCGCAGTTAAAGGAGGCAACTGAAGCAGGCCCGCTTGCGCAGCTTGCATCCAGGCAGACACCATCAGCGCTGGGATTTACACCTCCTGTGCTAGAGCAGATCTCCAATTCGTCGCCATTCGTGCATGAGCTGTTTTCATTTCCGCTATGAAAATTAGAAGCGGAACCGCCTGAGATTCCGGTTCCATGCTCGCCTGAAGCGACTGCTGCAGTAGTGCAGGTGTAAGCTGAGCCAGTGCCATCATCAGCGCAAACGCCGGTTATCTCGGAGAATGTATTCCAATAGCTGCATGATGAGCCAAGATGCGATGAGCATTCTGTGGATAGGTGGCAGTCGTCTGTGGATTCCATAGTGTTATCAGCGTCCGAGTCAACGCAGGTATTATCTGATCCCGGCGTCCATGTGCAGGTTCCATGGGTGCTGCATGATGCTGAGTCGGTGTAAGTTGAGCAGGCATTATGGGTGCCGGAGCACACACCATCTCCCGGGCTGTATGTGCATCCTGCTGCTTCGCAGGCAGACTGCTGCCAGGGATATGAGCTGCAGTCATGGGGAGTTCCCGTGCATGTCCCTGTATTAGCGCATGCCCTGCCTGTTCCGTCTGTGTAAGTTGGCGCAGTGCAGTCAGGGCCGACGTCGTTGTAGGCATATTCCTCTAAATCTCCGAAAGTAAATGACTGGGTGTGCTTTCCTGTTGTAAGCTCAACAATCGTGTGGTAGGCAGTTGAATTGCAGGAGAAATTTACTGCCTTTATTCTGGTTAAGTTATGCCTGCTGTAATTGGCACCCTCACCGTTGCCGTTACGGCTGCTGCCAAGAGATTCTTCAAAGCTAAGCTCGGTTCCGTTGCCAAGGACAAATACCATTGATGAATCTGCAAATCCGGCATCCCTGCTCCAGAGCATGGTGTCGTTGCATCTCAGCTCGATTGGCATGATGTCTTGTGTGGTGGAAATGTTGTCGTCAAAGAATTCGGGATAGGTTGTTCCGTTTGATGCTCTGATGGTGAGATTTGCAGCCCCCGTCACATTGAAGCGGACTGTCCAGTTTCCGCCTAATGGGGGATAGCTCTGGACATTGATGATACTCAGCGATAGCTCATACGTTTGGTTGGAAAGCGAGGGGACAATCCATTCGATATAGTCCGCTAATCCGTTATTGTTGGTGTCAAAAGGCTCAAAAGAAATTTTTTCTTTTGTTCCCTTCACCAACCAGAACAGCTCGATGTTTGCTGAACTTATCTCTCTCGGCAGCTCGGAAAATGCAAGAATATCCTCGTAATGGGTCTCGGAGCTGATAGTGATGATCTTTTTTTCGCCAGAAATCTCCTGCTCTAGCGCAACTGGCGGCTCAGTGTAATATTCGACCATTACCTGAGAGACTGGAGCTTCGATATAGAGTGTGGTGTTGCTTTGCAGTTGGATTGATTGATTGTTATCCTTGTCTTGTCCAGCATCCTTGTCTTGCCTATCCTGCCTATTTTGTTCGGAGACAGCAAAACCTGTAATCTCGCTTCCTGACAGCCATTCCATAATCCTCGTTAAAAGGCCTTTTGGTGAAGGCTGCTTTGCTGCAAAATAACCTGTTATCTGGTTCTTTTCATTTACGAGGATCAGGAGCTGTTCGTTTATCTGGCTGACGAAGGAAACATTTGTCGGGTCTTCGGTGATATGCTCTCTTTTTATGGTGTTGAGCAGGGATTCTTCTTTTCCTATTGCCTTCAGCTGCTGCTTTAGGTTGAAATCGCCGATATTATCCAGGGATTTTCCGTCGGAAACTTTGGCATCTGCCGGGCTTATTATCCTTTGGGTCTCAAGATCCTTTATGGTGATGTTCATCGCGTTATTTTCAATTGAAGATGAGAGGTTTGCAACACGCTGGGAGGCATTGATCACTTTCACCCATCTGACCGGCTGGCCGACTTTTACCTTTGGCTTTTCCACTTTTTCGGTGATATTCAATGATGGCCTGCTTTTTGCTTCAAATACTGTTATTGAGAAAATGTTCGAGGCTGCGCTCAGGTAGGAGTCGTTTGCGGTAATGAACGTTGATTCCGTGCCGGTAAAATTCTCCTCAGGTATAAATGTGGCAGTATCGCCCCGGATTATTGCCCTGATATTCCTCATCCGGTAGGGTTTGAAAAAAAGATCCGTGCTGTTCCCCGAGCCTCCTGTGAAATAGGCGGCCAGGCTAATCGCCTTCGCTCCGCCTGATTCTATCCTTAAATCTTCGATGTTCTTTAGCAGCGCAGGAGGATTGTTTCTTATCATGATTTCCTGCTCTACAGAGTAAGCGAGCGACCCGATTGCAATGGCTGAGCCTTCTGCCTCAACCGCGATGAGATACAGGGATGAGTTCAGCGACGGAAGCTCGCAGGTTTCCTCGCATGCGGCAGAAATTTCCCTGAAACCTTCTTCAAAACTTACGGCTGCAAATGCTTCGGGAGATATTGAAATGTTTGCCCTTGCAGCATCGAGGTCAACATCATAGCTGATGCCCTTCGCTGAGATAACATTGTCTCTTCCGGCGCCGTATCTCCCTAAAGTCAGGAAAAGGGAATCATTCCATCTTCCTTCCGAAGCAAGATTGAGGAAACTGCAGCAGGACTCATCCCCGAAGCAGATATCTTCAAGACTATTGATGCTCCATATGGTGCAGAGGTTTTTTTCAGGCAGAGCTCGCGCATATTCAGAGATAAAATTGAGTTTGGCGATTCCGCTATTATCTGCTTTTCCGCCCCCAATAATTCTTGCGTCCCATCCTAGATTTGCAAGGGAGTTATTCCCCCTGCTGGCTGCCTCATCAAAAGTTCTTCCTCCAAAAATACTTTTCTCTCCCCCCAAATTGCTTTTCTCTTCACCTAAAATACTTTTCTCTCCTTCAATAATGTTTTTCCCTTCGCCAATAATGCTTTTCTCCTCCCCCAAAATGCTTTTCTCTCCCCCGGGATGCTTATTATCTTCTTTGCTGCCGGAGAAATTACCTATTAGAAACCTGCGATTTCCTGAAATCAGCCAGACGGAAGCGGAGCCATTGCCAAAGAGCTTCCCATTAAGCTTTAATGACTTAAGCAATCCGTTATGTTCTGGAAACCAGTTGTATTGAGAAGAGCTTTTCGCTTCCAAGCCTGAAAATGAAAGATCAAGATTATCTTTAAATGACCTTGAAGGGCTGGCGACAACAAATCCTGTTATTGACGGTGAGAGAATCTGAGATGGAAATGCCACAGCCAGGATAATGGCAAGGAGAGCTGCAGCATAAGGCCAGAATTCTATAATATGTTTCACCCTTTTTTTTGACATAGCGGCTCAGTTTTCCCTGATTTCCTGCAGAAACACCTCCCCTGTCGGAGTCTCAAGAAAACGCAGACGCGTCGAGCCATTCCAATTACGCCCCTGGGCGAGCTGTTTCGGGATGGTAATTTTATACTGGCCGTTATTCACAATTACCTTCATGGCAGTCCCTCCTTTCTAAAATTTATTTCTTCTGGGATCTTATCAAAGTGCAGGAAAATCCCATAAACCAATAAATCAACCCACTAACCAGGTTTTTTTCTGAGAAATCCACTTTAAAAATGGTATGGTTGGAATTACTAAATTCGTTCTAAAAAGAGCAGAATACGCCCTATTTAGTACTAAAACAACCAAATAAAGGATGAAATATTAAAAATTAGTACTGGTAAAGTACTTATTTGGTTTCTTGAGGAAGGATAGGGAGAGCTATAAATCTTGATTTACTGGCATTAACTTCTTTGGGAATATTGGGAAGTAGTATTTAAGAATTGCTTAATCCTTTGCGCAAAAAATATATTTGACCCTATATTAAAAATTCCAATCCCTTATCGGCTCCGTTCAAAATCTCGCTTCGCTCGGGTTAGCAGCTTAAAAATCGTAAATATTCTTTCCGTTTGCTGACATTCCCCGTTTGGGGCGACCCCCTTGTCAGCTGGATTCAGAAGGCAAATGATTTTTACTTTAGGCTGCTAACCTATATTTTGAACGGAGCTTCCCTTATCGATACCTATTTATAGATGTAATCTTGCCTTCGATCGAATGAAATCCACCCTTCTCAAGAACTGCAGGATACTTCAGGAAGGAAAGCTTGTCAGAAGGCATATATATCTCGAGGACAGTAAAATTGCTTACATCAGCGAGGAGATTATCGCTGCTGATGAGGTCATTGACCTCAAGGAGCTTCTTGTCATCCCCGGAATGATAGACTGCCATGTCCATTTCAGGGAGCCGGGACTGACGCAGAAGGAGGATTTCCTTTCGGGGAGCATGGCAGCAGCCTCCGGAGGAGTAACCTCAATAATTGATATGCCAAATACCTTGCCTCCGACAACGACTGTTCAGCTTCTTGACGAGAAAAGGAAGCTTGCTGAAAAGTCTATCGTCAATTACGGGTTTCATTTTGGCACTGACGGCGATAATCTTGAGGAGATCAAAAGTGCAAAAAACATCGCTTCAGTAAAGATTTACCTGAATGCCACGACTGGAAATCTCTGCGTCACTGATTTTGGAAAAGTGGAGCGGATCATGCAGGCTGCGCCTTTCTGCGCGCTTCATGCCGAAGAGCAGAGCCTTCAGGAGGCGATATCTATGGCTTCCCGGCTGAATAAGAGGTTTTATGCGGCGCATATCAGCTCAGCTGCGGAGATCCAGATGATCAAGAAGGCAAAAAAAAGGCCATTCGTCGAAGTGACACCACATCATCTTTTTTTGGATGAGAGCTATCTTCAGGGCAATCCGATGCTTGGGAAAGTCAAGCCGTTGCTGAAGGCTAAAAAAGACCAGGAAGCGCTCTGGCAGGCAATCAAGAATGGCATTGTCGATACCATTGGCACAGACCATGCGCCGCATCTTGCTGAAGAAAAGCTTAGCCAGGAATCATTCGGGTTTCCAGGCGTTGAGACTGCCCTTCCTCTGCTTATGGATGCCATGCAAAGAGACCTTATAACGCTGGAGAAAGCCATCGAGCTTACGTCGGCAAATCCCGCAAGAATCTTCCAGATCAGCAACAAGGGAAAATTAGCTGAAGGCTATGATGCTGATTTGGTTGCCATTGACCTCGAGATGGAGAAAGAAGTGAAGGCTTCAGGCTTCTTTTCAAAGTCACGCTGGAGCCCCTTTGAAGGAAAACTATTAAAAGGGTGGCCGGTTTACACGTTTGTCAACGGAAACCTTGTATTTTCCCATGGGAAGATCCATGACATCAAGGCGAAAGAATTACTGTTTGAGCCTCGGCAGAAAAAAATTGCGCAGGAAGGCGCTGCCCAAGAGGCTGCTTCCCAAGAGGCTGCTTCCCAAGAGGCTGCTTCCCAGGAAAACGGAAAGCCAGTTGAACAAGACAAGGGAGTTGCCTTATGAATGAAAGAGTTGCAGAAGCTTTATGCGAAGCAGAGGTTATGAAATTCGGCCTGTTTACCCTTTCATCAGGGAGGAAAAGCCCGGTGTATGTTGATGTCAGGAAGCTTCCTTCTTATCCGAAAGCTTTTGCCGCAATAATTGATGTCCTTGCCAAAAAAGTGGAATCCTTAGGCGTTGATGCGGTCGCAGGGGCAGAGACAGCCGGAATACCCATCGCTGCCGGAATCGGCCTGATATCAAAGCTGCCTATGGTCTATGTCAGGAAGCGCCCAAAAGGCTATGGCACAAACTCTTTTGTTGAGGGAAATATCTCCCAGGGGCAGAAAGCGGTCCTTGTTGATGATATGATCACCGATGGAAGGTCAAAGTTCAACTTCATCGAAGGCCTCATGAACGAGGGCGCTGTCGTGGAGCATGTTCTCGTGATCGTTGACCGTGAGCAGGGCGGGAAAGAATCGCTCGGCCAGGAGGGTGTAGCGCTCCATTCGCTCATCTCTCTCAAGGAACTGCTTGAGTATATGAAGGAAAAGAAATTAGTTGATGAGGAAAATTATAACCTGACTTTGGCTTACCTTGAGAATCCCGAGAGATGGAATAAGTAGGGTTGGGAAGGGCTTAAAGAGTTTTTTGTCTGGGGTGTGGGAAAAAAATATTTCTGAACTAATCCTGCCTACTTTTTTTGACCTTTCTTCTGGACATCAAAATGCACATCCATCTGAGGGAATGGTATTGTAATCTTATTCTTAGCAAAGGCGTTGTAGATATTGGTGTTCAGGCTTTCCTTTGACACAAAGCGGTCTTCATACGAAGTCAGCCAGATCTGGGCCTTGAAGTTGAGCGATGAGGCGCCCATTTCGGTGAACATCACCTTAGTATCGCCGCTTTCGAGCCTTTTCCTGTCAACTGCAGTCAACTTTTTTATCTCACCCATAACCACCTTCTTTACTTTGTCCACATCGCTTCCGTAAGCGACTGAGAATGGGACTTCGATCCTTGCGAGGGTGTTGGGAAGGACGTAATTCTTTATCCGGGTGTTTGCAAGCTGGCCGTTTGGGATGATGATGACTTCATTGTTCCATGTCCTTAGCCTTGTTGCCCTTAAGCCGACGTCAAGGATCTCTCCCGATGTGTCCTCGTCAAGCTTTACCACATCTCCCACCCTTATGCTCCGGTCAAGGATGAGGGAAACACCGCCAAAGATATTGCCGAGCGTATTCTGAAGCCCGAAAGCAACAGCGATCCCTGCAATTCCCAGGGAAGCAAGCAGCGGGCCAATCTTCACTCCCCAGACCTGGAGGACAAACATAAATATCAGGATGAAAACAACAAAGCGGATAGTCTTTCTGCTGAGAAGCATCAGCTGGTCATCAAGCTTGGAATGGGTCTTGTGGGCAAAATTGACCAGAGCCCTTTGGATGATGGCGTCAAAGATGACGACGAAGAGATAGCCGGTGATGAGGACAAGAAGCGTTGAAATGATATGCTGGACAATGATCCTGACGGCATCGTCTAGGTTCAGCGACAAAAGGGCAGTTTTCATCCCGATAAAAAATATGATAAGGGCAACAGGGATGTTGGATTTCTTGAGGATGGTGTCATCAAGGTCAGTTTTTGTCTTTAAAGTCAGTTTTAGAAGCACTTTCTTGAAAATGAAGTAGACAATGGTTGCGACAATGATGAATCCCAACAGGATCCCAAGCGCCTGGATATACCGGTTATTGAGAACCTCATTCGTGCTGTAGGTGACTGCTCCGATAATCCCAATAAATGAAAATTCCATAGAACAATACTTATCTGGCAAATTTATATAGTTTTCGGGATTAAGCGCTTATCTCTGCTTTCTGGGGCTTGAGCGCTCTCCGCTCCATGACAATCGTGCAGCGGCAGGGAAGCTTCATGTTTGCCCTGCTCAATGCTTTCTTCCCGACTTCAAGCTGGCTGGGATCAAGGCCCAGCGAGAATAGGATCTTTCCTTTCCAGACCTGGGCTGCCCGGCCTATGGGCTTGCCGAAGGAATGCGACATTCCCGTCGAAAAACGGTCTGCGCCTGCGCCTGCCGCAAGCGGATTTTCACGGAGAATATGAAAGGGATACATCCTGACCTGAAAGAAATAATTTTGCGTGCCCAGCGTGTTTTCCAGAAGCTTATTGGCAGTCACCCTTGCGCTTTCGATAGCGTTGTCCCTGATCTGGATATCTTTTCCTGAGAGAAGGTGCAGATACATAGGAAACCTCTTCAGCTGATTGCCGGTCACAAACCTTGCAATCTTCCTGTTTGTCGCAACCTTGACGTAGGAGAGCTTTTTGTATTTTGAAACTCTTGTATAAGGCCTTTCCAGCTTCCTGTAAGCCACAAACTTCCTGATTCTTGCCATATGGGCTGAGGATAAGGGGATGGTTTTTAAATGTTACTGAAAGGCGATTGGAAAATGCATTTTGAGGGAAAATGAGTTTATGACGTGTGAGATTTCTGGTCAAATGAGAAAGAATTTGTCAGGAAGGATGGGGAAAGAACACATCCAATTCTTTGGCCTTATCAGGCTCTCTATCTCTCCACACCCACACTGAATCTCACGTATGCCCTGCAAAGTTTTATAAATCTCCCTCAACTCCCCTCAGGCATGGGAAGATTTGGGAAGAGACCTATACCTGGAGAAAGGGCTGGATCGGGCAGTAAAAAGATTTTCAAGGAAATGGAGCATGGGAGGTGGCCCGGGAGGAGATCTTTTAAGGCAGCAAGAGCTGGCCTCGGGATTCAGAAATTAAATCAATTGGAAGTGTCCATTCAAGGAGAGCATGAACCACATGCACTCGATTTATTGCAAAAACAATATACAGGATTAGCCGCAAGCTTGAGGCCGGAATTATTCTCCCGAAGTGAAATACCGGGATTTCTTAGGCACAGTGATCTTGAAAATCAAGACGCCCTTCAGAAGATTTGTGATACTGCTTATTTTGGAAGGAGGCCTGATTCTCTGCCATTACACCATCATGTGAAATTGCTTGGAAACGGGAAAAATAATGGAAGTCCTGAAGATACATTCATCTATCTCCTCGGCTCATCCCAACGTGGCACCATTACAGACCCAAATTTGCGAAATCTCAGGGCGCTGGAATATTTCCTGCTTACTTTTGCTGGGAGGGTTGCTCCCGGGCATTGCCTCGATTTAAAAATTGACGGTAAAAGGGCCCAGATAAATTATCCCGGGAAGATTGAGACCCCCTATAAGGATGAAGTGGTTGTTCCATTAAGAAAAACCCTGAAGCAGCATGGGATTGAGCCATCTCCCCTTTATCACCTCTCACAAATCAGGTCGGGCCAGCATAAGGCGGGAATGTGTTTGGACATCGTGACGGAGGAAAGGGAGCTGAGGCCTGAATTTGGAGATCCAAAAAATGTTCTCCTTTCTTACCTAAAGATTTCAGATAGGCGATAGATTTCCATTTCTGCCCCAAATTAGAGATATTTCAATAATAACTTCTTCAGTTTGGGAAAACAAAAAGGCTCCGTTCAAAATCTCGCTTTCGCTCGGGTTAGCAGCTTAAAAATCGTAAATATCTTTTCCGTTTGCTGACATTCCCCGTTTGGGGCGTCCCCCTTG
>JACPBV010000031.1 GCA_016180135.1 Candidatus Woesearchaeota archaeon
TTTGAACCGGGGAATCCTTTCGGAAACGGGATGTCTGCCAGCTAATGCGAAGGATAGCAATCCCGCGCAGTACCAGGCTGTGCCACGACGGCATCAGGAAATTGTGTTGCTTAATCCTATAAAAGGTTTCCTATAGGTTTATATAGAGATTTATTTTCCTTCGGTTCATAGCGGAGTAGGGCAGTCTGGAGTGCCCGATGGGCTCATAAGGCAGCTTAGAAACCCATAGGTCAGTGGTTCAAAACAGCTTTTTCGCCTGAAAAAACTGGGAAATTCCACTCTCCGCTATTTTTCTCTTCTTTTCAAATAATTCTTCTCGGGGGTTTTAGGTATCATAGTTTTCGACTCGCCACTTGCCACCACCAGCCGCAGGGTATTTAAATGAAGTTTTCCCGATGGTTGGTATGATCCAGAATAAACCCGGCTGCCAGCCAAATACTGAATGGGATGGCTGCATCCAAGAAACCACGCAGCTTCCCGAACTATCAGGCCTGAGGGGAAAAATAACTCTTCTTACCGGAAACCGGGAAACAATTTCCCTGCTCCTTGTCTCACTGGCAGGAAAGCTCGAAGCGATATCCAAGGTGCTTTTTATCGACGCAGCAAACTGCTTCAACCCAGGCCGTTCACTGCCTACCAGCTGAAGGAATTGGCTGCTGAGCTGAAAGACAATGTCATCGAGACAAATGCAAAGGTGCTTATCATCTCCCCTTTTGATGCCCTGCTGGAAGAGGTTGGGAAAGAGGAGCAGCCCTACCTTATGAACTTTCTGATGGATGAGATAAAGGCAGTTACGAGAAGGTTTGGGGTGATAACGGTGATAGGAAGCACCAGAAGGAAGATTGCTGGAGATAATGATTCAGCCGATAATCTGCCTATAGCTCTGCCGCCTTCACTGGAGGGAAAGGTGGACCAGAGGTTTGGAGTGTGAGCGGAGAAAAATAATATTTGTACCGGGGTTCTATGGGCCGCACCATCATACCGATGAGGAATATGGTCGATCACACTATCTGGGAGTTCAAGAAATTCAGGGATGCGCTCAGGAAGGAAGACAGGGAACTGTTTGACAGGCTGATGGTGCACCCCAAGCAGCATATTTCTGCGATAACGTACACAAACAGCCTTGATGTTTTTTCGATGATGCTGTTGAGCATTGCGCTGGAGCAGGAGAAGGTGATGGCAGAGATGAAAAAGGATATTGAGGCGTTGATGAAAAAGATGACGGGGCTGGAAGAGGGATATTTAGAGGATAAGCAAAGAATTAAATAGATTAAGGCAACCAGTGAAGCCATGAAGTTTATTTCGAGGAAGATTATCGAAATCGGGAGAGAACTCTCAGAATTAGACCGGTTTACATTTGATTTTATCCGTGTCCTAAGGGAGCATACACCCTACGTCATTGTCAGCGGCTATGTTGCCATCCTTCTCGGAAGGTCGAGGGCAAGCGAGGACATTGATATTTTCATCCCCCCCATGAGGCTTGAGGGCGTAAAGGCTTTGGTGGTTGGCCTGGGAAAGGCAGGATTTGAGTGTATTCAAGCGGAGAGCCACGATGAAATCTTTGGCTACCTCAAGGATAAATATGCTGTCCGGTTTGCACGAAAGAATGCCGTAATCCCCAACATTGAACTGAAATTCACAAAGACCGCGGTTGATAACCTGACCCTCAAAGATGCCATAACGGTAAAGATTGGAAAAGACGCTCTGATGATATCTCCTCTTGAGATGCAAATAGCGTTTAAGGAAGAAATATTAAAATCCCCGAAAGATATTGAAGATGCGAGGCATTTGCGAAATATTGGCGAGGGGCACCTGGATAATGGATTGATTCAGGGATACAGGAAGATGCTGCATGGGCTTTATTGAGGACAACGAAAGGGAACGGCTGAAGTTTATCGACTTTTGGGCAGCATTTGTCAGGTCCCACGACGATAAAGAGTGGTCAAGGCAGCAGAATATCATCATCAATTCGGCTCTGAAATCTTCGAAGATGACCAAACCGCAATATTTCAAAATGAAGGGAGAGATGTAACCTGCTAATCATTGCGGGGAGTGGGAAACATAGTTGAAGGAGGGGGGAAAAGAAATAGGACAGCCTTATTTCCTCGGCGTTTTAGAGTCGGTATGGAGCCTGTGCCTGACCAGGTTTTCTGCATTGACCATCACCTTGTGCATCGCCTTCGGCAGATCCCAGTCAAAGTCCTGGACCTCGAAAAATTTCGGGCCTGAGAGAAGCTTCACTTTGATGCCATACTTCACTGCTTTTGATTTTAGGTGCTTCTTGACATGGACGGCAATCAGGAGCGCATCTTTCAATGATCGCTGCATCTTCTTGTGGGCTGCTTTCGCAATCTCATTGACCGTCTCAGCTTCTGCTTCAGTTAGGGTGTGCTTGTCGATGAGCTCGATTGGTTCCATAACAAGTTATGAGGCATTCTGGTTTATATAAGTTTTGGGTGAAGAAAGAGCTATGCTGAACCATAATTATTGCACAGTTACAAATAAGCAGAAGTAATAGACAGAACATATCCGTTCTGAAAAAACACAACGGGAAACGAAGTTTCCCTAGTTGCGCTTACGGCAACCACCACCACAGACGGCAGACGGTCAAAATCAACACGGGTTGATTTTGCCCTAAACGGCACCCCGAAGGGGTCAAAGCCGCTTCCGGCACCTTCGGTGCGGAGGGCGACCCCGCCGTTTCTGCGTCAATGGTGGTTGCCGAGCGAAGCGAGCGCAACTAAGAAAAACAAGGTTTTTCTGTGGTGTTTTTTCGCAGGAAACAATCCAGCCATGGCGGAGACGGGGGGAGGGTTGTTCCTTCGGATACCCCCCGTAGGGCAAAATCTCAAAGAGATTTTGACCGTCTCCCGCCGTGGTTGGCTGGATTGGTTCCTTTTCTCAAACCGTTATTTACATTACTTAAGAAATACGAAAGTGCAAAATTAGCGGTTTAGGTCAGGTGAAGAAAGAGCTTATGCCTTCTTCCCCATCGCCCTTATCCCGTGCATGTAGGGGGCAAGAACAGCAGGAACTTTTATGCTGCCGTCTTTCTGCTGGTAGTTTTCTATGATGGCGCGCAGTGCCCTTCCTGTGGCAACCGCAGTTGAGTTTAAGGTGTGGACGAAGCTCTTTTCCTCCCCATGCTGGTATCTGATATTGAGGCGGACGGCCTGATAAGCAGTGCAGTTTGAGCAGCTCACCGCTTCCTTGTAGGCATTTTCCCTCGGCATCCAGACCTCAAGGTCGTATTTCTTTGCAGCGACAATGCCGATGTCGCCGGTGCAGATATTGACGATGCGGTACGGCAGCTTTAATTTCTGGAAGAGCTTTTCTGCGTTGTGGATCAGGAGCTCATGGTATTTCCAGCTGTCTTCGGGCCTGCAGAAGATGAACTGCTCGATCTTGTTGAACTGGTGGACACGGAACAGCCCTTTCTCGTCGAGGCCGTGGCTCCCTATCTCTTTCCGGAAGCAAGGGCTGACGCCTGCAAATTTTAACGGGAGCTTGGATTCTTCAACAGTCTTGCCCATCAGCATGGCTCCGATGGGATGCTCTGATGTTGCGATGAGGAACAGATCACCGGTGTCCCTGCTGTCTTCTCCTTTCACTTCGGCATCCTTGTTTTCCCCTTCCCTGCCGCCACTTTCGACCTTATACATCATCGTCTCAAAATCCTTCAGGTCGGTAACGCCTTCGTAGGGCTTTCTTCTGAGCATCAAGGGCGGCTCGACAAGGGTAAATCCCTGCTTCACCAGAAAATCAATCGCAAATTTCTGCAGCGCCCATTCCATCAGCGCAAGGTCGCCTAAAAGATAATAGAACCCTTTTCCGGAAACTTTTGCTGCATCTTCAAAGTTTGCAAGCCCGGACTGCTCGAGCAGCTCGCCATGGCTCCTGAGCTCAAACTTGTGCTTGGGCTTCTGGCCCCACACCCTCACCACTTTGTTTTCGCTGCCGTCTTTGCCGAAAGGAACCGAATCATGGAGGATGTTGGGAAGGCGCATCTGGTAGAAATTGAGCTTTTCGAGCAAGGCAGCAATCCTGTCTTCGGACTCCCTTATCTTTACCGGAAGCTCTTTTGCTTCCTTAATCTTTTGGGAGATGTCTTTGCCTTCCTTTTTCAGCCTATTGATCTCTTCGGCGATAACATTCCGGTGGTGCCTCAGCTCCTGGCTGGCGGCAAGAAGCTCACGGTATTCCTGGTCTTTCTTTAGTAAGTCATCAAGCCAGACAATCTTCTCAAAGTCCTGGCGCTTTTCAAGATCCTTCTTTACTGCCTCAGGATTCTCACGGATGAATCTGATGTCGAGCATAACGGGAGAGACAGGAGAGCGGTTTAAATAACTTTCGAGAGTGGGCGGGATTTCGTTATCTATATGGATGGTGGGGAGAGGATAGGATGTGTAAAAGTATAGGGCATGGAAATTAATATGCATGGAAATTGATGTGAATCTAGTTTGGAAGGAAATGAGAATTTCGCACCAACTATAAGAGAAACCGCAAAGGATATCCAAAAGTTTAAATAAACTCCTTCCGGGAAAAAGAATATGTCAAAGGACAGGCGCATCAAGATTGGAGGTGTTGCAGCGTCAACTGCCCTAGTATTGGTGCTCATCGTTTTCTTAAACCCGGATTTAAGGAAAACTGGTTTTGCACACCAGCAAAATGAAGTAAGTTGGCTCAAGGAGCAGATTTCTTCTGTCGAAAAAGTTGTTAAGCTTCAAAAAACGCTTCTTGAGCGGAGCCAGAGCCAGATAAATAGTTTTAAGCGGGAGATTGGCAATATAGAGAAAAATCTAAAGACCCATTCTGAGTTGATTGATTCTCTTAATAAAGATATTGAGGCAGCAAAAAAAAGATTAGAGAGCGCAGGAACACTGTCAGGGCCAGGAAAATCAAAGACTATCTCCTCGGAAAGTACTCTTTTGAAGAGATTTAACAAACAACTTGGAATTTATGAAGAAAGAACTGCCAAGTTAGACCAAATGATGTCTGATATAAAGGGGTTGCTTGCCGGCGAAGAAGAATCATATCAATCCATAGAAAAAAAGACTATTCTTTTACAGGACGAAAAAAAGAAACTTGAAAAAAATTTATTTGAGATTACCCTGATTTCCTGCCAGGATGAGGATGCTGATAAATCCCAGGAGCATTATGCGGCGAAAGCATGGTCAACAAGCCAGATGTCGGGAAAAAGAGTTGAAGAATTGAGAGATTATTGCCTTAACAGCAAGGCGCTGAAGGAAGCTTACTGCATCAGCGAAACTGATGGGCCAGCCTTTACTGATATTGATTGCGGAAAAGCGGGATGCAGGAATGGGGCATGCGTCCGCCTGGAGAAAAGCGATTATGCATGTGGTGAACAGGACTATTGTGCTGCCCAGGATGTTCATTTTGATAAGAATTTATGCAAGTTTGAGACGGTTAAGGGCAAAGATTACTGCAGGATATTGGCATCGGGGATAGAAAAAAAAGCTGGGTGCGCTTCACGATGCATACGTTTTGTTGCAGAGAATGATAACCCTTTTGCCAGAGCCTTCCAAAACATTCATGCCGGAAAACACCTCACCTGGTATCTTGAAAGCACAGGCTTGCCACTTAAAGAATCTTTCATAAGAGACCAAATAGGCATCCACTTTGATCTTGCAGATGAGATTTATGAAAAGCTCAATGAGGTATTTGGCCTTGATATCCGGGAGCAGATGTTTATTCAAATTACTGCAAATCCTGAAAATAGGGGCGTTTTTTGGACGCCCACAAACTTTGGCCCGGGGATGGGGCTTCATTATTCCTCTTTTGACGACCAAAACATCCATACCCTGATAACCCATGAATTGATAAACCAATTTGTCGGGAAGGTTGCAAGCGGAGGCTGGCCGGATGATTGGTGGGTCAATCATCGAAGCCCCTTCCCCAATGCAGTAAAACCCTTTGTTTACAAGGAAATGGGGAGGATTGAGGATTTCAAAAGGATGCGGCAGGGGGCTGACTCCGCCGGATGGAAAGATTACCAGCAATATCTTTTTTTCAAAGAGCTTCTGGATGAGCAAGGAATTGGTGTATTCAAAAGGATGTTTCGGGCAATGAGAGAAGATGGAGTTACCGATTGGAGTAAAATTGCAAAGAATCCCTCTATCCTTTTAAGCCATTATGTCGCTGCATATATAAGCATCGGAGCAGGAAGGAATCTTGCAGATGAGATGAATGAAAAGAATCTCGGTCAATTTGGGATGCACAATCCTCCAAATCCCGAGATGGATATACTGCCTTATAAGTTCAGCAAGGAGATGATTGAGGAGATAATTGCCGCAAGAAATCTCCTATGGTATGCAAGCAATAGGCTAAATGGAAATGAGGATGCTGGTTCGAGATTATACTTAAAGGAAGGCTTCGAAGCAATACAGAATGGAGACTACAAAACGGGAAAAAAGAAGGCGCTGGATGTTCTCAAATTGATTGAATCGAGTCAGGAGACCCTTCAATACACGTGCCCTGAAGACATTAAATCTGGCTTATGTGGGCCTAAAGAAGAAATCTTTCCTTTAGATAACAAAATAGTAGGAAAAAATGTTTATATTTATGGTCCCGGCAAAGTTCTGGAAACATCCGATTTTAAGATAAGTCTTGATGCACCAGAATTTTTAGTTATGAAGAAGGAATATGAGATTAAAGTTTTAATAGAGAACCTAAAAGGAGAATCTAGGGAGTTTAAGTATACTATTTGGGTTTGTGATCCTGCAAGTGTTTGCGCTGATTTTTATGATGTAAAGGATGTAGCCAACATAGAAGGAGCCGTTGAAAAAACAGAAGGCAAGAATACTTTTTTTCAGACTACATTTAACCCCAATGAGGAAAAACATATTAAAATAATTTTAACTCCGCAAAAACCGACAATGGTAGACACACCAGTAAATTTTTTGTTGTTATCCTATTTTGATGATGAGCCTTACAATCCCTACTCAATCCATTTTCGATCTTGGATTAAGCCCGATGAACTTTACCTTAGTGATCCAGATATAAATAAACAAATACCGCCCCAATTAACCGAGTGTAATGGTCAGTTTTTCCCAACTTTTATTGATCATCCCAGATATGTTGAAGGGGGAACTGAGTTTTCTTTTGGATATCTATATTCAAAATGTTGTAATAAAATATTTTATCCGAGTTTTGATTGCTGCAGTGATAATGACTGCCAGGATGAAGGGGGTTTAACATTAAGCGGGTATTGTGTAGATGGGAAATGTATGCCCAAGGCCAAATCAACAAATAAGGCATTCGGAACGAAGAAATTGCTTGTAGGCTACGAACTTAATGCTGAGGACTCATGCGAAGAGATTCAATTAGATAGCATAGATCTTCAATTCAAAGAAGACATCTCTAAAATGGAGCAATATTATGATTACATGGCTAATACCTTATTAGGCAAGCCTTCCAGTTACCTTAACTTTGAGATAGCTAAGGCTATTAAAGTTCCGCTAGGCCTTAACGGATTTTTTGGGGAAGGAAAATCAGAACAAGATATCCTAAACTATTTATCATCACATTGTAATCTAAATTTGGATGAATTCGATTTAATAATCCTTCCTACAAGCGTAGTTCAAAGGGGGGAAGCTGCTGGCTGGGCGTTAAGTATAGGGGGGAAGGTTGAATTATATCAAAAAGGAAATACCCCCACTTTGATTCATGAAACTGGCCATTTGTTCGGGTGCTATGATCGTTATACGGCTATGGGGGGGAAGCTGCAGTGGGGGAAAACTTTGTATGGGGATTATAGGTCTGAGGGATATGATCTCATTTCAAAAGGTCGGATTGACGAACTTCTCTTAAAAACCTTCCAAGTTTGCAGGGGGGAGCTTGGTTGGACTGACTTGAACAGGAACAATATTGTTGATATTGAAGAATAGCCTTTTACTCAGGTTCGGTCTTCTAAAGATTTCGTGGTGGGTTAAGCAGAACTAAAAACCCCATTATCCCCTAAACTTGATTGTTTATTAACCCCCCTCATCGACAAATATCCAATCGTCAGGCCAGTCTTTCTTTATCTTTCCGGACTCCATGTTGAAGTCTGGGATGTAGTTGTGGAGCCTCCTGATGACGTGCGTCATCTTGGTTGTTGTTATCTGCTCGATGCAGTTCTCGCCGAGCATGCGCCTGAGGTGGGGGATGATGGTTCCGTTGAAGACCTCGACGAGCTCCGAATCGGTCTTTCCGTCGATAATCATGATCAGCGCAAGATGGCCGTCTTTTTCGCCCAATGATGAGAAGCTGATATGGACGGATGCCATCGGCATAAACTTGGGGTCGTATTCAACCCTGCTGAGATACTGCTCACGCTTCATCCCTAATTTGAATTTGATGACATAGAGCTGCTTCGCCTTGAACATCCCAGTTCCGAACTCGCCGGTGTCAAACCAGGAAAAATATCTTAATAAGTTTTCTTTCTCAAGCTGCTTCCTTTTCCGGTTGACGGTCATCACCGGGATGCCTGTCTTTTTACCCAGCTGATTGTCAGATATCCTTGGATCACGGTAAAGCTCTCTTACTATCTTCCTTTCCTGCTCGTCCAGCTCCCTTAACTGTTTCATAAGAATCCTGCGGTATTCCCACTACTTTTGCATGAGGGTTGTTTTATATATTATTTAAAGTTTACCTTTTTGGGATGTTTATAACATAAATGTATGCTCAAACATATAAATCGATTGAAATCTATTCAACAAATGGACAAATCATTTCGGGCTTTAGGCGAGATTAATTATTTTCTTGGAGAAGAGAATATGCTCACGATGCAGTTTGGCTATATAAAAGGCAGCGGTGTCCCGGAGCCCGGCTCTTTGGATAAAGCGGCAGTCCATCTTTTTGACAGGGATGTTGCCAACGGGATCACTATCCGTGAAGTACCCATCGGTATGCTGCTGCCCATACTATACGGCGCAACGACACAAGAAGGCAGAAATTTTTTTCAAAACGTTTTGGATGCTAATCGGGGGCTATGCTCACCATTGGAACTTTCAGAATTGAGAAACTATTCGCATTTTTTAAGCACACATCCGCGCAGCCTAAAAGTGCACATTGCCCATGAGCCCTATCTTCCGATGGTTGAAGCGGATAATCAACAAACTTTTATGAAGTATCAGGCAGCCAGAATCCTGCTGCTGGACAGCGTCCTAAGAAGGCTTGGCCTCACCCCTATTGAACAGGATGGCCGCTTCGCTGAAGAACTTAAGACTTTCTCATTGCCCGTGAGAGCGGCAAAGCCGGTCGGCGGGGAGATAGATTTGCATCAATATCGCTATTGCCCTCAGGGGCATATCTTTATTCCAGATGAAAAGAAGGGGCATCAAACAAGATTTGTCAGAAGATTTTTTATTCCCGAAGAGAGGCATCCTGAAGAGCTATTTGATAGAGAGGCCTGCGAGGAGCATCCCAGCCTTGAAGCGAGAGTATATCCAGCTCCGACCATAGAAACAATATTGCCTGAAGGGACAGGGGGTTTTAAGGCAGCCTATCAGATGGAATGATCTGTGAGTGCCAATAAGCTTCCGAAAATTGTTTCTGAGCGCACCCTCCATTTCTAAAAAACAACAACGTTTTTAAATCGCCTGAGACTTTGTTTTCCTGATGGGCTCGTAGCTCAGCCTGGTTAGAGCGATTGACTCTTAATCAATTCCTGAGCGGATATCAATAGGTCCGGGGTTCGAATGAGTTCTTTTCAACAAGGAGCCGAAAGTCCCCGCGGGCTCATTTATTTTTCTTGATCACATTAACCAGGGCAATCCTATTACGATAACTTTAAATATCAGTTGATATTATCTATTATCAGATGAAAAGGAAAGATATCAAATCAGCAATCATGGAATATTTCTTCATTAACCCGACTGCAAAGCTTAGAGTCCGGGAGATAGAAAGGATCCTGAAGCTGCCCCTGCCATCCGTAATACGGTACTGCAAGGAATTAGAGAAGGAGGAGATATTGACAACTGACACCACAGGAAATGTTACCTTCTATACGGGAAGCAGAAGCGAAGCATACCTTTTGGAAAAAAAGCTCTTCAACATAAAACAAGCTTATACATCGGGGTTAATCAATTATCTGAAAGCCGAACTGAGCAATCCTGCAATCGTCCTCTTCGGCTCGTATGCCAAAGGAGAAGATACTGAAAACAGCGATATAGACCTGTATTTAGAAACACCGTCAAAAAAACAGGTTAATCTTGAAAAATTCAGCAGATTGCTGAAAAGAACAATACAGGTCTTCCAGTATAAAAACCTGAGAGAGATATCAAATCCGAACCTGGCAAACAATATTGCTAACGGCATAACCCTCAACAGTTTTATCGAGGTCTTCACATGAAGGAAACAAACTGGGAAGGCTGCTTAGCCAATACCTCTGCAAAAAGGATAACTCCAGACTTTCCCAGGGCAGAATCATTGATAGAAACTGCTAAAGAAAGAATGAGCTTAATCAAAGAGGTGACTGAGAAAAACTGCAATTTTGTGTTTGAAGACTTTTATACCTCCCTGATTGAATTAGTGCAGTCAAAAGCTTTCAAGAAAGGATACAACATACTCAACCATGTCTGCTTGGGCTTTTATATCAGGGATGTTTTAAAAAGAGAAGACTTATCCATCTTGTTTGATGATCTAAGGTTCAAGAGAAACTCCCTTACTTATTATGGGAGCAGGATGGATTTTGAGACTGCAAAAAAAGCGATAGATAGATGCAAAATGATCATTAAGGAATTACAATGGAAAGATTCATAATGTTAGAGATGGTGAAGAGGGCATTCTGGATACCTCCAATCTTTTGGCTCGGGGTAAAGAACCCTGCTTGGCTTAACCCGCTGCAGCCCGGATTGAATTTCCCTTCGAACCTTTTTTCTGCCCATCCAATATTTGCGAGAAGTATCTGGCCATCTTCTCAAAATCCCCATGCCTGAAGATGGGCTTTCCAGTTGATATATCCCTTCCCGGCTCTCCTGCTACCAAAGCCCAAGGCTTGCCCAATAATTTCAGTTGCTCGACAATATCAGCGGTTTCAAAAGCTGTATGGTGAAATACCATCGCATCTATATTTTCAATGCCACCATACGATTCAACAAAATCTTTCAGGGATGCTTTGACACAGAATTCAACCCCAAAATTGCCTGTTGGCGGAAGCAAATGGGTTGAGGGATCCGGACGATAATTGATGATTCCAATTTTATAGTTGATCGTTATTGTCTCCATAAAGTTGGAAAACTTCTTCGCGTTTAAAAAGATGCCCCCTATTTCTTTTTTTCGGCTCCCCCAACCAGCCCATACAGCACATCATATGCCTTCATCGAATCTCTTGAGTGGAGGATGAAGGTAAGCTCGGTCATCGTTGAAACTATCTCGTAGATGTTGATGTTATTCCATGCGAGCTTCCTTACGGCGTTGAAGATGACGCCGGGAGTGTGGAGGAAATCATCGGCAGTAAAGACTATTGATAATGCGATGAGGCCTTCTTCCCTGTTAAGTATTTTCTCTCCAGCAAGGAAATTCTTCAGCTTGTCGCCATACTTCTCATTGATGATGATGCTGGCTTCGTTGTTGCCCAGGATGACGTTGAGAGTATCGCCCCTCTCAAAGTCAACGAGGTTGAAGATTGTCCTGAGCTTTGCCATCAAGCTTGGGGCCTTTGCCACGGTGAAGTCAGCAATATTTGTTTTCATCAGGATTTCGCCGGCAAAATTAAACCTGCTGACCCTTTTCTGCCTTGATTCCAGCTCTTCGCCGCAACGGCGCAATGCCATGATGATCGCAGGAAGCCTGACCTTCTTTCCAAGCTCTCCCTCAATCTTTTCCTGCCATTGCTCTGCAAGATTGGGGTTGCTGAGCAGGTTGTTTGCAAGAGCTTCCGATGTTATCCCCCTAACTTAGGCTGTTATCCGCCCAACGTCAGATTATTATCGTTCATCATTTTTCAAAGATTATTGCCTGAAAAAACAGGCGGAGGGAAAAATGAGAATCGAAACAAACACTGCATTCGCTTTCACTGCGCATCTTGCTCCGGAATACTGGGGAAACATGCGCCATATCGCGCAGGTTGGCGGGGCAGTGATGGACTTTATGGCTGCACACGGCCATGGGGGCGTTGAGATGAGATGGCCGCAATACTTTGTTGTAAGGTCATGGGGCTCCCAAACAGCAAACGCAGCAAGGGAAATGATTTCCGGCATTGAAGGAATCACTTATGCGACGGAAGTGAGGGAAGAGGTATTAGGGGAGCCGGTTCAAATAAGGCACTGAGGCGGGAACATGAATAACAATGGAACTTCTCTTGCAATTACGGCACACCTTAGTGACAGGCACTGGGGAGATAAGAGATGTTTTTCTGAAATTGGAAGCCTAGTTATGGATTATATGAGGGAATACGGAGAAGGCGGGGCAGTACAGATTCATCTTCCCCATTATCTGGAGATTAGTTCACATGATCTCCGGACAGTTTTAAACTCCTGTGATTTCCACATGAGGATGCGAGAAATAACCTATATTACAGAAATAAGAGAACAAGTCAATTTCAACAGGTGAAAAAAATGACACATATAGCACTCATCGGCTACGGGAGAATGGGCAGGGAGATTGAGCGATTGTCGCACGACTACGGCATGCCTGTCGTTTCAGTCATCCATCCATCCCATCTTAATCCTGCTAAAAGGGAAATTTCAGCAGAATCTCTGGGGGATGCAGAAGTCTGCCTTGATTTTTCTGCTTCATCGGCAGTATTGGATAATGCAAGGAGTGTTGCGGAGAATGGCAGAAGATTAGTCGTCGGAACGACTGGATGGAGCAGCCAATTGCGGGAGCTTCAGGAGATTGCTGCGCAAAATAGTGCCGGGCAAAATAATTTTGGAGTGATTTACTCCCCAAACTTTGCAATCGATGTAAATTTGTTTTTCAGGATTGTTGAGCATGGCGCTGCGCTGATGGGAATGCTCGAGACCACTGAGCCTTATGTTGTTGAGCTCCATCACCGAAGAAAGGCAGACAGCCCAAGCGGGACGGCAAGGCGCCTTGGCGAGATAGTCCAGAGAGGGATGCCGCGCATGAATGCCGCTAATTATGAGCGCGCCAGCGGAGCAATGCCAGAAAACACTTTCCATGTTGCTTCAGCCAGAGGAGGATATATCCCAGGAACCCATACTGTCGGCCTTGACAATCCTTACGGCACCGTCGAGATAACCCATACGGCACGAAGCAGGGAAGGGTTTGCACGTGGAGCTTTGGAAGCTGCGCATTGGATCAGGAACAGGACTGGACTATACACGATGGATGATATGATCGATTCCATGATTGCTGGGAGAGCCGCGCAACGAAGAGATTGATTAAGATAGCCAGCTTAGAGGGAAAGAAGTGGCCTGGATGAAAAATGATCGAAAGATAAGTTGGGTGAATTGACGAAGATTGAGAGATTAATCAAAACCATCTGGAGGAAACAAAATGACAAACACAAGAACAGGCAGAGAAAGATTTTGGGGAGCACATACTGCATTGGTTACTCCTTTCAGGACAAGAGCGGGGCGGGAGGCAAGAGTTGATTATGAAGCATTGCGCGCCCTGGTTGATTGGCAGATAGGGCAGGGGATTGACGGATTGGTGCCATGCGGAACTACCGGAGAAAGCCCTACGCTGTCGCCAAGGGAGCATGGGCTGGTCATCGAGGCAGCCGTTGAGCAGGCAAACGGCAGAGTCCCCATAATTGCGGGGACAGGAAGCAACTGCACAAGAGAAGCGATCACCATGACAATGCATGCTCACCATGCAGGAGCAGATGCTTCATTGCTGGTCAATCCCTACTACAACAAGCCGACGCAGGAAGGACTGTATCGGCACTTTAGCTCAATTGCAGAAAGTGTTCCTGATATGCCGATAATCGCCTATAACATCAGGGGGAGGACTGCGGTAAACATTGAAACGCCAACGCTTGACAGGATTGCGCGGCAAAATGGAAATGTTATCGGAGTGAAGGAAGCTTCCGGCGATATCAACCAGATGAGAGCTGTGCTGCAGACTTTGCCCTCTGATTTTGTTGTCCTGTCAGGGGATGATGGAAAGACCTATGCGCTCATGGCAATCGGGGGAAGAGGAGTAATTTCGGTAGCGAGCAATTTTATCCCTGCGGAAATCGCCCAAATGGTCCAGTATGGGCTTGAGGGAAATATGGATCGGGTGAAGGCAGCTCACGAAAGATACAGCGGCTTGTTTGGGACCGAGGCTGGAATCTTCATCGAAACAAACCCCATTCCCGTCAAGGCAGCAATGGCGATGATGCACCATTCCAATGGAGATTTCCCTGATATCCGGGAGGTTTACCGGCTGCCGATGTGCGAACTGAGCGGCAGGAGAGATGGAGCGCCCCACAGGGAAATATTGAGGGGGACTTTGGAAGGATTAGGACTCATAAGAAGACCCTGAGCCGAGAATATGGGAGAGATGCCAATTCTTTTCTTACTTTTTTCTTTATTTCTAGGCACTTTTCTTCTTTCTTTTTTCTTTCTTCATAGACATTATTTTCCTACTTTTTTCCCCATTTATAGAGATTTCTTTTCTTACGGTGTTCATTCTTTATATCTTGCCATTTTTTTCCCTTTGCCTCGATTAGATGGCTACTGCCTGCCAAATTTCTCAATTCTTTCAAGGAGGTCTTTTCTGTAAAATCCATTTGTTCCGTATGCCCCCTTCCCATCGGCAGTTGGAATTATGACAAAACGGGAGTTGGGGTTTACCTGAGATTCAGGGATCTGCGCACCAGCTATCATGAGAATATCTTTTGGGCTTCTCCAACAAGAATTTTCTGAGACTGCGGCAACCACCCTGTCTTTATCGTAAGTTACCTTCTGCCCATCTGTTTTTGTGCCTTGGGCGAACTGCTCAAGCCTGATTGGGCCATCACTATATGCAATAAAACAATGTTCCAAAAGATCGGTTAGTGTTGGTGATTGGGGGGCGTTACCCAAAGAAACTGTTGCGCCGATTGAACGCCCATCACTGTAACTGGTGTTTAGAGTTCTCATCCTTTCGACAATGTCCACGCCAGGACCGCCCATAGCGGAGCTTCGACTTTGCATCAGCAAATAAATTCCAGAAATAGTTCCCGCTTTTTCCCCTTTCCGCGGCTGTATGGCAAAAAGATAATCAATCCCTTCATTAGCGCCAAAAGCGGCGTCCCGTGCAGCATCCTGTGAACCATCTCTTGAAGCATCCCATGGGAAGGCAAATGCCGCAACACTTCCATTTTTTTTAGAATGAGGGAGCCGAACAAAGTTTTGTTCGAGGGCAGGGCTGTTAAATACTCTTAAGGCTATATGGGGAGTATGCTGCTCCTCAGGCATTACCATCAGATAGGCATGAGGGAATTGCGAAGCATCCAATCCTAACGCCTTTACCTGCTTTCCAACCTCAGACATGTTAAAAGTTTTCATAAGTTTTACCAGTATATTTTGCGATAGCTAAGGGGTTATTAACCTGATGTTACCCCGGTAACATTCAATAAAACCGTTCAAGATAAGACTTTCGGATAAACAAATTCCAACGTCCTGAAAAAATATTTTTATTACCCTATCCTAACTGCTGTTACCCAAACCCTTAAATATTCTTCCCTGCGCACCCTCACCTGAAATGCTGGAGGTCGCAAAGATTGTAGAAGATGTTGAAGGTTCGCAGGAATTCAGGGGCTGGCATGAAGGCAAACAGGAATCTTTTCTCGCCCACGTCTTCAAGCTTCTTGATGACGCCAACAGGGATGAATGGCAGGTAGGATATTATAATGCAGATGACACCATCACTTCTTTTGTTTATTCCGGCAGCACCGTCAAAAAGGTCTCATCGGACAGCGTCTTCAAGCATCCCGGCGCAGAAATCCTCAGGCTCGAGATCAGCAAAGTGGCCGTTGATATGGCCAATGCACTGGCAATCGCCGAGAAGATACAGGCAACGGAATTTTCCGCTGAGGCTCCGTATAAGGTTGTTGTCATCCTCCAAAACCTTAAGGATGAAGGGCAGGTCTACAATATTACCTATATCACCAGGGCGTTCAAGGCGCTGAACATGAAGATCAACGCTGCCAGCGGGGCTGTAGAAAAAAAGCAGCTTACTTCTCTGATGGATTTTGCGGTGAGGTGACAATCTGAGATTATAGGCTAAAGAGAAATCTTTGCCGCTCATTACAGCACCCTGGAAAAATTTTTTGCATCGAAGGTTTTATCTTTTTTTTTGTTTTCCGACGGATAATTTTTCTTTTCCACAGCCTTTAAATATAAGCTCATCCTGAAAAAAATTGTTCTCTCAGAACAATACCATGGTTGCCATCAATATCAAAAGGCTCCGAGAGGATGCTCTCCTCCCGAGATATGCGCATGAAGGCGATGCAGGGATGGATCTCTGCTCAGCTGATGAGCTGAGGCTTGATCCCGGGGAGCAGAAAGCTGTTGCAACCGGAATATCCTGCGAGATCCCTATCGGATATGCGGGCCTTATCTGGGACAGGTCGGGCATCGCAGCGAACCATGCAGTCCACACGCTTGCAGGGGTCGTGGATGCAACCTACCGGGGAGAGATCAAGGTCGTGATGATCAATTCAGGAAAAAAAGCATTTGAGATCGAAAAGGGAATGAGGGTCGCACAGATGCTCATCCAGCCTGTCGAGAGCGCTGTGATCAGAGAGACAGAAGAGTTACCATCAACAAAAAGGGGTGAAGGCGGCTTCGGAAGCACAGGCCGCCGATGATATGGTGATGAAAAAACCTAAGATAAGTTATAGAGCCATCATGGCAAATACTGAACTTTCTGACTTTCTTGGAAAGCCTGTGGAGAAAGAAAAGGCGGTTGCCGAACCGCCTTCGTCCTCATCTTAAAGTAGTGACCTCAGAAAGGTTTAAAAACTGCCTCTGCTTCCCAAAGGTATGTGCAGGATGGGCAGCTTCATAATAAGCAGGAAGGCGGACGGCGGCATTATCTCCATCGGAATTTTTATTGCAGTAATCATTTTTCTTGTCTGGGGAATAAACTTCTCAACACGGGAATGTTCCCGGGACAGCGACTGTAAAAAAACCCAATACTGCGGCTCTGATTTTTCCTGCCACATGTTTCCAGCTTCCCAAAATGCTGTTATTGAGGGAGGCTCCGGAACAGTCATCGCTGCAGGGCTGATTGCGCTAGGGCTTGTCATCGCTGCCATCATCTTAAGGAAGAACGGCTCTTTCTCATTTCCTTGGGTTCAGAAGAAAAACGGCCAACACCACAGGCACCCTGAACATGCAGAAGAGAAAGAAGAAGGAAAAAATTGGGAAGAGGGGGAGAAAGAAGAACATTATGCCATAACCCCCTACTATGAATCAGTCTCTGAAAGCTACATTATCTCTCCGGACAAGGACCCGGAAGCTGATGAGGAGCATGAATTCAGGCATGGCAAGCATGGCCATGGCGCAGCAGGGCATTGATCTCTTTGCCTACCTGCGCAGAGACTTTCTCAAACGCCTGCGCGCCGTCAATGATCCTGATGTTATCAGGGAGCTTTTCCTTAAGCTCAAGAAACCGATCTCTCAGGCCCTGAAGGAATTCCAGATGCTCAAATTTCTGCTGGCTGCCCCGTGAATCCATAATGCGCTGCAGGGCAACTTCAGCAGGCACATCGATAAAAAAAGCGATATCGGGCTTCCTGAAGAGCTTGTTCTTCTCGGCGATCTCAGCCAGAGGGATGCCCTGCATTCCTTGGTAGGCCATGGTCGCATAGTAATACCTGTCGCAGATGACGATGGGATAACCGCCAAAATCCTTGTCGAGGAACGGCAGGATCCCTTTGGTGAGATGCTCCTCCCGGTCTTTGATGTAGAGGTCGAGCAAAAGCCTTGCATTGCTTGCTGAATCCTTGTCGGCCACCAGCATCTCCCTGATCTGCCGCCCGTAGATGCCATCCGTCGGCTCAAAGGTTGACCAAATCTCATAGTTATGCCCCTGGTCTGCAAGGAATTCTGCAAGAAAATTGATGATGGAGGATTTCCCTGAGCCGTCTATGCCGTCAATGACGATGAACAGCCCTTTTTTCTTTTCGCCGGCCATAGCGAATCAGGTTTTATGAGCCTATAAATAGCTTTCTGTCAAAATGGCTCCGTTCAAAATATAGGTTAGCAGCCTAAAGTAAAAATCATTTGCCCCCTGAATCGAGCTGACAGGGGGGTTGCCCCAAACGGGGAATGTCAGCAACTGAAAAATCACTTTGGGATTTTTAAGCTGCTAACCCGAGCGAAGCGAGATTTTGAACGGAGCCTGTCAAAACAAAGTGTATGTTGAATCATAATTATTGCACAGTTACAAAACCGATGCTCCTATTCCTTTTTGAATCCAACAACAAAGGGCTCGACGGTCAAAACTCCTTTCAGGAATTTTGCCCTGCTCGGGTTTCCCGAGGGAGCATCCCCTCCCTCGCCTCACCGATGTTGTTGGATTCGCAAACAATCTTTCTAAAGCACCGATTTGTCGGGGACTGCCCCCTTCTAAGTGGCGAGAAGGGCATTTTCGACCGAAGGAGAAAACATCTGAATACGCCATGAGGGGCTGGATTGGTTG